>JBFLWR010000001.1:0-9982 GCA_040755925.1 Pseudomonadota bacterium
TCTCGTGCCGGCGCCCAGCTGGAGCGCTATCCGGACGCCAGGGGCGGTCACAGCCCTAGTGCCGCAGCGACCCGTTCCTGGAAATACTGCACTCCCCGCTCATGCCGCCCCGAGAGCGGGCCGGAGCTATAGGCCCCTGCGGCATAGTTGCGATGCGTATCGGCGCAGATGGTGTAGTCCTCGCGTACGACGGCCAGGGTGCCTTGCACAGATTTCGCCCTGCTCTCGGATGCTTCTGCAGAGGTGTCAGCAAAGAAGAAATGGTAGTGCTGGTCTGTGTGATGCGGCGAGGTCGGGTTGATCCGGCTGACGTTCATGCCGCCATCGAAAAGCGACAGCGTCCAGTTCGGCCACATCCAAAGCCATTTGCCGCGATAGAACAGACCGTCTTTCGGCGGTGCGGTCATCCGGACATAACCGGGATGGGCGGTGGTCTGGAAAGCTTCGAAGTCGATGGCGGCGTAGAACGAGGGATGCGTGCCAGGGATGTGGTAGCCTTCGACGAAATTGTCGGTGTAGATCTTCCAGTTCGCCGCAAAGCTGACAGTGGCCTGATCGGTGGCGGCATAGGTCTCCAACGGCTCGTCCGCCAGTTCGGCGGGCAGAGAGCCAAGTTGATCCAGAAGGCTTTCCTTCGGGTCGAGTGCCGCGAAGAGCAGCCCGCGCCATTCGGACAACTGCACCGTCTCCAGCGGCCAGTCTTCGGGGATGATCGCGGGATCCTTGCCATACCATGGGGCCTGCACCAGCCGTCCGGTGTCGGCAAAGGACCATTTGTGATAGGGACAAACGATCAGCCCGCATTTGCCGGCGCCATCGGCCAGAAGTTTCGCCCCCCGGTGGCGGCAGACGTTCTTGAATCCGCGCAAGGTCCCGTCCCGGCCCCGGATGGCGAAGACCGGCGTGCCGGCGATGTCGATGGCAAGGTATTGACCGGACGTCGCGACCGCGGCGACAGGCCCCATGAACTGCCAGGTGTGCGCGAAGATGCTGCGCCGTTCCTGCTGCCAGATGTCATCGCGGACATAAAGCGACGGGTCCAGGTTCAGGTATTGCACGGGCGGAGTGTCGAGTGGCGGGTGGTCGCGTCGCAAGGTATCTGGCGTCATTAGGCTAAGCTCCAGTTGCGGCAATCCTGTCGTAAGCGCGGCGACATCGCAAGGGAATTGGCTCTGCTGCGCACAGCCTGTAAGCCGGCGTGCAATTTGCTCTGGCGCGGATTGCTGGAGTTGCGGTTCATTCCAATTCGCCGACCCAGTTGTCGGCCGCGATCAACACGTCGGATGCCTTAGCGGCAGCGCAGGTTCCAGGCCGACGTATTGCAGCCGGTGGCAGGCGCGACACGCCCAGACAATAGCCAGCAGCACCTCCATCGCCTATATAGCCGCTTTTCCAACCTGCTCCCCGTTCCGTGAACCCATCCGTCCGCCTGCAAGCCACAATCGAACTCATGCATGAAGTCGACAGCGTCGCGCGTCCCGCCGATGCTGTCGTCTCGGCCTGGTTTCGGGCACGACGCTATATCGGCGACAGGGACCGTGGCCAGATTCTGGAGCTGCTCTATGCGCTTCTCAGGCACCATGCGCGGCTTGGCTGGTGGCTGGCCAGGCATGGGCGCGAGGATGTTGCCCGCAACCGTCTGCTCGCATGGCTCACGCTGAAGGAAGGCAGGGCGCCCGATCAGATCAAACGCCTGTTCGATGGCGCGAAATTCGCGCCTGCCCCCCTGACGGATCACGAGCACGCGCTGCTGGTCAAATTGCAGGGATGCACGATCGACCACCCCGGCATGCCGGAAGAGGTGCGCCTTGAATGCCCGTCCTGGGCGGCTGGTCCGCTGCGGCGCCGTTTCGGGCAAGCGTTCGGGACCGAGATGGCGGCGCTTCTGACGCCGGCGCCGCTCGACCTGCGCGTCAATCCGATCAGGTCGACGCGCGAGGCCATGCTCGGCGCATTGAAGGATCTTGGCTTGCAAGCGCAGCCGTCGGCCATGGCTCCCTACGGCATTCGCGTGGATGAACGCCCATCGCTGGCCGGCCTGCCGATGCTCAAAACCGGCGAGGTCGAGATCCAGGACGAGGGCTCGCAGCTTGTCGCCATGCTGGTCGATGCCCAGCCGGGCGACCGCGTGGTCGATTTCTGCGCCGGAGCCGGCGGCAAGACGCTGGCCATCGCCTCGCAGATGAACAACAAGGGCCACGTCGTCGCCTGCGACGTCATGGAGGGCCGCTTGAAGCGCGGCGCCGAGCGCTTCCGGCGGGCAGGGCTGCACAATATCGAGACCCGGCTCCTGGCCAGCGAGTCGGATAAGTGGGTCAAGCGCCACAAGGGCGGTTATGACCGCGTGCTGGTGGACGCGCCATGCACCGGCACCGGCACATGGCGGCGCAATCCCGACGCACGCTGGCGCGCGGCGGAGGAACAGGGGCTGGACAATCTCGTGGCGTTGCAGGCCCGTATCCTGGCGAGCGCGGCGCGTCTGGTGAAACCCGGCGGACTGCTGGTCTACGCGACATGCTCCTTGCTGCCGCAGGAGAATGAGGAACAGGTCGCCGCTTTCCTCGCCGCGCATCCCGCCTTTCGCGCCGTGGCGCTAAGAGAGGCCGCGCCACAACTGATGGGTTCGGCCGGCCCGGACTACCTGTCACTGACACCCGCGCGTAATGGCACCGACGGCTTCTTCGCCGCTGTCATGCAACGGGAGGCTTCGCACCCAGGCGGGGCCGCGAATGGCCGGGAACCAGACGATCAGGTCTTGGCGTCAGTCAAACGCAGTTAGGTGCCGTTCTGCAAGCTGCCCCCATTGGCGACTTGGGGTTGTGCATACAGAGCTGGAGAAACCCTAGCGGCACTCGGCAGATTGTTATCCTGTGCGCTGGTCACCGCCAATAACCGTTGCCAACTAGTCACGGCCTCGCGGCGGCTTCCGCGACAGGAACTGGATGGCAAGCCCAACGGCACCCAACAGAAAGCCGAACGCGATCAAAGCGGGCGCGCCGTCGATGTCATAGTAGACCGAGACGCGCAGGGCGAACAACGTGGCGACGAGAACCAGCACAAGCTGCGGGAAGTGGCGATTCAAAATGGAAACTCCGGCGGTCTAACCGCCGGGCCGTCCCGGACATTTTCGCTCGCAGAGAGTGGAGGACGTGGCCTCTGATGAAAGGCTACGTCCTGTTGCTCTGCTGGTCAATGTTCACCGTATATTTCGCAATCACCTGTGACGCTTGCAGATCGGCCATCACCGGTTGCTGGAGAGCCTCGTGAGCACGATGCCGCTCACGATCGATGTCGTCTCTACCCGGCATGTCAGCACGCTGAAGGGTACGCTATGGAGAGATCACCATCCACTATCGGTTCACTTCTTCAGAAAGGGCACGCCCTTGGTGGTGAACCTCTGCCCCCTGCCTATCGGCCGCATGGGGCGCTTCGTGCCGGCGGCCTTGCCGGTTCCGGGCGGCTGGTGGGCGGGTATGAGCTGTTCGGGGCGAGGGCCGATGAGGTCGGCGCGACCCATCTCCTTCAAGGCATCGCGCAGCAATGGCCAATTGTCGGGGTCGTGGTAGCGCAGGAACGCCTTGTGCAGCCGGCGCTGCCGCCCGCCGCGAACGGTCTCGACCTTGTCTGTCGCGCCACGCCGCACGCCCTTCAGCGTGTTGACGCCGGTGTGGTACATCGCCGTCGCGGTCGCCATCGGCGAGGGCAGGAAGGTCTGCACCTGGTCGGCGCGGTAGCGGTTCTTCTTCAGCCACAGCGCCAGGTGCAGCATGTCCTCGTCGGTCGTGCCGGGATGGGCGGCGATGAAATACGGAATGAGGTAGTATTTCTTGCCGGCTTCCTTGGCGGCTGCGTCGAACATCTCCTTGAACTTGTCATAGGTGCCGATGCCGGGCTTCATCATCTTGTCGAGCGGCCCGCGCTCGGTGTGCTCGGGCGCGATCTTGAGGTAGCCGCCGACGTGGTGGGTCACCAGTTCCTTGACATATTCGGGGCTCTTGACGGCGAGGTCGTAGCGCACGCCGGAGGCGACCATCACCTTCTTGACGCCCTTGACCTCGCGCACCTTGCGGTAGAGCCGGATCAGGTCGTCATGCGATGTGTTGAGGTTGGGGCAGATGTCGGGGAACACGCAGGACGGCAGGCGGCAGGCCGCCTCGATCTTGGGATCCTTGCAGGCCATCCGGTACATGTTGGCGGTCGGTCCGCCGATATCGGAGATCACGCCGGTGAAGCCAGGGGTCTTGTCGCGGATCTTCTCGATCTCGCGCAGGATCGAGCCCTCGGAGCGGTTCTGGATGATGCGGCCCTCGTGCTCGGTGATCGAGCAGAAGGTGCAGCCGCCGAAGCAGCCGCGCATCACCGTCACCGAGAACTTTATCATGTCCCAGGCGGGGATCTTGGCGTTGCCGTAGGACGGGTGCGGCGCGCGCGCGTAGGGCAGGTCGTAGACGGCGTCCATCTCCTCGGAAGTCAGCGGGATGGGCGGCGGGTTGAGCCACAGGTCGCGGTCGCCATGGCGCTGGACGAGCGGGCGCGCATTGCCGGGGTTTGCCTCGCGATGCAGCACGCGCGAGGCGCGGGCATAGGCATCGCGATCGCCCTCGACCTGTTCGAACGAAGGCAGCCGGATCACGGTGTCGCCGGGCTTGCGGCTGGCGCCCTCGTCGGCGGAATCGAGATCGTCGGCGTGAAGTTCCGTAAAATGCTCGGGCACGCGGCGGAACAGGGCGACGCCCCTGATGGTATCGAGATCGCGCGGCGCGTCGCCGGCGGCCATCCGGTTCGCCACTTCGACGACGGCGCGCTCGGCATTGCCGTAGATCAACAGGTCGGCCTTGGCATCGGCCAGGATCGAGCGGCGCACCTTGTCGGACCAGTAGTCGTAATGGGCGATGCGGCGCAGCGAGGCCTCGATGCCGCCCAGCACGATAGGCACGTCCTTGTAGGCCTCGCGGCAGCGCTGCGTATAGACGATCGTGCAGCGGTCCGGCCGCTTGCCGCCTTCGCCACCCGCAGTATAGGCGTCGTCGTGGCGCAGCTTGCGGTCCGAGGTGTAGCGGTTGACCATGGAATCGAGGTTGCCGCCGGTGACGCCGAAGAACAGCCTTGGCCTGCCCAGCGCCTTGAACGGCTCTGCCGACTGCCAGTCGGGCTGCGAGATGATGCCGACGCGAAAACCCTGGGATTCGAGCAGGCGGCCGATGATCGCCATGCCGAAGCTCGGATGATCCACATAGGCGTCGCCCGTGACGAGCACGATGTCGCATTCATCCCAGCCGAGCGCCGTCATCTCGGCGCGGCTCATCGGCAGGAACGGCGCTGCCCGTCCGGCATCAGGCTTGCGGACGGAAAGCGGAATGATCTCTTTTTGGGCGCTGGCTATGGTTTCCATGGCCGCGACGTATAGGCCGACGCCGCCGCGAATTCAATTAAACCTCTACTCGGGGCTGCTGAAACTTCATTCCAGACCCTTCATCAGCCGAGCGCGAGTCAGGCGGCCGCGTCGGTCATCCTCGCCCGCACAAGCGTTGCCGCGGCGTGGCCGGCGGCGGTGATGTAGTCGGGGTCGTGATGGATCAGCATGCTGGAAAAGGCGCCGTCCATCAGAAGCACGATCTCGCGCGCCAGCATCTTCGGCTCGCGCACGCCGTGGCTTGAAAGCTCGCCCGCCAGCCATTTCTCGAACTTCGTCTTGTGGCGGGATCCGGCCTTGACCGCCGGATGGCCTGGCATCGACGCGAGCTCCGCCGCCGTGCGCAGGAAGCCGCAGCCCTTCCATTTGGGATGACGCGCCACCCGCGCCAGGTTGGTGAAGATCGCCGCCACCTTCTTGTCCGCGCCGCCTTGCGCGGCGTCGAACCAGCCGGCCATCTGCTCAAGGTTCGGCTGGTCGCGGCCGTCGAGATAGGCGGTGATCAGGTCGTCCTTGCTCTTGAAGTGATAGTAGAGCGTGCGCTTGGTCAGCCCCGCTTTCTCGGCCACCGCGTCGACGCTGACGCGGCCGATTCCCTCGGCATAGAACAGCTTGGTGGCCGCATCGACGAGGCGTTTTCGGGTCGGGTTGGGCTTTTCGTCCATCCCAAAAGTATACCGACTAGTGAATATACAAGCAATCGAAAGCCTGCTCCTTGTTCGGCCGAACGATGACCAAGGAGAAGAGACATGAACGAGCCGATCTTGAGCGAAACCCGCGACCGCGTCGCGATCCTCACCCTCAATCGCCCGGAAAAGCTGAACGCGTTGAATTACGCCCTGATCGACCGGCTGCTAGCGATCCTCGATGAGATCGAAACCGACGATGCTGTGCGCGCCGTCATCCTCACCGGCGCTGGCGAGCGCGCCTTTTCCGCCGGCGCAGACATCCACGAGTTCTCCCAAAGCGTGGCCAAGGGCACCGACGTGGCGCTGCGCGATTTCGTCATGCGTGGCCAGCAGCTGACGGCGCGGCTGGAAGCCTTCCGCAAACCGGTGATCGCCGCGGTCAACGGCATCGCTTTCGGCGGCGGCTGCGAGATCACCGAAGCCGTGCCGCTGGCGATCGCCAGCAAGCGCGCCTCCTTCGCCAAGCCAGAGATCAGGCTCGCCATGCCGCCGACCTTCGGCGGCACGCAGCGACTACCGAGGCTCGCCGGCCGCAAGCGCGCGCTGGAACTGCTCCTCACCGGCGAACCGTTCTCCCCCGCGCGGGCGCTTGAACTCGGCCTCGTCAACCAGGTGGTGCCGCATGAGGACCTGATGCCGGCCGCCCTGGACCTCGCCCACCGCGTCGTCAGCCATTCGCCGGCGGCGGTGGCGAGCATCCTCACCGCCGTCGCGCGCGGCCTCAACCAGAGCATCGCCGAAGGTCTGCAGGTGGAAGCCGGGCAGTTCGCCCGCATGGCGCCGACCGACGATCTGCGCGAAGCGCTGGCGGCATGGCGGGGGAGGCGCAACACATCTCGCTACCCCTAAAAAATCTAAGCCTAACCGCTAGAACTCCTCGTTTGCGCGAGGGATGCCGTCCGCGCCACCATGCGTCATCCGATCTCGCATGGAGGCGTAAATGACCGCTCTTGCCCGCAGGCCCTGGGTTCCCGCGCATAGCGAGGATTTCGTCCAGGATCTCGCCAGGACAACCAGCGGGCAGGGCAGCGCCGCCGTGCTTGCGGCCATCGAGGACGGCATCGCGCTCAACCGGCGGATCCATGAGGCTGACGCCATCAACCTCAATCCGGCGACCAATGTCATGAACCCCAAGGCCGAGGCAGCGCTTGCCTCGGGGCTCGGCTCGCGGCCGTCGCTCGGCTATCCCGGCGACAAATACGAGATGGGGCTGGAAGGCGTCGAGCGCATCGAGGTCATCGCGGCGGAACTCGCGGCGGAAGTGTTCGGCGCCCGTTATGCCGAGATCCGCGTGCCGTCAGGCGCCATCGCCAACCTCTATGCCTTCATGCTTGCGGCGCGGGCCGGCGACGCCATCATCGCGCCGCCGCCGGCGATCGGCGGCCATGTCACGCATCACAGGGCGGGCTGCGCCGGCCTCTATGGGCTGGAGATCCATGCCGCACCCGTCGATGCCGATGGCTACACGGTCGATGTCGGCAAGCTGCGCGAGCTTGCCCGTTCGGTGCGGCCGAAGATGATCACCATCGGCAGCAGCCTCAACCTCCTGCCGCATCCCATCCGCGAGATCAGGGCGATCGCCGACGAGGTCGGCGCGCTGGTGCTGTTCGACGCCGCGCACCTCTGCGGCATGATCGCCGGCCACGCCTGGCAGCAGCCGCTGGAAGAGGGCGCCCACCTGATGACGATGAGCACCTACAAGAGCCTCGGCGGCCCGCCCTCGGGCCTGATTGTCACCAACGACGCGGCTGTCGCTGAAAAGCTCGACCGCATCGCCTTCCCTGGCATGACCGCGAATTTCGACGCGGCGAAATCCGCCGCCTTGGCCATCACCATGCTCGACTGGAAGGAGCATGGCCGCGCCTATGCCGCCGCCATGGCGGGTACCGCCAAGGCGCTGGCCAAGGAGCTCGCCGATCGCGGCCTGCCGGTGTTCTCGACGGCGAGGGGCCATACAACCTCGCACCAGTTCGCCATCGAAGCGGCCGCATTTGGCGGCGGCCAGGCGGCGGCGAAGCGACTGCGGCGCGCCAACATCCTTGCCTGCGGCATCGGCCTGCCGGTCGCCGCGGTCGAGGGCGACATGAACGGTTTGCGCATCGGCACGCCGGAGATCGTGCGCTGGGGCATGACCGAGAAAGACATGCCGGAACTCGCCTCCCTCATCGCCAGGGGGCTGCGCGGCAACGACGCGGCAGAGGACGTCGCCAGGGATGTCAGCCAATTCCGGCGCCGGTTCACGACACTGCATTTCGTGAGCTGAGCGCCTGAACCCGCGGGCAGCGAGCCCGCTTCGTAAAACAAGGGGAACCAAAATGCGCATGATTCTGCGATTGATGACTGCTGCCCTGATGACGGCTGCCACGGCCGGCGCCGCCAGGGCCGATATCGTGCTGGGCGTCGCCGGCCCGATGTCGGGGCCGAACGCCGCCTATGGCGAGCAATACCGCGTCGGCGTCGAGACGGCGGTGGCGCGCATCAACGCCAATGGCGGCGTGCTCGGCCAGAAGCTTTCCGTCTCGGTCGGCGACGATGTCTCCGACCCCAAGCAGGGCGTGTCGGTCGCCAACAAGTTCGTCGCGGACGGCGTGCGTTACGTCGTCGGCCACTATAATTCCGGTGTCACCATTCCGGCTTCCGAAGTCTATGCCGAAAACGGCATCCTGTTCGTCACGCCGACGGCGACCAACCCGATGGTCACCGAGCGCGGCCTGTGGGATGCATTCCGCGCCTGCGGCCGGGACGACCAGCAAGGCATCATCGCGGCGAAATTCGTGCTCGAGCGCTTCAAGGACAAGAAGGTCGCGATCGTCGACGACAAGTCGACGGCGGGCAAGGGCCTCGCCGACGAGATGGCCAAGGCTTACAATGCCGGTGGCGGCAAGGAAGTGCTGCACGAGGAGATAAACCCCGGTGAGAAGGACTACAGCGCGCTCGTCGCCAGGATCAAGGAATCCGGCGCCGATCTTCTGTATTACGGCGGCCAGCACACCGAGGCCGGGCTGATCGTGCGCCAGATGCACGACCAGGGCGTGAAGACGATCCTGATGGGCGGCGACGGCATCTCCAACAGCGAGTTCGGCGCCATTGGCGGCGACGGCGCGGCCGGCACGCTGATGACGTCCTTCCCCGATCCGGCAACCTTCCCCGAGGCCAAGGATGCGGTGGCCGACCTGAAGGCCAAGAACGTGCCCACCGAAGCGGTCACGCTCTATGCCTATGCGGCGACCCAGATCCTCGCCGAGGCGATCGCCGGGGCCAGGGCCGAGGACCCCAAGGCCGCGTCCGACTATCTCCATTCGGGCGCCACGATCCCGACCGTGCTTGGCGCGATCTCCTATGACGAAAAGGGGGATATCAAGCAGCCAGGCTTCGTCGTATTTGAATGGCGTAAGGTCGACGGCAAGCTGACCCCGGTGCCGCTCAAATAAGCTCGAGGAACTGGAGGACTGGCCGCCAGCCTATCGAGTGTCGCCGCGGCCGGTGCCGGCCGCGGACAGCTTTGGGAAAGCCGGACGATGGCCGTCAAACCGCCGCGACCCCGCATGCCGCCGCTCAATGCGTTGAGGGCCTTCGAGGCGGCGGCGCGGCATGAAGGCTTCGCCAAGGCGGCGGAAGAGCTCGGCGTCACGGCGGCGGCGATCTCGCATCAGGTCAAGGCTTTGGAGGCATGGCTCGGCTCGGCTCTCTTCGTGCGTCATCCGCAAGGCCTGCACCTCACCGAGGCCGGCCGTGCTGCGCTGCCCGCTTTCTCCACCGCCTTCGACGCCATGGGCCTTGCCGTGCAGGAGTTGCGCGCCTCGGCGCCGAGGCCGCAGGTCAGCATCGCGGCGCTGCCTTCGATCGCGCAGCTGTGGCTGGCGCCGCGCCTGCCGGCGCT
>JBFLWR010000010.1:0-3207 GCA_040755925.1 Pseudomonadota bacterium
CTGACGAGCGATTTCTAGGCTTCTGCCGATATTCTAGGCCGCGGCGCGCGCCGCCGACAGTGCTATTGAGCCGCTGTCATCGACCGCGACCGCGATTTCCTGATAGGAGTGGATTGCCGGGTGCGCCGTTACGACCGGATGGACGTGCGTGGCGCTGATCACCATCACCGAGCCGCCGGAGGCCTCCGCCGCCGCGATGCCCGCCGGCGCGTCCTCGAAGATGAGGCAGTCGCTCGCCTCGACGCCGAGCCGCCCGGCCCCCAGCAGGAAGCAGTCAGGCGCCGGCTTGCCGTGAGTGACCTCTTCCCCCGTGACCATCGTGCGGGGCATCGGAATGCCGGCCGCCCGCATGCGCAGCAGCGCCAGCTCGCGCGGCGCGGAGGTGACAATGGCCCAGCGCTCCGGCGGCAACGAGTTGAGGAACGCCACCGCGCCAGGGATCGGGACAATGCCTTCGAGATCGGCTGCCTCGGCTTTCAGCAGGGCGAGCGCCTCGGCCACCGGGTCGATGTCCGGAAGTCTCAGTCCGGCGATCGTCTCGATGGCCCGCTTGCCATGGATCGTCGGCAGGAAAGTGGCCACGTCGAGCCCGTGACGCTCCGCCCATCCGGTCCAAACCCGTTCCGCGGCGGCAATGGAGTTGAGGACCGTGCCGTCCATGTCGAATAGGAAGGCGGCGAACTTTCTGCCTGCAAACATCGGATGTCCTGGAGATTCGTTTTCGGGGAGGGCGAAACGTGGCCCACCCTAAACCGGCCGGCGCCGCGTGAGAAGCCGCGTGCCGGCCATTTCGACTTGCCGGAGGAACTACCTGCCCCTCTGCCGCGTTGATCGCCGGGTTTTCCAGAAATCACGAAGGGGAATGCGATGCTGATCCGGCTCGGCTATGAAATCGCCATCGAATGCGTCGCCGCGACGCCTGTCATTTCGCTGCTCGACATCCATCCCGATCGCCAGCCGGACATCAAGCGGCAGACGCGTGTGCTGACGTCGCCCTCGGTGCCGACCCGGACCTATCGCGATCGCCACGGCAACATCTGCCGGCGCTTCACTGCGCCGGCCGGCGGCTTCCGCATCCTCTATGACGCCGCGGTCGAGGATCGCGGCGAGGCCGACGAGGTCAACACGCTGGCGCGCGAGACGCCCGTGGCGGACCTGCCGGACGATGTGCTCGTCTATCTGCTCGGCAGCCGCTATTGTGAAACCGATCACCTCAGCGACCTCGCCTGGCGGCTCTTCGGCCATCTGCCCTCCGGCTGGGCGCGGGTGCAGGCGATCGTCGATTACGTCCACACCCGGCTTTCGTTCGGCTACGGCTATGCCCGCGCCACCCGCACCGCAGCGCAGGCGCATGAGGAGCGCGTCGGCGTCTGCCGCGACTTCGCGCATCTCGCGATCGCGCTCTGCCGGTGCATGAACATTCCGGCGCGCTATGTGAACGGCTATCTCGGCGATATCGGCGTGCCGGCTGATCCAGCGCCGATGGACTTCTCGGCCTGGACCGAAGTCTTCCTCGACGGCAAATGGTACACGTTCGACCCGCGCCACAACCAGCCCCGCATCGGCCGCGTGGTCATCGCGCGCGGCCGCGACGCCACAGACGTTCCGCTGCTGCACAGTTTCGGCCAGCACAAGCTTAGCCTGTTCAAGGTGTGGACCCATGAACAGGAAGGCAACCGGTTCAATCCGCCGCACCACGGCATCGACCGTACGGTGAGCGCGCAGATGCTGGCATGAACCGCTCATCGTGGCTTCGCGCATGGCTGACCCGGTTCGGGACAACCGGCCTGTATCGAAGCGGGAAGGACCGCAAGGGCTCCGACCGACATGGTAAGCGTTTCATGAATGGATCTTCACGATCGTGGTTTTGTTTACCAGCCGTTCACTCTTCTGTCGGCCTGAGTAAAGCAAAAACAATGGCTTAACCGATTGGTGGCCATGCCAGACCGCGTCTGGCCGAAATCCTGCAAAACGGCCCCCGAGCGGCGTCTATGCCGCAGACTATGGGGGTGGAAGGATGCGGCGCTTCAAAGCTCTGGTTAAAGGGGTGGACGGCTTTGGCAGGAATCGCGAAGGCAACTTGGCGGTCCTGTTTGGCGTTGCCGTATCGGTACTGGCGCTGGGGGTGGGATTCTCGGTCAACATCTCGCAGCTCTACAATGCGAAGTCGAGCCTGCAGGGTGTCGTCGACGCCGCGGTGACCTCGACGGCCCGCGATCTCACCCTCGGCGTCATCAAGGAAGCCGACGCCAACACAATGGTGCAGGCATTCATCGACGCCAACAGCAGGGCAGGCGTGCTCAGGGCCAGTCGGATCGTGCTCGACAAGCTCACCGTCGACAAAACGGCGAAGACGGTGCAGGCCGATGTGCACGCCGATATCGGCCTCTACTTTCCGCTCTTCAGCACCGGCGACATGCGACGCGTGACGGCCTCGACCACCGCGCTCTATTCCAACAAGACGATCGAGGTGGCGATGATGCTGGACGTCACCGGTTCGATGGCCGGCCAGAAGGTCAAGGACCTGAAGGCGGCCGCCAGCAACGCGGTCGATTCGTTCCTTTCAGGCCAGGACGCTTCCAATCCGCGCGTGCGTGTGGCGATCGTGCCTTATGCCAATTCCGTCAATGTCGGCGCGCTCGCCGCCAGCACGGTCTTCACCGAAACCAAGCTCAGCGATCGCAAGCAGGCGCCCGGCAATGGCGATCCGCAACTGGCGTCGGCGCCGGCGCGGCCGGACAATTGCGCCACCGAGCGCAAGGGCGCCTACCAGTATACGGATGCGGGTCCGGATGCCGGCATGGTCAACCGCGACTATTTCCTGTCCGCCTTCGCCCAGCAGACCGGCACGGCCGCCTGTCCGGCCGCTACGCTCAAGCCGCTGACGGCGGATGCGGCGTCGCTGAAGAACGTCATCAAGGGATTTGTCGCCTCGGGCGGCACCGCCGGCCATATCGGCGTGCAGTGGGCCTGGTACATGCTTTCTGAAAACTGGGGCGGCGTGATGAAGGCTTCGGAGCGGCCGGCCCGGATGGATCCGAAGAAGGTCGGCAAATACGTGATCCTGATGACGGACGGCGAGTTCAACCTGTCCTACTTCGACGCGATCGGCGTCGGCCAGGTCTACAACGATGCCGGCAAGGAACAGACGCGCACCGCCGCGACGACGCTGTGCTCGGCGATGCGCGACAAGGGCATCGAGATCTT
>JBFLWR010000100.1:0-2220 GCA_040755925.1 Pseudomonadota bacterium
AGTTCCGCCAGCGCCAGCGACTGGACGAGATGTCGGGCGCGCCAGCCCAGCATCTTTTCGGCGAAATCAAGTCGCACGGGCAGATAGGCCGGGTCGTCGGCGAGATTGCGGAGTTCTTGCGGATCTTTCTTCAGGTCGAACAGCAGCGGCGGCAGGCCGCCGCCGAAATGGACATATTTGAAGTCCTCGGTGCGGATGACAGCCAGATTGCACTCACGCGAGCCGATGCCGAAGTGGCGCTCCGCCTCGCCCTCGGTAATCGAGCGGAAATCGAACTCCCAGTGCGCGGCGTCGCGCCAGCCGGTCGGTACGTCACCGTCCAGCCAGGGCGCTAGCGACCGGCCATCGAGGTGCGGCTTGGGCGTGGCGCCGGTCAGGTCGAGCAAGGTGGGGAAGACATCGACAGCCTCGGTGAAGCAATCGACCAGTGAGCCGGCTGTCTTCCGCCTGCCTGGATCGCGGATGATCAGCGGGATGTGGTAGCTGGCATCGAAGAAGCCGCCTTTGCCCAGCATGAAATGGTCGCCCATCATCTCGGCATGGTCGGAGGTCAATACGATCACCGTGTCGTCCCAGGCGCCGGAGGCCTTCAGCGCCTGCCAGAGGCGGCCGAGCTGCGCGTCGACCTCCGAGATCATGCCGTAATAGATGGCGCGGATGCGGCGGAAATTCTCGTCGTTCCATTCCGCCACTTTACCTTCCACGCCGGGGGCGAACTTCGTCCGCTTCTGCCTTGCAAGGTTGTAGGCGAGATAAGGGTGGTTCCCGGCTTCGGCCTGCCAGTCCGTCGCGCGCCGGAACGCTGGACCGTCGGCCGGGTCGTACATGGTGTTGTAGGGCTCCGGCACGATGAAGGGCGGGTGCGGGCTGATGACGGAGATATGCGCAAACCACGGCGCATCTTGCTCCTGCTCGCCGAGCCAGCGGATGAATTCGCCAGCCAGGAAGGCAGTGGGCGTCTGGTCTTTCGAATAGACCGGCGGCGCGCTGGTGACGTCGCCCTGGGCTTTGGCTTGCCGGCTTGCCGGGCGGTGGATTTGCGGATAACCGGCCCCGGTGTCGACACCTTGCGCTCGCAGCCACGACAGCCATTGCTTCTGATGCTCCGGAAGCGGCTGCCGCGCGGTGAAGCCGGGCAGCACGCCTTCATAGCTCCGCAGCCGCGGATCGCCGGCTGCCAGTTCGCGCGGGTCGAGCGAAACATCCGTGTAGCCGAACAGGGTCGGGTCGTAACCCGCGGCGCGCGCCGAGAGCGCGATGTTGCCGTGCCGGGCATCGAGCGGCGTGCCGTTGCGGCAAACGCGGTTGTTCATCTGATAGAGGCCTGTGTAGAGACAGGCGCGCGCGGGTGAGCAAGGCGCGGCTCCTGCATAGTGACGCCGGAACAGCACGCCCTCGGCGGCCAGCGCGTCGGCATTCGGTGTCATCACCACCGGATGGCCGACGGCGGACAGGCAATCACCCCGCCATTGGTCGCAGGTGACGAGAAGAACATTGGGGCGGCTGGCTCGGGCGTCCAAACTCTTCTCCTGGCTAAGGTGCGCGCCGCCCATGGAGCCGAAATTCCCGGGCGTTGCAAGCTGCCTCAATACATCGAAGAGTGAACGCAAAGTACATGTCGTTCACTTTTTCTGCACAGTCCATTCTGTGTTTGGCCGCTTTGCCGCTGGCGGGGCTATCCTCATATTGGCGTCGATAGCGGCGAGGGCCGCACCAAGAATGGGAAAGGAGCACTACCATGCTCAATCAGATCAAGGGCCTGCATCACGTCACCTCGATGGCCAGCGATGCGCGCCAGAACAACGACTTCTTCACGAAGAAGCTCGGCTTGCGCCGGGTGAAGAAGACGGTGAACTTCGACGCGCCCGACGTCTATCACCTCTATTACGCGGATGAATTCGGCACGCCGGGCTCGGTGATGACCTATTTTCCGTTCCCCGATATCGGCAAGGGCCGGCATGGCGTCGGCGAGGTCGGCACCACTGTGTTCTCGGTGCCCGAGGGCACGCTTGCCTATTGGGAAAAGCGCTTCGCCGACGAAGGCGTGGGCAATGTCTCGCGCTCGGAGAGCTTCGGCGAGAAGCGTCTTACCTTCACCGGCCCCGACGGCGACGGTTTCGCCCTTGTCGAGGATAAGGCCGATACGCGCGCCCCCTGGGTCAAGGGCGGGGTTCCCGGTGACGAAGCGATACGCGGTTTCCACTCGGTCTCGCTGAGGCT
>JBFLWR010000101.1:0-7226 GCA_040755925.1 Pseudomonadota bacterium
CCGGAAATGCGGCCCTCGAGCTTCTCGATATGCGGGAACACCTCGAAATCGCGCGGCGTGCGCGGGCCGATATCCATGTGCCCGCCCTCCCCCGGCACCGGTATCCAGTGGCGCAGCGCGTAGATGAGCCCGGCGACGCCGAGCCCGGTACCAGGGCCGAGCACCACCCGGCCGGCATTGGGCTCGGCCGTGCCGCCACCGATCTTTTCCATGTGCTCTTCGCCGAGCGCCACGACGGCCAGCGCCTGCGCTTCGAAATCGTTGAGCACGACAATCTCGCTCAGGCCGAGATTGGCAAACATCTGCTTCGGCTTCACCACCCACGGGCAGTTGGTGAGGCGGATCTCGTCGCCGTCGACCGGACCGGCCACCGCCAGCACCGCCGAATGCGGCTGGATCGACGAACGGTCGAGCACCGCCGACTGGATCGCCTCGTCGATGGTGGCGAAATTGGCGGTCTGGACGATATGCGGCTCGCTGGCCTCGGAATTGGCGTCGAGCACGATCGAGAAGCGCGCATTGGTGCCGCCGATGTCGCCGATCAGGACCGGAAACCGCAGTGCCGTCTCGTCTTCGCCTGCCATGCTCTTGCTCGTCCCCGTTCTCGGCCGCTTCCCGCCGCCTCGTCGTTGACTAGAGCATTTTGCGGCCAAGTGGAATCACTTGGCGTCGCGCAAATGCAGCTAAAACAACAGATAGAGCGGGATTTGCCCCTGTCCCGCTCCAGTCCGGGCTTTCGTCGGCGAAAAGCGGTTCCCGCCTTAATTTCCCGGCCTTGGCCGCGGCACCGGAATGCCGATCTTTGGCGTTGGGGTGAAGGCGCTCGCAGCCGATGGGAGGGCCGCGCCCTCGGTGGAGATCGTCCCGGCCGGCTCGGGCGGAGCCGGGTCGGTCGTCGCGACCGCCGTCGCGCTGCCGCCATGATAGGTCACCGCCTCCAGCGAAGGCGCGTCCGGCGCGTAGAGAACGTCCTGGCATTGTTTCGGCAAATTGGCCATCGTCATCAGGTCGCGCGCCTTGGGCGCATCCGGGTTCTTGTTGGGGCGCCAGGGCTCCTCGGTGAACCACCAGGCGAGCGGCTTGCCGCAGCCGTCGTCCTCGGGCGTCGTCTCTTGCCCCTTGCAGAAGGGCGAGCCGGGCTGGCAGCCGATGCGCATGTGGAAATGATAGTCGTGGCCCCAGAACGGCCGGATCTTGCGCAGCCACGAGCGGTCGCCGGTGACGGTGTCGCAAAGTTTCTTCTTGATGCCGGGATTGACCAGGATGCGCTCGACTTCCGGATAGCCGGCCGCGCGCTTCAAGAGCCGCGTATGCGCCGGCGTCCACAGCGCGTCCTTCACCAGATGCGTCTTCTCGTCGACCATCAGGGTGGCGCTCATGCTTTCGCGCTGCGCCATCGTCAGCGGGCGGCTCGGCATCGGCGTCAGCCAGATGTCGGCGTCGAGGCCGATCTGGTGCGACGCGTGGCCGGTCGTCATCGGTCCGCCGCGCGGCTGCGCGACGTCGCCGATCAGCAGGCCCGGCCAGCCGTCGGCCACGGCGTCGCGCGACAGTTTCTCGATCAGCGCAATCATCGCCGGATGGCCCCAGCGGCGGTTGCGCGACGGGCGCATCACTTCCCAGGTCGGGCCGTCCAGCGGCAGCGCGACGCCGCCGGTGAAGCAGCCTTTCGAATAGAAGCCGAAGGACTGCGCAGGCGCCACGGCCGGCAGTTTCTTGGCGCCGAACAGGTCCTTCGCCCGGGGTTCGGCCGAAATCGCGCCTGCGGCCAACGCGGTCATCGCCACAAGGGCAAGCGCGGCGGTCAGGAACGGCTTCCTCTCGGGCAGCGATCGCAGATTCATCAGGCCGGGTCCCCCGTCAATTCCGCCCGAATCATAACACGGCGCGAGCCACGCTTCGATCAGGAACGCTTCATCGGGCTGCGCGGTGTCCCGTTCCGCCAGTTGCCGTCGGCCCACATCCGGTCCAGCGCCACGCGATAATTCGGGTACTGGAAGCCATATCCCGCGGCCTTGATCGCCGCGTTGGCGACTCGCTTGTTCTCGCCATAGAAGGAGCGCGCCATGGGCGAAAGTTGGGCTGTCTCGAAGGGAATTTCCGGCGGCGGCTCGATGCCCATCAGCCTTGCGGCATAGGCGACGACATCCTGCGGCGGCGCCGGCTCGTCGTCGGTGACGTTGAAGATGCCGCCGAGGTTCCTGTCGGCCAGGTGCCAGAGCGCGCCGGCGATGTCGTCGCAATGGATGCGGTTGAACACCTGCCCCGGCTTGACCAGCCGCCGCGCCGCGCCTTCCTCCAGATTGACCAGCGCGTTGCGGCCGGGACCGTAAATGCCGGAAAGCCGTAGGATCGCCACCGGCTGGCCTGTCTCTTGCCCGAGTTCGAGCCACGCCTGTTCGGCTGCCACCCGCATCACCGAGCGTTTGGACACCGGCTTGCATTCGGCCGTCTCATCCACCCAGGCCCCGCCATGGTCGCCATAGACGCCGACCGTGGAGAGATAGCCGATCCATTCGAGCGCCGGCATCTTGCCCCGGATCGTATCGCCGACCGCGTTCAGCACCGGATCGCCGGCTTCGTCGGGAGCGACCGAGACGATGAGATGCGTGGTTTGCCGGAGGGCGTCGCCGATGCCGGTCGTCGGCGAGCTGTCGAATTGCATCGGTTGGATGCCTGCTTGCCGCAGCGATTCGAACTTTTCCGGCGAGCGTGTCGTGCCAAACACGGGCTCGCTTTGCTCGTTGCCCCGCGCAAAAGCCTTGCCGGAATAGCCGGCGCCGAAGATGAAGAAGCGTTTTTCGGCCATCAATGAACCTCTGCGGAATTACGCATGCCCGCCTGCCACTCGCCGAGAACCGTTGCATCGGCTTCGGTCGTGGATGCGGCGGCGGCAAGGTCGCCAAATTCGTCGGCGGAAAGCAGCCGCGACAGGGCCCAGATTGCCGCACCCCTCACCAGAGGGGACGGATCGCCGAGCAGACCGCGCACGATATCGGCCAGCGAAGGATCGTCGGAGTTTCCGGCTGCGGTCAGCACGTTGCGGATAAAGCGGTCGCGACCGATGCGCTTGACCGGCGAGCCCGAGAAGAAGGAGCGGAAGGCAGCATCGTCGAGCTGCAACAGCTCCGACAAGGCCGGTTCGCGCAGGTCGTCGCGCGCGGCAAGCTTGGCTTCCGAAGCGGCCTGCGCGAACTTGTTCCACGGGCAGGCGGCCAGGCAGTCGTCGCAGCCATAGATGCGGTTGCCGATCTTTTCGCGAAATTCGCGCGGGATCGGCCCCTTGTTCTCGATGGTGAGGTAGGAGATGCAGCGCCGCGCGTCGAGCCGGTAGGGCGCAGGGAAAGCGTCGGTCGGGCACGCATCGAGGCAGGCGCGGCAGGAGCCGCAATGGTCGATCTCCGGCGCGTCGGGCTCAAGCTCGGCGGTGGTGAAGATGGTGCCGAGGAACAGCCAGGAGCCATGCGCGCGGCTGACGAGGTTGGTGTGCTTGCCTTGCCACCCGAGCCCTGCGGCCTCCGCCAGCGGCTTTTCCATCACTGGAGCCGTATCGACGAAGACTTTCACGTCGCCGCCGGCGCGCGCGACGATCTTGCCGGCGATCTCCTTCAGCCGCCCCTTCATCACTTCGTGATAGTCGCGATTGCGGGCATAGACCGAGATCGTGCCGCGATCGCGCTTTTCGAGGATATCGCGCGGGTCGTGGTCCGGGCCGTAATTCATCGCCAGTACGACGATGGAGCGGACCTCCGGCCACAGCGTCGAGGGCTCGGCCCGCCGCTCGAGCGTCTCGGCGATCCAGTCCATGGAGCCATGGAAACCGTCTGCGACGAATTCGGCGAGGCGGGCCGGCGCCAAGGGGATGGCGTCCGGGCTGGTCACCGCGACGGCATCGAAGCCGGAGCGGCGCGCCTCGGCGTCGATCAGCGCGCGCAGCTTCTCAGAAGTCGAGGTCCGCATAATGCGACACCGGCGACAGGCCGCGCACACGGTCGGAAAGCAGCGGCCGGAAGGACGGGCGCGACTTCACCCGCGTGTACCATTCCCGCGCCGCGGTGTGCTCGCGCCAGTCGATCTCGCCCAGATAGTCGAGCACCGAAAGCGTCGCCGCCGCGGCCAGGTCGGCATAGGTCACCTTGTTGCCTGCCAGCCAATGGCGGGTGCCGGCCAGCCAGTTGGTGTATTTCATGTGCTGGCGGATGTTGGCGCGCGCGGCGCGGATCGCCGCCGAGTCCGGCGAGCCACCGCCGGCCGTTTCCGGCATCACCGGCTTCAGCACGCGCTCGCGCACCAGGTGGCGGGTGACTTCGCTTTCGGCCTTCGCCAGATACCAGTCGGTCAGCCGGCGGATTTCGGCGCGCTGCATCGGGTCTTCGGCGAACAGCCGCCTTTCGCGTTTCAGCACGCCACGCGTCTCGTCGAGATATTCCGCGATCACCATGGCGCCGACGATCGGCACGTCGCCTTCGGCAAGCAGGATCGGCAGCGTGCCGGCCGGGTTCAGCGCCAGGAACTCCTTGCGCCGTGTCCACGGCTTTTCCTCGATCAGGGCCAGCTCCTCGCCGTACTCGCCAAAGGCGAGGCGAACGAAGCGGCAGGTTGCGAACATCGGGTGGTGGAAAAGCGTCAGCATGGTTCCGCGATACTAGCACTGGCGAATCGCCAGTGGCGCCGGTAAGTCTTGGCCGCCCGATTCCTGGGGCCGTCATGGTGTTGCGACCTATAGGGGGACTTCCGCCCCATGACAAGCAAGCCCCTTTCCTTGGAGCATGATGTCGTCCGAAAACCGCTTCACACTTTTCGGCATCATGCTCTGACCGTCATTCGAAAGCTGAGGTTGCCATGGAAAGCCAGACCATCGTCGAAGCGCTGTTGCTCGGCCTGTTGGAGGGGCTGACCGAGTTCATTCCGGTGTCCTCTACCGGCCACATCCTGCTGGCCGGCCACTTCCTCGGCTTCGAGTCGACCGGCAAGGCCTTCGAGATCCTGATCCAGCTCGGCGCCATCCTGGCCATCCTCAGCGTCTATTTCAGCAAACTCTGGCAGATGCTGATCAAGCTGCCCAGCGACCCGCGCACCCGCCATTTCGTCATCGGCATCCTCATCGCCTTCCTGCCGGCCGCGGTCATCGGCGCGCTGGCGCATGATTTCATCAAGACGATCTTGTTCGAATCGCCCCGCCTGATCTGCATCATGCTGATCATCGGCGGCGTGGTGCTGCTGGTCGTCGACCGCATGAACCTCAAGCCGGTCTTCCATGACGTCGAGCGCTTCCCGCTCGGCCTTTACCTGAAGATCGGCCTGTTCCAGTGCCTGTCGCTGATCCCGGGCACCTCGCGCTCCGGCTCGACGATCGTCGGCGCGCTGCTGATGGGCGTCGACAAGCGGGCGGCGGCGGAGTTTTCGTTCTTCCTGGCCATGCCGACCATGGTCGGCGCCTTCGCTTTCGATCTGTTCAAGAACCGCAACGTGCTCACCTCGGCCGACGTCCCGATCATCGCCGTCGGCTTCGTCGCCGCCTTCGTCACCGCGCTGTTCGTGGTGCGGTACCTGCTCGATTACGTCTCGCGCAAGGGCTACTCGCTGTTCGGCTGGTGGCGCCTGGTGGTCGGCATCGTCGGGCTGGCGGCGCTGACGGTCTGGGGGTAATCCTCACTCTCAATTCCTCCCATAAAACGCATTCTCGACATGCACCGGCCAGCGCCAGGGCAGCACCGCCACCATGTCGAAGCGTGCCGACAGGCGGCCGTAATCCGGCTGGCGAGACAGCCAGAGATCGGCTGCTCCTTCGATGCGGCGCTCCGATTCGTGGCCGATCGCTTCCATCGCCTCCATCAGCGTGCGGCGCGCCTTGACCTCGACGAACAGCACGAGATCGCCCCGCCGGGCGATCAGGTCGATCTCGCCGAGCTTCGTGCGATGGCGGCGGGCAAGGATGCGGTAGCCTTTCAGCATCAGCGCCAGCGCCGCCAGCCACTCCCCGCGATGGCCGCGCCGATAGGCTTTTCGGCGATGACCGGCCGACCGTTTAGCCACCGTCGCCTTCCCTGAGCTCTAGCAGCCGGCGGTAAAGCGCCTGCTTCTGGCCGCCGGTCATCTTCGCCGCTTCCGCCGCGGCCTTCGAGGCCGGCATTTCGGCGGCGAGCGACAACAGCAGCCGGTCGATGTCGGCAGGTTGCTCCTCCGCCGCTTCCGGCGGACCGACGCAGATGACGATCTCGCCCTTCGGCGTGTCGGCCGCCGCATAATGATCGGCCAGTTCGGCGAGCGTGCCCGTGCGCATCTCCTCGAAGGTCTTGGTCAGCTCGCGTCCGATCGCGGCCTTGCGCGTGCCGCCCAGCGCCTCGACCATCGCGCCGAGCGTCTCCGCCAGCCGGCGTGGCGATTCGAAGAAGATCAGTGTCGCCGGCACGCCCTTGAAGCTTTCCAGCTTCGTCAGCCGCTGCCCTGCCTTCGCCGGCAGGAAGCCGGCGAACAGGAAGGCATCGGACGGCAGACCCGAAGCGGTCAGCGCCGCGAGCGCCGCCGAAGGTCCGGGTATGGGAACGACGCGGATACCGCGCTCCAGCGCCTCGCCGACCAGCCGGTAGCCGGGGTCGGAGACCAGCGGCGTGCCGGCGTCCGAAATCAGCGCCACGCTCTGCCCGGCAGCAAGCGCCTCGATCAGCTTCGGCCCGGCCTCGCCGGCATTGTGCTCATGATAGGCCGTGGTGCGGCGGCGGATGCCGTAGCGTTCGAGCAGCACGCGCGAGACGCGCGTGTCCTCGCAGGCGAGGACGTCGGCGGCGGCCAGCGTCTCCAGCGCGCGCAGCGTGATGTCGGCCAGGTTGCCGATCGGCGTCGCCACCAGGTACAGCGCCGGCTCCAACGGCCTCGCCGGCATCTCGGTCTGTCCGATCACATAGCTGCGTTTGTCGCCGGTCAAGGATTACCCTCCGTGCTCGGCAATTCCAGAAAGTGCCAACTTTTTCTGCCCGGAATTGCACAAGAACAAAGGCTTTTGGCATGGCTCACGCCCGGTTGCAAAACGTGAGGTCGAAGTAAGGAATTCGCCATGCCTTCGCCACAGTGAGGAACCAAACCCCTACAGGTGGATTTAACCCTGATTCCCCGGAGGAGGCAGGACCGGACGATGCCCAATCGCTTCGACATCTTCATCAGCCGACTTGAGTCCAAAACCGCCCGCGAGGGCATCCCTCCACATCCGATCGCCGTTCAGAGCGGTG
>JBFLWR010000102.1:0-4443 GCA_040755925.1 Pseudomonadota bacterium
TAGGAAGCATTGACCGAAATGGCGCGCCCGAAGAGATTCGAACTCCTGACCCCCAGATTCGTAGTCTGGTGCTCTATCCAGCTGAGCTACGGGCGCGCAACAGGCCGTGTTTCACACAAGCCCCGCAGTCCGGTCGAGACGGCCGGCCGCGATGTGGTGTGTTCCCTAACGACTGAATTCCGGAAAAGCAAGCCGATCCGGCAAAGTTTTGTCGAACTTGTTTTGCCGACGCCGAGATATGGCGAAATTCAGGTCAGGCCGGGCGGCGCAGGCCGTTGCGTGCCTGGTCGAGCCGCACCGGCTGGTCGGGGATGGTGACGGCGAAGGTGGTGCGGCCGCCGATCGATTCGACCAGCTCGACCGTGCCGCCATGGGCGCGGATCAGTTCATGGGCGATCGCGAGGCCGAGGCCGGTGCCGCCGCTGCGCGCCGAGCCGCGGAAGGCGGCAAAGAGATTCTCGCGCGCCTTCGGCGGCAGGCCGGGGCCGGTGTCGGTGACGACGATGCGGCTGACGCTGCCGATCCGCTCCGACGAGACAGTCAGGCGGCGCACCACCGCGCTCTCCGTATCGCCGGCCATCGCCTGGACGGAGTTGCGGCAGAGATTGGTGAGCACACGGAACAGCTGGTCGGAATCGGCATCGACCTCGAACGCCAACTCGATGGCGTTGATGAACTCGATGCCTTCCTCGATATCCAGCAGGCCGTGCACATCGTCGACCAGCTGGCGCAACCTGAGCCGCCGGCGCGAAGGCGCCGGCTCCTGGGTGCGGCCATAGGAGAGCACGCCTTCCGAATAGGCGACGGCCCGGTCCAGCGCGCGCAGAAGCTTCGGCGCGAAGGCCTGCACGGTCGGGTCCTTCACCTGGCGCAGGCGGTCCGACATCAGCTGGGCGGAAGCCAGGATGTTGCGCATGTCGTGGTTGATCTTCGAGACGGCGAGGCCCAGGTCGGCGAGGTGCTTCTGCTCGGACAGCATCTTCTGCAGCCGCTCCTGCATCTGCGACAGCTCGCGCTCGGCGACGCCGATCTCGTCGGCGCGATCGGCCGGGCGGATGACGCGGCCGGGATCGTCGGGCGCCTCGGAGAAGGACAGGATAGAGCGCGTCATCGAGCGGATCGGCCCGATCATGATCAGGTCGATGGCCGCGTAGACCAGCATGGCGGTGAACAGCGAGATCAGCAGCGAGACGACGGCGACGTTGCGCGAATATCTGAGCATGGCGTCGCGCAGGCGGTAGTCCGGCATGATCAGTTCGAATTCCTTGTCACTGTCGCCGACAGGGCCGAAGACGCGCAGCATGCGCTTGCCGCCGAAGAACAAGGTGTCCAGCGCCCCGGTCATGCCGTTGACCAATCCGACATTGGAGATGTCGATGTGCTGATCGACCTGGGGCGGCATGTCGGCGACGACGAGCAGGCGCGAGACGCCGCCGTCACGCACCGCGATCGCCTTGGCGCCGATCGCGATCAGCACGTCGTTCTGGGCGGCGTGCGACAAGGAGTTGGGCTCGCCCTGCAGAAGCACGATCGACACGGCGGCGGCGGTGCTCAGCCGCTCCTTCAGCCAGTTCACCCGATAGCTTGCGATCCAGGGCAGGAAGATCAGGACTTCGGCGAGCAGCACGAAGACGATGGTGAGCAGGAGAAGCTTGGTCGACAGGCCGCGCGACAGCGGGACCCGGCGCGGTGAGTTCGCCGCCGCCGGCCTTGCCTTTTCTTCGGTGGACGGAGCTTCACTCGTCATGACGCGATCTTCACGAAGGCTTGATCGGGCCAACATTATGCGATTTGCGGCTTTTTTGCCAATTTCATCCTTGGCCCGCGAAAAATTCCCTTTGGGCGCCCCGGATTGACTTCCAAAAACCTTCTTTCTATAAGCCCGCACACGCTCGGGCCATTCGTCCCGGCGCGGTTTCGATCGCGCCTAAACCGGCCCGGCAAAGCTCCTGTTACAGAGTGACAGACACAAGAAGGGCCGCACCCCGCGGTATTAAAACAAATGAAGCGTACCTACCAACCGTCCAAACTCGTCCGCAAGCGCCGGCACGGTTTCCGTGCCCGCATGGCCACCAAGGGTGGTCGCGGCGTCGTCGCAGCTCGCCGCAACCGCGGCCGCAAGCGGCTCAGTGCCTGAACGAAAGACGAGATCGTTGCCCGCAACCGGCAAGCCAAAGGGAAAAACTCCCGGGCGGCTTCTGAAACGCGCGGATTTCCTGGCTGTGCGCGGCGGCGAAAAACGCCGCGGGCGGCTTTTTCTCGTTGAAGTTCTCGACCGTGGCGACTCGCTGTCGCCGCGAGTCGGCTACACCGTCACCAAGAAGGTCGGCAACGCCGTGGTGCGCAACCGCGTCCGGCGGCGGCTCAGGGAAGCTGTGCGCGTCCATGCCGCCGATGACATGGCGCCCGGTAATGACTATGTCATCGTCGGGCGCGAAGACGTGCTCGCCATTCCTTTCGGCCAGTTGAAGGCCGAGCTTTCCCGCCGGCTGCGCGGCACACGATAGGCCAAGGGCTTTCGATGGAAAACAACCGCAATTTCTTCATCACCATCGCGCTGTCGGTGCTGATCCTGACACTGTGGCAGGTGTTCTACATGAACCCGCGCATGGAACAGCAGCGCGAGCAGGCCCGCATCGAGCAGCAGCGCGTCGAAGCGCAGAAGAAGGAAGCGGGCGGCGCCGGTTCCAATGCTGCCGGGACTCCGGCACCCGCTTCGGGCGCCATTCCCAACGCACCGGGCGGCGATGCCGTAACGGCGGCCAGCCGCGACCAGGCTGTTGCCGCTACCAAGCGCGTCAAGATCGACACGCCGAGCCTGGAAGGCTCGATCAACCTGACCGGCGCGCGCCTCGACGACCTCAAGCTCAAGCACTACACGGAGACGGTCGACAAGGATTCGCCCAAGATCGAGTTGCTCAATCCGGCCTCGCTGGCCAATGGCTATTTCGCCGAGATCGGCTTCGTCGGCAACGACAAGACCGGAACGGTGCCCGGCGCCGACACGGTATGGAGCGTCGACGGCAATCCGACATTGACGCCTTCGACGCCGGTGACGCTGACCTTCACCAACGACAAGGGCCTGACCTTCAAGCGCACGATCTCGGTCGACAACGATTACATGTTCACCGTTTCGGACACGGTGCAGAATTCAGGCTCCGCACCCGTTTCGCTGTTCAACTACGGCCGCGTCACCCGTTTCGACAAGCCGGCCGTGGCCAGCACCTATGTGCTGCATGAAGGCCTGATCGGCTTCACCGGCACCGAAGGGCTGCAGGAGCACAAATACGCGGCAATCGAGAAGGACAAGCAGGTCAAGCCGGGCAAGTCGACCGACGGCTGGCTCGGCATCACCGACAAATACTGGGCCGTGACGCTGGTGCCGACCGAGAAGCAGCCGTTCCAGCCGACCTACTCCTATTTCGATTTCAACAGCGGACCTCACAGCCACAGCTACCAGTCCGACTTCCTGACCGATGCGATCAATGTCGATGCAGGCCAGTCGGCGACCGTGGAGACCGAGGTCTTCGCCGGCGCCAAGGAAGTCGCCAAGATCAACGCCTATGCCGAAGACCGCCATATCAAGCGCTTCGACCTGCTGATCGACTGGGGCTGGTTCCACTTCATCACCAAGCCGATGTTCTGGCTGATCGACACGCTGTACAAATTCCTGGGCAATTTCGGCCTGGCGATCCTCGCCACGACCGTCATCGTCAAGGCCCTCTTCTTCCCGCTAGCCAACAAGTCCTACGCGTCGATGGCGAACATGAAGAAGGTGCAGCCGAAGATGCTGGAGATCCGCGAGAAATACGCGGACGACAAGATGAAGCAGCAGCAGGCGATGATGGAGCTCTACAAGACGGAGAAGATCAATCCGCTTGCCGGCTGCTGGCCGGTGGCGCTGCAGATCCCGGTCTTCTTCTCGCTCTACAAGGTGCTCTACATCACCATCGAGATGCGGCATGCGCCGTTCTTCGGCTGGATCCACGATCTCGCGGCGCCAGATCCAACCTCGGTCTTCAACCTGTTCGGCCTGCTGCCGTTCGCGGCGCCCGCCTTCCTGCCGCATATGGGCGCCTGGGCGGTGGTCATGGGCATCACGATGTTCCTGCAGATGCGCATGAACCCGGCGCCGCCGGACCCGACGCAGGCTGCGATCTTCACCTGGATGCCGGTGATCTTCACCTTCATGATGGGCAGCTTCCCGGCCGGCCTCGTGATCTACTGGGCCTGGAACAACACGCTGTCGATCCTGCAGCAGGGCGTGATCATGAAACGCCAAGGCGCCAAGATCGAGCTATGGGACAATCTGGCTGCGATGTTCCGCAAGAAACCATCGCCGGCTGAATAGCCGGCCACCACAAACGGAAAGCGAAAACCCCGGCTCGTCCGGGGTTTTTCATTACCGCCGCCCCTCGCCGCGACGCGACCGAGAAGGCCGCC
>JBFLWR010000103.1:0-20381 GCA_040755925.1 Pseudomonadota bacterium
GCTCGGCCAGGACATCTCTTTCGTCTCCGGCGCTGAAAAGACGGCCGTGCGCGGTTTTGCCGGCGCCGATGTCGCGGCGGCGATCGGCCATGGCATGATGCTGGATTCGGGCTTCGAGGTCGGTTACGGCAGCGACAATGCCTTCACCGCCAGAGGCCAGGTACGTCTCAGTAAGTCGTTTTGAAAAAGCTCGACATGGCCCTCCGGATTTAACAGGCGCCAGCGATTGAGCGCGGGAGCCGCTTCTTCCAGTGCCGCGGGCAAGCGAGCTGCATAGCGAAATTCGATTCCGATTTCGCAGCTCCGTGCAGTAGAATATTGCCACGACCGCGCGGAGATTGTCCGTCGGCGGCGCGACATTGCAGCGGGGCACGTGGCAGATGATCTTCCGTCAACTCTTCGATTCCATTTCCGGTACCTATTCCTACTTGCTCGCCAGCCGGCGCGGCGGCGAGGCGCTGATTATCGATCCGGTGCTGGAGAAGGTCGAACGCTATCTGCAACTGGTCAACGAACTCGATCTCAGGCTGGTCAAGGCGGTCGATACGCATCTCCACGCTGACCATATCACCGGGCTTGGAGCCTTGCGTGACAAGACGCATTGCGTGACGGTGATGGGCGAGCAGACCAAGGCGGATGTCGTATCGATGCGGCTTGCCGACGGCGACAAGCTCGCCATAGAGGGGCTGGCGCTCGATGTCATCTATACGCCCGGCCACACCGACGATTCCTACAGCTTCGTCCTGGCCGACCGTGTCTTCACCGGCGATACGCTGCTCATCCGCGGCACCGGCCGAACCGATTTCCAGAACGGCGATCCGCGCCAGCAATATGAGTCGATCTTCGGCCGTCTGCTCAGGCTCCCCGACGAGACGCTGATCTTCCCGGCGCATGACTACAAGGGCGAGACCGTATCGACGATCGGGGAGGAGAAGGCCTTCAACCCGCGCCTCCAGGTGAAGTCGGTCGACGAGTATGTCGACATCATGAACAATCTGAAGCTGTCCAATCCGAAGATGATGGATGTCGCGGTGCCGGCAAACATGAAGGTCGGGCTGCACCAGGACGATATCGCCGGCCGGGGTTGGGCCGTGACCGCCGAGCAAGCGCTGTCGCTGGTCGGACGGTCCGACGTGGCGCTGATCGACCTGCGCGAGCAGTCGGAGCGGGAGCGCCACGGCGTTATCCCTGGCGCGATCCATCTGCCATACGGCCGGCTGCAGGAGAATATCGCCGCCGGCGGCATGCTGCATGAGCTTGCGAAATCGACCAGTAAACAGATCCTGTTTTATTGCGCCTTTGGCGAGCGCTCGGCGATGGCGGTGCAGGCGGCGCAGGACGTCGGCATTGCCAGCGCCCGCCACATCCAGGGCGGCATCGATGCCTGGCGCAAGGCCAGCGGTCCGCTGTCCCACTAAGCAATTCCAGGAAAAGTGTGAACGGTTTTCCGCCCGGAATTGCCGCAGGCAGCTTCAGTTCAGCCCGATCAGCTTCGCGCCGTTGCGGAACAGAGTCTCGCCATCCGGATCGAAGCGGAACGTGGCGATGAAATCGTCGGCGCGATAATCCGGCAGTGTCTTGCGGATGGCGATGGCGAAGTTTCGAGCCTCATCCAGCCGGCCGGCCAGCGCCAGGCAATGCGCGGCTATCGCCAGGATGACGACATGGGCGTTGGGCCTTGCCGCCGCCCTCAGCGCCCATTCGGCGGCCTGGTCGAATTCTTCCAGTCGGGCATGGGCCATGGCGCGGGCGCCCAGCATGCCGAACAGCAGCGGATCGAAGGGGCTGAGGTGCCGCGAATGATCTGAGGATCCGATCGCCGATTGCGGATCGCCCGACTGCGAGTGCACGAAGGACAGCGCGTAGTGGCCGAGCGCGAAGTTGGGGCTGAGGTCGACGGCCTTCGCCAGTTCGACCAGCGAACCGTCTTGCTCGCCGCGCAGCCACAAGGCCCGGCCCATCGCCCAATGCGCGGCGGGATTGCGATCGTCGACCAGCAGGCTGTGGCCGGCGCTTTCGAAGGCAAGCGCGGTTTCCCGGTCGCGGTCGCCCCAGCGCTGGAAGGCGTTTTGCCAGTGCGTGAAGGAGAGACCGGCATAGGCGCGGGCGAAGGTCGGATCGAGCTTCAGCGCCTGGCTGAAGAAATGTTGCGCAAGATCGTTCTCCTGGCGGGTAAAGCGATACATGTGCCACAAGCCGCGATGGTAGGCTTCCCAGGCATTGAGCGAATTTGGCGCCTTCAGCAGCGCGCGATTACGCTCCACCGTCGCGATCTCGGCGGCGACCGAGGAGACGATGCTGTCGCCGATATCGTCAAGAACGACAAAGATGTCGTCGGGGCTGCGCTCGAATGTCTCGGCCCAGACAATCCTGGCAGTGCGCACATCGACGAGCTCGACCGAGACGAGGACCTTGCCCGTGAGGCTGCGGACGGAGCCCGTCGCGACATAGTCGACGTTCAGCCTGCGTCCGGCATCTTCAGGTGCGATGTTCTTTTCGGCGAGCGCGAAGACCGAGCCACGGGCGATGACGAAGAAATCGCGGAGCCGGGCCAGGCGCGTGATGATGTCATGGGTCAGGCCGTCAGCCAGGCCACCCCGAAACGGGCCGGCGTCTTCTGCAAAGGGCATCACGGCAAGTGAGGCGCGGCGCGTCGCGGCTTGATCCGGCTCGGCAAGGGCGATGGGTGCTTGCGGCGAGGCGGAAGCGGGGAGATCGCGGGCGCATGGCGCCGTACTCGGCCGGCGAGCCTTTATCTCGCGCCACGCATCGCGCACGGGCGTGAAATCCAATTCCTCGGAATTGAAGAGTTCCGCCGTTGTGGCGAGATGCTCCTCGCATGCGCCGATCTGTCCGCGGCGCGCAAGGTTCTCCAGCAGCGCGACATGCGCGCGACGATCGAAGGGCGCGAGTTCCAGCCATTTGTCGGTGCAGGCAACAGCTTCATCGGCGCCGGGCGTCAGAAGGCCGATCATATGCTCAAGGATGGCAAGGTGACATGACTGGAAGCGGCGGCGCTGCGCGGTCAGCCAGCTGCCGAAATGCGGACTGCGATCGAGCTCCAGGCCTTCGAGGAAGTCGCCAGCGAAGCGTTGCGAAAGCGCCCGCAGGCGCTCCACGCCGAGCCCGTCGATGCCCTCCGCCACCAACGCGGTGGCCTCCAGTGCGTCGACGTGCGCGTCGGCAAGACGAAGCGCGACAGTGTCGCCCTCGGTCTCGACCCGGTGCAGGTCTGGCCCGTCGAGGGCGGCGCGCAGTTTGCTCAGACACCAGCGAAGCTCGCCACGCGGATCGTTGGGCACGTCCCACAGAAGCTCGCAGAGACGGCTTCGTCCGACGGGATGCGGCGCGAGCGCCAGATAGGCGAGCAGGGCGCGCAGCTTGCGCGACGCGGGCAAGGCCACGGGTAGCCCGTCTCGAGCAACCGTGAGCGGCCCGAGCAGCCGGATGGACAGGCCGGCCGACGCGCCGTCCTGGCCCGATCGGGCGGTTTCCACGTGCGTTTCCACGCTCGCTCCCACGCTGACCAGTCGCTCCCTGTTTTATCACCAAACACGACAGGCTGCATCCGGTGGCGCATTCGCGCCGGACACGGCCATTGCCGGATTGCCGGCAGGTCGAGAGCAACTAGCGCGGCAAGGTGTCGAAACCGCGCCGCCAAAACCGCCGGTCTGTAACCGGCGCGTGAGGACATCGAGGAGAAAAGAGATGTTGCATCAGCTGAAAATCAGAACCACGGCCGGGCGCGGCCGCCTGTTCGACAGCATTCTCGACACGGTTGGCGATACGCCGGTCGTGCGCATCAACAATCTCAGCCCGGCGCATGCGACAATCTATGCGAAGGCCGAGTTCTTCAATCCGGCAGCCTCCGTGAAGGACCGGCTGGCGCTCAACATCATCGAAGAGGGCGAGCGCAGCGGCAAGCTGAAACCAGGCCAGACCGTGGTCGAGGCGACCAGCGGCAACACCGGCATCGGGCTCGCCATGGTCTGTGCGCAGAAAGGCTATCCGCTGGTGGTGACGATGGCGGACAGCTTTTCCATCGAACGACGCAAGCTGATGCGTATGCTGGGCGCCAAGGTGGTGCTGACGCCGCGCGCCCAGAAAGGCTTCGGCATGTACAAGAAGGCTGTCGAGCTCGCCGAGGCGAATGGCTGGTTCCTCGCCCGGCAGTTCGAGACGGAGGCCAATGCCGCCATCCACGAGGCGACGACGGCGCGCGAGATCATCAACGACTTCGCCGGCTCCAGGCTCGACGTGCTGGTCACCGGCTATGGCACCGGCGGGACGGTCGCCGGCGTCGGCCGCGTGATGCGGCGGGAACGGCCCGAGGTTCGCATCGTGCTGGCGGAGCCCGCGAACGCGCAGCTCATCGGCAGCGGCAAGGCACAGGAGCGCGGCGCCGGTGGCGCGCCCGCGGCCAGCCATCCGGCCTTCGAGCCACACCCGATCCAGGGCTGGACGCCGGATTTCATCCCCGAAGTCCTGCAGGAGGCAATCGACCGGCATTATTACGACGAAGTCGTGCCGATCCCCGGCCCCGAGGGCATCAAATGGGCGAAGGCGCTGGCGCAAAAGGAAGGCATCTTCACCGGCATTTCCGGCGGCGCCACTTTCGCCGTGGCGCGCCAGATCGCGGAGAAGGCGTCCGCCGGCTCGGTGATCCTGTGCATGCTGCCCGACACCGGGGAACGATACATGACGACGCCGCTCTTCGATGGCATCGAGGCCGACATGGACGCCGAGGAAGCGGCGCTGTCGCGCTCAACTCCGAGCTGCCAGTTCGACGCCTGACGACAATGCGCGGCGCCACATCCGCCCCGATGCGGCGCTGCGCGTGATGCCGCGTGTGGTTCCAAGGAACCAGCTTTTAGGGGGAAGAAGGCATGGACAATTTTCGGAAATCCGAAAACGGGACGGCGGACGAGACCCTGGATCCGCCGGATTGGGCCGATATCCAGGCGCTGTCGCACCAAATCGTCGACGATGCTGTCGGCTATCTCAAGGATGTACGAGACCGCCCGGTATGGCGTGAGATGTCGGCCGAGGCGCGGGCATTTTTCGGCGCGCCGCTGCCGCGTTCGCCGGCGCCGATTGCCGATGTCTATGGCGAGGTTTCCCGCAACGTCATGGCCTATCCGATGGGCAACATCCATCCGCGCTTCTGGTCCTGGTACATGGGGTCGAGCAATTTCACCGGCGCGCTCGGCGATTTCCTGGCCGCGATCCAAGGGTCCAACCTGGGCGGCGGCAACCATGCCGCCGGGCTGATGGACAGCCAGGTGGTCAACTGGTGCAAGGAGATGGTGGGTTTCCCGGCCTCGGCCAGCGGCACGCTGGTCAGCGGCGGCTCGATGGCCAACATCATCGGGCTCACCGTCGCGCGCAACGCCAAGGCAGGCGTCGATGTCCGGGAAAGAGGCGTCGGCGCCATGCCGAAGCCGCTGCGCTTCTACGCCTCGGATCAGGTCCATTCCTGCCACCGCAAGGCCATGGAAGCGCTTGGCCTCGGCAACCGGGCGCTGCGGCGCTTGCCAACCGATGCGGCGCTGCGCATCGATATCGGCGCGCTCAAGGCGGCAATCGCGGAGGATCGCGACGCGGGCTTCCGGCCGGCCTGCGTGATCGGCACCGCCGGCACCGTCAACACCGGCGCGATCGACGATCTCCAAACACTGGGGGCATTAGCGGCAGCGGAGGACATGTGGTTCCATGTCGACGGCTGCATCGGCGCGCTGATAGCGATCGCGCCGAAGAATGCGTCGCTCGTCGCCGGCATCGAGCAGGCGCACTCGATCGCGCTCGACCCGCACAAATGGCTGCACGCGCCGTTCGAGGCGGGATGCGCGCTGGTTCGCGACGCGTCCGCCCACCGCAACGCGTTCGCGGTGACGCCGGAATATCTGGAATCGACACCGCGCGGCTTGGCTGCCGGGCAATGGCTGCACGACTACGGTCTGCAGACCTCGCGCGGCTTTCGCGCGCTGAAGATCTGGATGGCGTTGAAGGAGCACGGGGTCGAAAAATTCGGCCGGCTGATCGACCAGAACATTGCCCAGGCAACCTATCTCACCCGGCTGATCGAGGCCGAGCCGGCGCTGGAGGTGACGGCGCCGACCACGATCAACATCGTCTGCTTCCGGCATCGCCTCGACGGGGCGTCGGAGGAGCGCCTCAAGGCGTTCAACACCGAGATCATGCTGCGCTTGCAGGAGGAAGGCATCGCGGCCTTGTCCGATACCACCGTGCAAGGCCGGCATTGCCTGAGGGTGGCGATCACCAATCATCGCACGCGTCGCGACGATCTCGACCTCATGGTGCGGGAGGCGATCAGGCTTGGCAGGCAAATCCGTGGAGGCGCCGAAGCTGCCTGATGGTCGGTTGGCTGAGGGCAGCCGTCAGCCAGCCTTGGTTTTTCGAGGTTCTTCCGTCGCCTCGCCTGCCGGCAGGGATGCGCCGGGGCGAAAAAGCATGATCGGCCGGATCTCATACACCGCGCTCAGATTGACGCGCTTGAGGTCGCGTGCGGTGGCGATCGCCTCGTCCTGGCTTGCGCAGTCAACGATGTAGAACCCCAGCAGTTGCTCCTTGGTCTCGGCGAAAGGGCCGTCGATCACCATGCCGTCGCCCGGGCCGCGCAGCGTGACTGCGCCGGCGGTCGCGCTCAGCCGCGCCGCCGGTCCGAGCGTGCCTTCGCGGGTCAGCTTCTGATTGACCTCAAGCAGGTCCTTCATCAGCGCTGCATCCTCGTCAGGTGTCCAGGATTTGACAGTCGCTTCAACGTGATAGGCGAGAATGGCATAAAACATGACGGTTTCCTCGGGCCGGAGCGGGCCGCACTATCACAGGGACGCCGCCGCCGATCCAGCCCCGGAATCATCGCCTGCTGACTCAAGCTGCCAGCGGCAGGCGCAGTTCCGTCAGCAGGCCGCCGTCGGGGTGGTTGGAGAGGGTGATCTCGCCGCCGGCGCCGCGCGCGATGTTGCGGGCGATGGTGAGACCCAGCCCCAATCCGCCGGTCTCGCGGTTGCGCGACTGTTCGAGGCGCACGAAGGAGCCGAAGACCGTGTCCAGCTTGGCCTGTGGGATGCCGGGCCCTTCGTCGCGAATTGAGAGTGTGATCGTGTCACCGGAGCGGCGCACATCGATATGCGCCTTCTTGCCGTAGGTCACCGCGTTCTGGACGAGGTTGGTGATGCAACGGCGCAGCGCCACGGGGCGCGCGATACAGATCAGGCCGCGCGACGGCGAGGCATCGTCGTCGATCGACGCGTCCGCGAATCCGTCGGCAACCGATTCCACCAGCGACCAGAAATCGATCCGCTCGGCCTTTTCCTCGGTGACCTCGAACTTGGCGAAGTCGATCACCGAGCTGGCGATGCTTTCGATATCGGCGAGGTCATGAGCAAGGGCCTCGCGGGCCGCCGACTTGCGCAGCAGTTCGAGGCGCAGCCGCATCCTGGTCAGTGGTGTGCGAAGGTCATGGGCGAGCGCCGCCGCAAGCTGCTCACGATCCTCCACATAGTCGCGCAGCCGCATCTGCATGGCGTTCACCGCCTTCGCCGCGGCGCGGATCTCGCGGCTGCCGGTCTCGGCGATCGGTGGACTTTTCAGATCGTTGCCGATGCGCGTCACCGCCTTTTCCATCATCCGGTAGGGCGCCGTCAGCCGGCGCAGCGACCAGATCGACATCACCACCACGAGGCCGGCAATCAGCGAATAGAGCGGAAGGCTGTTTATGCTGAGGATCGGGCCGGCGGGCGTGATCGGCTCGGTGAAGTTCAGCCACTGGCCGTCGGCGAAACGCAGCGAAGCGGTCAGCTTGTCGCTCTGGGCGAAGTTGGCCGACAGCACCAGCAGGTCGCGCTCCACCTGGCCGACGTCCTTGTTCACCTGCTCGCCGTCGGGAGCGTCGGCCTCCTGCGTTGCGGGATCGCGCCGCACGCGCGCGTCAGTGACGCCGAATTTCGAAAGGCGGCTGACAAGAATGTCCTCCAGTTCGGCCAGCTGGTCGTCGCCGGCAATCGAGGAGGTCACGGCGGGGGTGTCCGAAACGGTCAGCGCATATGTGTCGTTGAACAGCCCGGATGCGGTCGCCTTGCGCTCGTCGGGCGTGGCGTCGTGCATCAGCTGCACCAGCGAATAGGCGCGATCGTTGAGCCGGTACAGGTCGACGATGTCGTTGGCCGCGTCGCGGTCGTGCGAGACGATGTAGAGCGTCGCGATCTGGCTGATCATCAGGCCGGCGATGACGATCAGCAGCACCCAGACAGGCAGGGTCTGCGGCAGCAGGCGTCTCATTCGGAAGTCGTCTCGGGCAGAAACTGATAGCCGCCGCTGCGCACGGTGAGGATCAGTTTCGGCGTCTTCGGGTCGTCCTCCATCTTGCGGCGAAGGCGGCTCACCAGAATGTCGACGCTGCGGTCGAAGCTGTAGCCGGTGTCGCCGCCCGACAGCTCGATGAGCTGCTCTCGGGTGAGCACGCGCTGCGCGCTCTTGACGAAGGTTTGCAGGAGATTGAACTCCGCCATCGTCAGTTCCACGCGCACGTCGTCGGGCGCCGTCAGCCGGCGTCGCGAGCAATCCATGGTCCAGCCGGCGAAGTGGTAGATCTGCTTGGCGACGGGTCGGCGCGGCTCGGCCGCGCCATTGCGCCTCAGCACGGCGCGGATGCGGGCGAGCAACTCGCGCGGATCGAAAGGTTTCGGCACATAGTCGTCCGCCCCCATCTCCAGGCCAACGACGCGGTCCGTCGTTTCGGTGACCGCCGTGAGCATGATGATCGGCGTGGTGTAATTGGCGCGGACCTCACGGCACAGTTCAAGTCCGCTCTTGCCCGGCAGCATCACGTCCAGAACGATGAGATCGACCTGCGTTCGACGCAGCACAGCCTCCATTTCGGTGCCGTCGGCGGCCACCGTCGTGTGCAGCCCGCGCTTCTGGAAGAACTCCTGAAGCAGGTCGCGTATGCCCTTGTCGTCATCGACAATCAGTATGTGTGCATCAGATTTCACGAGAACCCTGTCGTTGCTGCGGGCCAAGCCGCCCTTTCGAAAATCACCCACAAGATAGAATTCGGGCCACATCTTGGCCAGTGGCGGCAATACCGGGCGGGGCTGGCTCCCCAGAAACAATTCAGAAACAAAATTCTACAGTCGGGAAAAACTCGTGAAAAACTACAAGGGCATACCGGTGCCGTGGCGGTCAGGTCATCGGCTGCGACGCAAGTTTCCGGGGTACGGACAAGACCAATGCAGAGGTTCTGGATCAGCGTGATGGGTGCCTTGCTCAGCATGTCCCTCATCACAGCGGCAGCCGGCGCCTCGACCGCGAAGGTAGCGCCGCTCACCCGGACCGAGCGCTGCACCAATCTCAGCCGTCAAGTCGACGAAGCCCTTGAAACCCATGCCGCGGCAACGCAGGTCACCGCGGCGAAGGCACTTCAAAGAAAGGGAAACCGGTTCTGCGCCAACAAGAAGCAGGCGCAGGGAATCCGGATGCTCGCAAACGCCTTGAAGCTGCTTGGAGTGACGCCGGTCGACCCGGATCAGTGACACTCAACTCCCGACCCGCATAAAAAGGAAATGAAGCCATGAAAAAGTCCCTCCTCTCCACCCTCGGTCTCGCTGTCGCCCTGGCTTTCTCGATGCCGGCTCTCGGCAACGCCCAGACGACGACCACCGCACCGGCTGCCACCACCACGACCACGACGACCGCGCCGGCTGCCACGACGCCCGCGAAGCCGGCTGTGAAGAAGGCAGCGGCCAAGAAGGAATGCAAGCCGACCAAGAAGCACAAGTGCCCGGTCAAGAAGGCTGCCAAGGCCAAGGCGAAGCCGGCGGCCGCCGCCGCCAAGCCGGCTGCAGCTCCGAAGCCGGCTGCTACCGCCAACTAAGAAGATCTGATCCAGGTCTAGAGCGAAAGCCGCTCCAGCCGGTTTCGGCTGGAGCGGTTTTTTTGACGACGGAAACCCGATAGCTTCCGTGCGGCAACCTCATCCTTAACCTGATTGCAATGCAGGTGCTGTAGGACAGTCCGCATGAAGAAGCGGCTTTCGTCCCTGATGCGTTCGCTGACCCTCGGAGGCCTGGTCGCCACCGCGGCGGCGAGAGCGCTGATCATCTACTCCGCCAGCCCGGTGCCGGATCCCGCCAGCGGCAGGACCGAGCCTGAGCTTTTCGCGCCGGCGATCTCTTCGAGCTGGAACTACATCACCCCGGCGCAATCCTGGGTCCTGATCGTGCTCACCGGTGCGACGGTGATCGGTTTCGTCGCCTGGATGCTGTTCGCGTTTCTGGAGCGTGGATCGGACACCACCGATGGCGGTTCCGGACGCCGCACCATCGGGCGGCAGGGCCGTTGAACGGCCGACAGCCCGCTCCCACATAGAGTTGATCGTCCGGGTCCCGCCGCCTCGCGCGGGACAAATGGACCCATGCCTTCTTGCGTGGCAAAGTCGAAGCGAAAATCGAGTTGTCTTCACGCAATTCCGGAAGGGATTTCCTGGAATTGCCTTGGTTCACCGCCGGTTGATTCCGATGCCCGAGACCGTCCTCAAACCTCGCGTCAAGACGCAGCCGAAAACAGAGCGGCCGAAGCTCTACAAGGTCATCCTGGTCAATGACGATTTCACGCCGCGCGAGTTCGTGGTCACGGTGCTCAAAGGTGAATTCAAGCTCAGCGAGGACCAGGCGCACCGCGTCATGATCACCGCGCATACTCGCGGCGTGTGCGTTGTCGCGGTCTTCACGCGCGACATCGCCGAGACCAAGGCAGCGCGCGCGACCGACGCCGGCAAGGCCAAGGGATATCCGCTGCTGTTCACGACCGAGCCCGAAGAGTAGTGCGCGTGCCTCTCCCATAGGAAAGGGGAGAGGCAAAGAGATCAACGCCCCTCACGGTACCACATCGAACCTATCGCCAGTAGCAGCAGGCCAAGGCCGAGGAATCCGCCGAATAGGGGCACGCGCGAAACCGCCTTGAGCGCGCTGTCGTCCGTGGTGCGCAGCCCGATCCAGTCGTCGCCCGAGGCGGCGCCCGACGAACGGACCGGCACGATCGAGGGCAGGACCACGCCGTCGCCGGTGAGGCTGCCCAGCCGGCGCACGCTGCCGCCGGTCGCCTCCGTCGGCGCCCTCAATTTGTCTTCCGTCGATACGACATCGGTGAATTCCGGGGCATTGATCGGACCGACCTGGGCAAGGGCGGTGAGGTCGCCATTGCCCACCTGGTAAAGCCCGATCTCGCTGGTCCGCAGGCTGCCGGTGAAAATGCCCGGCTCGGCCTTGTCGAGCTTGACCGTCAGCGCCTTGCCGGAGGGCGTTATGACCCGGGCCGGTCCGGGATCGTCGCTCATCGTCTGGCGGCGGATTTCCAGCATCATGCCGCGTCCGTCGGCGGTAAGCCGCTCCTCTTCCAGCTCGGGCTCCTTCATCAGCCAGTGGGCGATGCGGCGGTAGAGCTGGACGTGCGGGCCGCCGCCCTCGAAGCCGCGCGCCCACAGCCAACCCTGGTCCGAAAGCAGCATGCCGACGCGGCCTTCGCCCTTGCGGTCGAGCACCAGCAGCGGCCGGTCGTCGGCGCCCTTCATCACCACCTCGCCCTCGGGGTTCTTGACGCCGATGGTGCGGAACCAGCGGCTCCAATGCGGGGGTTCGGTGGCGGAGCCGTCGAGCCCCCGTGTCACCGGATGGCGCTGGCCGAGGTCTGTCAGGCGCGGGTAGAAGGCCTTTTCCACCACCTCGCCGCTGGGCATGGCCGGCAGGGCCGACATCAGCGGCGTGCGGGCTATCGAGCTTGTGCCGGCGTATTCGGGTCCAGCGGCAATCAGCAGCGCGCCACCCTTTTCGACATATTCCGAGATGTAGTCGTAATAGAGGATCGGCAACACGTCGCGATGCTGGTAGCGGTCGAAGATGATGAGGTCGAAATCCTTGATCTTCTCGACGAACAGCTCGCGCGTCGGGAAGGCGATCAGCGACAGTTCGTTGATCGGCGTGCCGTCCTGCTTTTCCGGCGGACGCAAAATGGTGAAATGGACGAGATCGACCGACGCGTCCGATTTCAGCAGGTTGCGCCAGGTGCGCTCGCCGGCATGCGGCTCGCCGGAGACCAGCAGCACGCGCAGGTTCTCGCGGATGCCGTCGACAAGCGCGATCGCGCGGTTGTTGATATCCGTGAGCTCTCCCGGCTCGTGGTCGATGGCGAGCTGGATGATGTTGCGCCCGGCGTTCGGAATGGTGACCTGAAGCTTCATCGGCTGGCCGGTCACGGCGTGCTCGACCGAGACCTGCTCGCCATTGACCGAGACCCGAACGTCGACAGGGCTGCCTCCGCCTTCGGTGGAGATGACGCGGTATGTCATGTCGAGCGGCTTGCCGACGAGGGCGAAGCGGGGCGCGTTCTCGAACTGGATGCGGCGATCCTTCTCGTGCTCATGGCCGGTGATCAGCGCATGCAGCGGCGCATGGAAGTCCGGAGCGCCGGCAGGCACGTCATGGACCTCGCCGTCGGTGATCATTATGGCGCCGCCGACGCGTGAGGGCGGCACGTCGCGGAAGGTGCTTTCCAGCGCGCTGAAGAGTTTGGTTTCAGTGCGCTCGTCGGCAGCCTCCGACTTGCCGGCTTCGACCACGCGCACGTCGAACTGCTTGAAGCGGCCGAGGCGTTGCTGGAGCCCCGCCAATGCCTCGTCGGTCTGCTTGGTGCGGTCGCCGATATCCTGGCTCGGACTGCGGTCGACGATAATGGCAACGACGCTCTTCAGCGCCTCGCGTTCCTCGTCGAGGAAGACGGGGTTGAGCAGCGCCGCGCCGAGCGCGAGCAGGGCCAGAAAGCGCAATGCAGAGCCACGCTGGCCGAACCACAGTCCGGCAAGCGCCAGCAGCGCGAGTGGCACGAAGACCAGGCCGAACAACGGCCAGGAAATGAGCGGTTCGAGCGAGATGGACCAGTTCATGACTATTGTCCCAGCCGTTCGAGCAGGACGGGCACATGGACCTGGTCGGATTTGTAGTTGCCGGTCAGCATATACATCATGATGTTGACGCCGGCGCGCAGCGCATAGACGCGCTGCATCGGATCATTGGGGACCGTCGGCAGCAAAGGGTCGCCGTTTTCGTCGACCGCCCAGGCGCCGGCGAAATCATTGGCGGTGATCATGATCGGCGAGACTCCGTCGCCGACGCGCACCGGGCGATTCTCGGTGTTGCTGGCATCGAGCGAGGCCTCGACCCAGAGCGGGCTGCCGTTGAAGCGGCCTGGAAACTCCGGAAGGATGAAGAAGGATTTCGTCAGCACATGGTCCGACGGCACCGGCTCCAGCGGCGGCACGTTGAGGTTGGCGAGAATGTCGCGCAACCGCTCCGTCGCGGGGCTCGCCGTTCCGCCGCCGATGCCGCTCGAGAACTGGTCGCGCGTATCGAAAAGAACCGTGCCGCCCTGCTGCATGTAAGCGTCGATGCGGGCGATCGCCGCCTGGCTGGGCATCGGCGCGGTCGCGTCGACCGGCCAGTAGATCAGCGGATAGAAGGACAGCTCGTCCTTGGAGATGTCGACGCCGGCCGGCGGGCCGGGCTCCAGCGCCGTCTTGTCGATCAGGAAGCGGGTCAGGCCCTCAAGGCCGGCGCGGCTGATCGCATCGACGCCGGGCTCGCCGGTGATCACGAAGGCGATGCGGGTCTTGGAGATGGCCTCGATCGCCTGGGTGTCGCCGGGCTTCGAATCGTCAGCGCGGGCGAAATCGGCCTGCCCGAAAAGCCCGCCGAGCAAGATCAGCACGGCGGCAGCGGTGGCCATCGCGCCGCGGCGTGGCCGGCGCGACAGCAGCCCACCCATCCAGAACACGGCAAGCGTGTCGAGCACCATCAGCAGAAGCGCCGCGGTCACCAGAGGTCCCTTCAGGTTCTCCGATTCGTCGAAAGCATAGGGAATGGCGGTTACCGGCAGCGAGACCTGCGGACGCACAAGCGGCGTGAAGCTGCTGGCGGTGTTGAGCAGATTGTGCGCGAAGACGCCGGTTTCCGAGCCATAGAGGCCCGGCGGGTTATCGAGCGTCACCGGCAACGAGCCAGCGCCGGGCACCAATGGCCGAGCATCGGGCGACGGCGGCGCCAGCATGCCGTCCGCGCCGATCATGCGATAAGGCGCCAGCGAGGCGGCGGTGGCTTCGGCATTGGCGACCGCAGCCCCCTGGTTGCGCGACAGTTGCACGATGCGCCTCAGCATCTCCACGAAGCTGCCGGAGATCGGCAGGTTCGACCAAGTCGCCTCGGGCGTGACATGGAAGAGCACCAGCGTGCCCTTGTCCTTCTTCATACCCGTCACCAGCGGCGTGCCGTCAGCCAGCGTCGCCCAGGTGCGCTCGACGATGTCGGGCGTCGGCTCGGCCAACACCTGCCGGCTGACCGTCACCTCGGTCGGCGGCGCCAAATCGGCGAAGGGACCGGCTTTCGGGAATTCGGTGACCTGCTGCGGCGTCGTCCAGGAAAGCGCGCCGCCCAGCGCGCGCTCGCCGCTGCGCAACCTGACCGGCAACAGGTCGTCGTCATTGCCGGCGGCGGCGAGCCTGGGGCCGGCAAAGCGCACCAGCGTGCCGCCGTTGTTTACCCAGTCGACCAGCCGTTGCCTGACCTGTTCGGGGATAGTGCCGACATCGGCCATGATTATCATCGCCGGCTTCTGGTCGAGGAGCTGCGGAATGCCGTCGGCCAGATCGGCGCTCGACGGCTCGACCAGATCGGCAAATGGCTGCAGCGCGCGGCGGATATAATAGAGGGGCGAGAGCAGCGGTTGCGCCTGGTCGGCCTCGGACTGCGACAACAACCCCACGCGGCGGCGCTTGGAGCTTTCGTCGAGCACGCGCACGGCGCCGGCCTGGCGCTCGCCGTCAAGTGCAATCGAGGCGAAGTCGTTGCGCAGCTCGAACGGCACCGTCATCGTGCCGGTGGCGGTGCTCTCGCCCGGCGCGAATGTCAGCGTCGCGTCGGCGATGCGACGGCCCTTGTCGTCGAAGGCGCCAGCGGTGACCTGCGCCGGCGCGGGATCGCCGGGCGCTCGGATGGCGGTCAGCGCAAAGCCGTCGACCTGGTTGTCGGCGCCGGTCAGACCCATCAACGAAAACCGGTCGGTCGCCGCCCAGACCAATCGCGAGGCATTCCTTTCCAGAAGCGTCTTGAAAGCGGCTTCGTCACCCTTGGCCGCAAGCCCGTCGGCGAGCACGGCGACGCTGGCCCCGGGCAGGCGTTCCAGGGCAGCCGCGACGCGAGCATAGACGGCCGGCCGGTCGGTGGGGATCGGGCGCGGTTTCGCGGCGCGCAGCCGGTCCAGCGCCGCCGAGGCGTCGAAGGGACCGATCTCGGCATTGGGCTTCTCGGCGGTGAAGGCTATGACGATGGGCACGCCGTTCGATCCGGCGTCGGCGATCAGCCGCTCGGCGGTGGCGACGCGCTTGGGCCAGTCGGAAGCGCTTGCCCAGTCATTGTCGATGACCAGCGCCAGCGCCGAGCCTTCAGCCGGCAGTTTTTCGCGCGGGTTGAAGACCGGCTCGGCGAGCGCCATCACGACAAGGGCAGCCATCAGCAGGCGCAGCAGCGTCAGCCACCAGGGGCTCTGGCGCGGCATCTCCTCGCGCCTCAGGACACGGGCAAGGATCTTCAGCGGCGGAAAGACTTCCGTCTGCGGCTTAGGCGGAGTGAGCCTAAGCAGCCACCAGATGACCGGCAGCGCCAAGAGGCCCCACAATACCATGGGCGCGCCGAAGGAGAGCGGCAGCCAACTCATGCGACAGACCTTCCGAAGTGGCTGCCATCGGCGGTCATCGCCAGGTGGACGCGCACGAGCGCCTCGGAGGCAAGCCGGTCGGTATGGTTCACGGTGAAGCTCCAGCCGAGACGCTTGCACCAGCCGGCCAGTTCCTCGCGCCGTGCGGTGTAGAGCAGGCGGTAGTCCCCGGCCAACATTTCGGCGCGGCCGGCGGTCAGCTTGTCGCCGGTCTCGGGATCGGTGAACTCGGTGCGCCCGGCATAGGGGAAAGTTTCCTCGGCCGGATCGGCGACCTCGATCAGGTGCGCGCGCACGCCGTGGCGGGCCAGCACGTCGAGCCAGGCCATCGTTTCCTCGACCGGGTCGAGGAAATCGCTGACGATGACGATGTCGCAGAAGCGGCGGATGGCGGACAGATCGGGTTTGGCAGGCAGCGTGGCGGCATGGCTGAGCTGGGCCGCGATGCGTTCGGCGCCGTTGCGGGCGGTGAACGGGTCGGAGAGGCCCGGCCAGGCAATGCGCTCGCCGCTGCGCGACAGAAGCTCGGCCATGGCGAGCGCCAGCACCAGCGCGCGCGATTCCTTGGAGACGCCGGCTCCGGCCGACTTGTAGAGCATGGAAGGGGAGGGGTCCGCCCACAGCCACACCGTATGGGCGGCCTCCCACTCGCGATCGCGCACATAGGTGTGGTCATCACGAGCGGAGCGGCGCCAGTCGATGCGCGAGGAATCGCCTTCGACATAGGGGCGGAACTGCCAGAAATTCTCGCCGATGCCACGCTTGCGGCGGCCATGCCAGCCGGCGATCACCGTGTTGACGATACGGCGCGCCTCGACCAGCAGATCCGGCACCAGTGAGGCCCCCAGCCGGCCACGGGCGAGCGCGTCACGCGTCGCAACCGGTGCCTGGACCTCGCCTATTCGACCCATCAGATGCCTTTTGCCAGTTTCGCCACCACGTCGCGCACCGAGGTGCCTTCGGCGCGGGCGGCGAAAGTCAGCGCCATGCGGTGCTGCAGCACCGGCTCGGCCAGGGCGCGGATGTCATCGACCGACGGCGCCAGCCTGCCATCATACAGGGCGCGCGCACGGGCGCATAGCGTGAGCGCCTGGCTGGCGCGCGGGCCTGGACCCCAGGCGACGTGCCTGTCCGTCTCGGCATTGCCCTGGCCGGGGCGCGCCGAGCGCACCAGCTTGAGGATTGCCTCGACGACGCTTTCCGGCACCGGCATGCGACGGATCAGCGTCTGGATCTCCTTAAGTCGCGCCGCCTGCAGCACATTGTCGGCCCTGGCCTCCTCGACGCCGGTAGTCTCGAGCAGGATGCGGCGCTCGGCCTCGATCTCGGGATAGAGGATGTCGACCTGCATCAGGAAACGGTCGAGTTGCGCCTCGGGCAGCGGATAGGTGCCTTCCTGCTCCAGCGGGTTCTGCGTCGCCAGCACATGGAAAGGCGCGGGCAGGTCATGGCGGGCGCCGGCTATGGTGACGTGATATTCCTGCATGGCCTGCAGCAGCGCCGACTGGGTGCGCGGCGAGGCGCGGTTGATCTCGTCGGCCATCAGAAGCTGGGTAAAGATCGGCCCGGAGATGAAGCGGAAGGAACGCTTGCCGAATTCGTCCTGCTCCATCACCTCGGAGCCGAGGATGTCGGACGGCATCAGGTCCGGCGTGAACTGGATGCGCCGGGAATCGAGGCCGAGCACGATGCCCAGCGTCTCGACCAGCTTGGTCTTGGCAAGGCCGGGAACGCCGACGAGCAGCGCATGGCCGCCGGCAAGCAGCGCCACCAGAGTGCGCTCGACCACGGCTTCCTGGCCGAAGATGACCCGGCCGACGGCGCCGCGGACCTTGGAGATGTCGGCCAACGCCTTCTCGGCCTCCTCGACCATTGCCTTTTCGCTGATCGGGCTTTCCTTGATCATCACGCTCATGCCGTTCGATCCTTGTGGTTGGAAATACCGGCCTGCATTCTCGAACTCGCAGAATGCCGCGATTCGGCCTCGCCTGGCGTCTACATTCGAACTTAAATCACAGACTTAGGCTGACAAGCGGAACAACAGTGACTATTTCGTGGCAATGACGGAACACGCCGAACATCGCGAACCGAGCCTTACCAGCGCCACCGAGCCGCGCGGCCTGGAGGCGTTGATCTCGCGGGCCGCACGGGCTGGCAAGGGGCCGGCGCCGGTGGAGCGCTGGAATCCCGACTTCTGCGGCGATCTCGACATGGAGATAAAGGCCGACGGCACCTGGTTCTATCTCGGCACGCCGATCGGGCGCATGCCGCTGGTGCAGCTTTTTTCCAGCGTGCTGCGCAAGGACGCCGACGGAAGAACCTATCTGGTGACCCCGGTCGAACGGGTGGGAATTCGCGTCGAGGATGCGCCCTTCGTTGCTGTCGAAATGGACGTTTCCGGTAGTGGCGAAGAGCAGGTTGTCACTTTCCGCACCAATGTCGGCGACGTCGTCGCGGCTGGCCCAGGCAATCCGCTGCGCTTCGTCGACGAAGACGCGACCGGCGGACTGAAACCCTATGTGCTGGTGCGTGGGCGGCTGGAGGCGCTGGTGGCGCGGCCGGTCATGTACGAACTGGTCGAGCATGGCGAGGAGATCGAGATCGGCGGCCTGACGATGTTTGCCGTGCGCTCCGGCGGCGAGGTCTATCCGATCATGCCGGCCGAAAAACTCAGGCGGCTGAGCGCGTGATGGATCAGGTGACAGCAGCGCCGTTCTCGATCGCGGATTTTCGCGCGCGCGTCGCGGCGCAGGCCGAGGCGCGGCCCGGCGAGGATTTCGGCGATCATCGCTTCAATCCCGGGCATCCCAGGCTGAAACATGCAAAGCCACTGCGCGACGCAGCGGTGCTGATACCGGTGGTCGATCATGTCGATGGCGCGACGGTGCTGCTCACCAAGCGCGCCGAGAAGCTGCGCAGCCATTCCGGCCAGGTGGCCTTTCCGGGCGGCACCATCGATCCGACAGATCCCGGCCCCGAAGCCACGGCGCTGCGCGAGACGTTCGAGGAGATCGGCCTCGAGCGCGACCACATAGAGATCATCGGCCGCATGCCGGACTATGTCGCCGGCAGCGGCTACCGCATCGTGCCCGTGCTTGCCGTGGTGCGACCAGGTTTTTCGCTGATGCTCAATGCCGACGAGGTCGACGCCGCCTTCGAGGTGCCGTTGAGCTTCCTGATGGATCCGGCCAACCATGCGCGCGACAGCCGCATGTGGAACGATCTCGAATGGTTCTTCTACGAAATGCCCTATGGCGGCCAGCGTATCTGGGGCGTCACGGCAGGCATCATCCGCACCCTCTATGAAAGGCTCTATGCATGAGTGCGGGGGCGTCCCTGTCCGGCAGGGCCGACTGGCTCGGCGAAAAACATCTGCAACGCCTGCTCGCCGCGTTGACGGAAGGCGGAGAGGAGGCGCGCGTCGCCGGCGGCGCCGTTCGCAATACCTTGCTTGGCCAGCCTGTGGCCGATATCGACATTGCCGCGACGACGTTACCCCAGGAGACCGTCCGACGCGCCGAGGCAGCTGGTTTCAAGACGGCGCCGACAGGCATCGAGCATGGCACCATCACGGTGATCGCTGGCGGCAAGCCCTACGAGGTCACGACGCTGAGGGCCGATGTCGAGACCGACGGGCGGCGGGCGAAAGTGATCTTCGGGCGCGACTGGAAGGCGGATGCCGAGCGGCGCGACTTCACCATCAACGCACTCTATGCAGAGGCTGATGGAACGATCATCGATTTCGTCGGCGGCATCGCCGACATCGAGGCGCGCCGGCTGCGTTTCATCGGCGAGGCGGACGCTCGCATCCGCGAGGACTATTTGCGCATCCTGCGCTTCTTCCGCTTTTTTGCCTGGTATGGCGAGGGCCGGCCCGACGCCGAGGGGCTGAAGGCCTGCGCCAGGCTGAAGGACGGGCTTGGCCAGCTTTCGGCCGAACGCGTCTGGTCCGAACTGAGGAAACTGTTTTCGGCTCCCGACCCGTCGCGGGCGCTGCTCTGGATGCGCCAGGCCGGCGTGCTCTCCGCCGTCCTGCCGGAAAGCGAGAAGTGGGGCATAGATTCGATTCACGGGCTGGTCAGGACCGAGAAGGACCTCGGCTGGGCCGTCGACGCGATGCTGAGGCTGGAATCGGTCGTCCCACCGGATGCGGCGCGCATGAAGGTTCTTGCCGAGAGGTTGAGATTCTCCAACGAAGAGGCCGATCGCCTGCGGCACTGGGCGCTGACCAGCGCGCCGGAATCCCGGACTACCGAGACGGAACTGGCGAAGAAGGTATATTTCGGCGATCGCGGCGGTTACCTCGATCGGCTCCGGCTGGCCCTCGCCGCGGCGCGGACGCGCGCCGTCGAGGATAATCAGGCGATGATGGAGGCCGGCGGCTTTTCACGCCTGCTCAACTTCGTACAGAGATGGGAAAAGCCGGCCTTTCCGATCAAGGGGGCCGACCTGACCGAACTTGGCGCGTCACCTGGTCCGAAGCTCGGCGCCACACTGCGGAATCTTGAAAGGGAATGGGTCGAGTCCGGGTTTACAGCGGATCGCGGCGCGCTGCTCCGGCGCGCCGCGCAAGCTCTCGAAGGCTAGACCGGTCCACCGTT
>JBFLWR010000104.1:0-5254 GCA_040755925.1 Pseudomonadota bacterium
CGTGACGATGCGGGTGCCGGCCGTGAAGTCGCCGAGCAGGACGATGAGGTCCGGCTGCAGCGCATTGGCCTGCTCGACCAGCGAGGCGATCCGTTCCGGCGTCATCCAGGGCTGGCAGGCATGGATGTCGGCCAGCGCCACGACGCGCAGCTTGAGCCCCGCCGGCCAGTTTGGCGGCGTCAAGGCATAGCGCTTCACATGGGTAAGCAGCATCGGCTCGATGCCCACCGCATAGGCGCCGAGCGACACCATGGCGAAGAACGAGCCGCTGAGGAGCCGCAGGAAACCACGTCTGGTGATCATCGATTGGCCGGCCCCGGGAATAGCGGTTGCATTGAGCAGGACTGCGTTAGAGCCGGCAATTGCGCCCGCACCTTGGCTGGGGTGGGGAGATTTCGCGCAGACTAACGCTTGTCGCTCCCGCCCACGAACAAATGTCCGTTACTCTTCCTGGAACAGGCCGATCTGCTGCTGGGCGAGATCCTTTGGCGCATCGAGGCCGAGGTGCCGCCAGGCGTTGGCGGCGAGCACGCGGCCGCGCGGCGTGCGCTGGATGAAGCCTTGCTGGATCAGATACGGCTCGATGATGTCCTCGATCGCGTCGCGCGGCTCCGAAAGCCCGGCCGCGATCGTCTCGATGCCGACCGGCCCGCCGCCAAAGTTGCGGGCGATCATGGAAAGATAGCGACGGTCGAGCGCGTCGAGGCCAAGCCCGTCCACTTCCAGCCTGGTCAGCGCTTCGTCGGCGATACGCTTGTCGACATGCGCGGCGCCGGCAACGCTGGCGAAGTCACGCACCCGGCGCAGCAGCCGCCCGGCGATGCGCGGCGTGCCGCGAGCCCGGCGTGCGATCTCCACCGCGCCATCGTCGCCGAGCGGCATCTGCAGGATGCGGGCGCCGCGGCGCACGATCAGTTCCAGTTCCTCGACGGTGTAGAAATTGAGCCTGACCGGGATGCCGAAACGGTCGCGCAGCGGATTGGTCAGCAATCCGAGCCGGGTCGTGGCGGCGACCAGCGTGAAGCGGGCAAGATCGATCTTGACCGAGCGCGCCGCCGGCCCTTCGCCGATGATGAGATCGAGCTGGAAATCCTCCATCGCCGGATAGAGGATTTCCTCCACCGCCGGATTGAGCCGGTGGATCTCGTCGATGAAGAGCACGTCGCGCTCCTCGAGATTGGTGAGCAGCGCGGCCAGATCGCCCGCCTTGGCGATGACCGGCCCTGAAGTCGAGCGGAAATTGACGCCGAGTTCGCGCGCCATGATCTGCGCCAGCGTGGTCTTGCCGAGACCTGGCGGGCCGACGAACAACACATGGTCCAGCGCCTCGCCACGGCCCTTGGCGGCGTCGATGAAGACCTTGAGGTTGGCGCGCGCCGCCGCCTGGCCGACGAATTCGTCGAGCGACTGCGGCCGCAAGGACTGGTCGGCATCCTCGCCGCGCTTGTCCGGGGCAATGAGGCGGGGCGAAAGGCTCATGCGGCCTTCCTTGCATATGGCCTGCGGCAGGACAAGCGCGGCCTCACCGCGCCAGTTCCTTCAGTCCGAAGCGGATCAGCTTCGACGCATCGGCTCCCTCGCCGGCCGACTTCAACGCAGCGGCAACCGCATTGGCTGCGGTGTCGCGTGAATAGCCGAGATTGACCAGCGCCGACACCGCATCCGTGACCGGCGCCGGGGCAACCCCTTCGCCGAGTTCCTGCTTGAGGCCGATCGTGCCGGAGGCCGCTCCCGCATAAGCCGGCGCCTTCGTCCGCAATTCGTTGATGATGCGCTCGGCCACCTTCTTGCCGACGCCGGGCGCGCGCGAGACCATGGCGATGTCGCGCAGGGCAATCGCATTGGCGAGCTCGGCCGGCGCCAATGTGGAAAGCACCGCCAGCGCCACCTTGGCGCCGACGCCCTGCACATTGTTCATCAGGAGGCGGAACCACTCGCGCTCCAGCGCAGTCTGGAAGCCGTAGAGCCGGATCATGTCCTCGCGCACATAGGTGTCGATGAACAGCACGACCGCTTCGCCGGGCGACGGCAGCGACGCCAGCGTGCGCGCCGAGCAATGGGCGACATAGCCGACGCCATGCACGTCGACGAGGCAGGAGTCCTCGTCGATCTCGTCCAGCGTGCCTTTGAGCTTGCCGATCATGGCTTTCCCCTTACGCCAGCATCGCCATCCGATAGGCGGCGCTCTGGCGATGATGCGCATGGCAGATTGCGATGGCCAGCGCGTCCGCCGCGTCGTCGGTCTCGAACACCGCCTTCGGCATCAACACCTTCACCATCATGTGGATCTGCTTCTTGTCGCCATGACCGACGCCGATGACCGCTTTCTTGACGGTATTGGGAGCATATTCGGCGACCACCAGCCCGGCGCGAGCCGGCACCAGCATGGCTATGCCACGCGCCTGGCCGAGCTTCAGCGTGGCCGTCGCATCCTTGTTGACGAAGGTCTGCTCGACCGCCGCCTCGTGCGGCATGGCCTGGTGCAACACCTCGGCCAGCCCGTCGTGCAACTGGCAAAGCCGCGTCGCGAGCGACGCCTCGCCGTCAGAATGCACGGTGCCCGAGGCGACGAAGCGCAACGAGTTGCCGAGGCTTTCAATGATGCCCCAGCCGGTGCGCCTCAGTCCCGGATCGATGCCGATGATGCGAATCGCTTCCCCCATGCGCCAAGTCTAGCCTTGGCGTATCGGGATGCCAGCAAAATGTGAACAAACCAGAAACGATACCACGGGACGCGGCCGTCTGGTTCAAACAGATGGATCAGCCGCGCGCGAAAGCCGTGTTCAACAGGCTGATCTGGTCGGAAACCGGATTGGCGCGGCGACCATCGGAATATGGACCGCTCATGGCGCCGCCGTAAATCTCTTCGTCCATGCGTCGCACCAGCGACTGCAGGCGCAGCGACCGGTTGACGAGGTCCAGGAACTCCTTCGGCAGTTCGTTCCAGCCGAGCGCCTCGTCATGGGCGGACGCCGTGTCGAGACGCACCTTGGATTTCTCGGACGCAACCTGGTCGCGGGTCATCTCGCCAGAATTGGCCGCCCGCTGCAGAAGCAGCCAGGACGCGACCTGCATCAGCCTTGTGGTCAGCCGCATCGATTCCGCCGCGTAGAGCGTCGCCGCCGTGCGCGACAGCTTCTTGGCCTCGAGCCGGCCCTTGCCGTCGAGATACTCGGCCGCCTGCTCCACCAGGCCCATGCCCTCCTGATAAAGCGGCTTGAAGGATTGGGAGAAAACCCGGCGCTCCGCCAACTTGATGGTTTTCGCGCTGCCCTTCGAAGGCTCGTTCATGGAAATACGCCCCTGCACTGCCGCAAGCCGATTCGGTATTTTCAGTTTTTACCGATACGCCCTGCACCCTAAACGACTGAGGCTTGAAAATGCGCTTCGACGCCCATGAAGGCAAGCGCATGTTTAACAAACGGTTAACGCCGGGGTTCATTCCGGGGCTCGCCGGCTCGGGACAAAAAAAGAGCCGCGGATAAGGCGGCTCTCAGGAGTTTAACAGGGAGGCGTCAAACAAAGTGGCTCCAACCACTCGGTAAGAATCCAGAAAACTGGATGTGGATAGTAAACACCTGTAAAGCTTAATGAAGCCTTAACGCCGCCTCGAATTTTCAACCGAAAGGGCTTTGCTGTGCCGTTACAGGACAGCAGCCTCGTCACACGGGATCGCCTCAGGTCCTCCAGATGGCCGGCAGGGCGATGAAGGCAAAGAGCAGCATGCCGGCATAGAACCCAATCGAGGATATGCCGAGCACGGGCTCTATCGCAGGATTGCCGGCAAGCAGCACGTAAAGGCCGATCAGCAGGCCGGTGCCGCTGATAGCGGTCAACCAGAAATGGACGGTGGCGAGCCTCTTTTGCGCTGCTGCCGGGAACAGGTGGTAGAAGAACGCGAACACCGCCGACATCAGCCAACCCGCCACCATGGTGTGGGCGTGCGTGGGCATCTGGCCGTGGTCCTGGCTGATCGCCATGTGAATGCCGAGCGCCATTCCAAGCAGCGAATAGATGATGGCGAGCGTAAAGAAGTTTCGGGCTACCCCTTGCATGTTCCCTCCAAATTGCTGGTGCATTGCTGAAAACGGCTTGAGCGCAATATGATCCCGTGGCCGGGTTCGGCGTCGACGCCTATCCCTTGGCAATGTTTCCGCATGATGTCGCGACCAACCTCCGGCGCCCTTTGATCATCGAGCGGGGACCAGGCACGGATCGGTCGCTGCCATCCGCCTCCATCTGAAACACAGCCCTGCTTTCGCGACATCGTTCCGAAACAGGCGTCACGGTAAACGCCCGCTCCTCTCGAGGCCGGCACAAATCGCGCGGCCATAAAATCAGAGAAACCCAGGAGCAGAACCATGGACTGGTATTCGGTCGTCAAATTCCTTCACGTCGTCTCGGCCACCTTGTGGGTTGGCGGCGGTTTCGTCCTTTTCCTGCTCGGCGTGATTGCCGAACGCGCCGGCAACATCGAGGAAAAACTGCAAGCGATGCGCGCCACCGGCAAGCTCGGCGACCGCTTCTTCGCGCCGATGTCGATGCTGACTTTGATCTTCGGCCTGGTGATGTGCGGCTTCTGGGCCGGCTTTTCCGATCTCTGGATCATCATCGGCCTCGTCGGCTACTTCACCACCTTCTCGATCGGCATGCTGGTCTTCAAGCCGACCGGCGCGCGGATGGGCGCCATGATAGCCAGGGAAGGTGTAACGCCGGCCGTTCTGGCAGTCGGCCAGCGCATGATGCGCTGGGCGCGCTTCGATTATGCGGTGATGCTGGTGATCATCGCCGACATGGTGCTGAAGCCGACCTTGCACGACATCGGCATTCTGGCTGGCATGGTGATGGTCGTCGCCCTCGGCGGCGCGCTCGCCTTTGGCGGCAGCCGTCAAATGGCGCCGAGCGCCGCCTGAACACGGACGGCCAGCCGGCCGCCGTCACATAAGGCCGGCTATGCCGTCCCAGAGCAGCTTGACCGCCACCACGGCCACTGTCGCGTAGGTGAATGGATAAAACACCTCCGGCCTCATGCGGCGCACCAGCCAGGCGCCGGCGATGGTGGAGAGCGGCGCCAGCGGCATCAGCACCGCGGACGCGGTGAGGTTTGCCGCATCGAACTGACCAAGTGCGAAATAGGGCACCAACTTCAACGCATTGGTGGCGGCGAAGAAGATCGCCGCCGTACCCGAAAGCACCTTCGGGTCGAGCCGGATCGGCAGCGCGTAGACCTGGAAAGGCGGGCCGCCGACATGGG
>JBFLWR010000105.1:0-5728 GCA_040755925.1 Pseudomonadota bacterium
CTCAACGGCTCATTCGGCGCGGGCGTGGTCGCCGACGGCACCGGCATCCTGCTCAACAACGAGATGGACGATTTCACCCAGAAGCCCGGCGTGCCCAATCTCTACGGCCTCGTGCAGGGCGAGGCCAATGCCATCCAGCCGAGGAAGACGCCGCTGTCCTCGATGAGCCCGACGATCGTGACGAAGGACGGCAAGCCGTTCCTGGTCATCGGCAGCCCGGGCGGCTCGCGCATCATCACCATCACGCTGGAAGCGATCGTCAACGTCATCGACCATGGCATGAACATCCAGGAGGCGGTCGACGCGCCGCGCATCCACCACCAATGGCTGCCCGACACGGTCTATGTCGAGCCCTTTGGGCTCTCGCCCGACACCGAGAGGCTGTTGGCCGGCATGGGTTATCACCTCGATCTCGGCGACGAGACCTGGGGTCAGGCGGCCGGGATACTGGTCGGCGGCAAGAGCCTGGCCGAAATCGAAAAGGGCGGCGGCGCGCGTTACAACGGCGCCATGGACAGCCGCGCCGCTGCCGGCGAGGCGCTGGGATATTGAAGATTGATTCAGGTGACGAGCGTGATCGTGGACGCGATCAACATCACGGCGGCAATGCCGACGAACAGCGCATAGATGCGCGGCCGGTCGAGCAGCAGCGCATTGCCCGAAATCCAGGCTGAAGTGGCGCCGCCGAGGGCGAACAGGAAGCCGTTGCGGTGGCCGAAAGACAGCGACGCGGCCATCAGGCCACCGATGATCAACGCGCCGAACACGATGATCACTGCGACGGCGTATTTCTCGAAATCATTGCCGCTGCCCACCACCGGCCCCATGGCGTTGAGGTGCGCCAGTTCGTCCGGATCGAACGGGTTGGCCGATCCGTATTCGTCGTGACCAAGGGATTCGCGCATCATTCATTCTCCGCTGAGCGGCAACAAACCATCAACGCATGCCGAGCGCAACCGGCAACGCCGTCGCGGCGGAGCATTCCCATTTCGGCTGGTGCCAACGTGCCACGGTTCCCGGCGCGACTAAACAGCTGGCGGTCGGCCATGGTTCCACCGGCTTGATCTATCGGGAGAAATCGCTGCGCACGATGCCGTGCCGCTGCAGCTTGTCGTAGAAAGTCTTGCGCGGGATGCCGAGCGCCTCGATCGTGCGCCGGACATCGCCGTCGTTGCGACCAAGTGTCTCGCGGATGAGTTCGGCTTCGTAGCGATCGACCCGCTCAGGCAACGGCAGCGCAGCATCTTCTCCCCCATTCGCGGATGAAGGGGCATTGCCTGTCTCCTCCAGCCCAAGCACGAAGCGCTCGGCGAAATGCGCGAGCTCGCGAACATTGCCCGGCCAGTCATGTTCCCGTAAATGGCGCTGCACCGCGGCCGTGGTGACCGGCACTGAACGCCGGAAGCGGGCGGCCGCGCGCTCGGCGAAATAGCCGAACAGCAGCGGCACGTCGTCCCGGCGCTCGCGCAGCGGCGGGATCGAGAGCGTCACCACGTTGAGCCGGTAATAGAGGTCCTCGCGAAAATTGCCGCGCTGGGCCGGATCGCCGAGGTCGACCTTGGCGGCGGCAACGACGCGCAGGTCGACCGGCCGAACGTCGTTGGTGCCGAGTGGCGTCACCTCGCGCATTTCCAGCACGCGCAGCATCTGCACCTGCGTCGACGGCGGCATGCTCTCAATCTCGTCGAGAAACAGCGTGCCGCCGCTCGAATGCTCGATGCGGCCGACGCGTTTCTTCTGCGCGCCGGTGAAGGCGCCGGCCTCATGGCCGAACAACTCACTCTCGATCACCGTCTCCGGCAGCGTGCCGCAGTTCAGCGCGACGAAATTGCCCTTGGCGCGCCGGCTCCAGCGATGCAGCAGGCTCGCCACCACTTCCTTGCCCGAGCCGGTCTCGCCGGTCACCAGCACGTCGACATCGGTATCGGCGATTTGCCTCAGCGTGCGGCGCAAACGCTCTATCGCCGGCGTCTGGCCGATCAGCGGCAGACCGTCCTGCGCCTGTTCGGCGGCCTTGCGCAGGGCACGGTTCTCCATCACCAGGCGACGCTTTTCCGCCGCCCGGGTCACACTTTGCGCCAGCCGGTCGGCGGCGAAGGGTTTGGTGATGAAATCATAGGCGCCGTCCTTGATCGCCTTGACGGCCATGGCGATGTCGCCATGGCCGGTGGCCAGGATGACGGGGATATCCGCATCGAGGCGCAGCACGCGGTCGAACAATTGCAGCCCGTCGATTTCGGGCATGCGGATGTCCGACACCACGACGCCTGCGAAGCTGGGGTCTATAGCGGCCAGCGCGTCCCTGGCTGCCGGGAAGGCCGATACCGCGAAGCCGGCCAGCTCCAGCGTCTGCCTTGTCGCCTTCAAGAGATCGCTGTCGTCATCGATCAGGATGACCGGTGCCGGATTGCCGTTCGTCATGCCGGGTCAGCCTTCGCGAGATGGACGGTGAAGCGAGTGCCGTTCTGGTCGCTCGACACCTCGATGCGTCCGCCATAGTCGGCGACGATGTCCTTGGAGATGACGAGGCCGAGCCCGAGACCTTTTTCCTTCGAGGTGTTGAAGGGCGTGAACAAGGACTTGAGCACTGTCGGCGGAATGCCCGGGCCGTTGTCCGATACCGTGAGCACCACGCCGTCGACGGTTTCCATGGCCGATACCTCGACCCTGGCGTCGTCGCGGCCCTCGAGCGCCTCCAGCGCGTTCTGGAACAGATTGATCAGCACCTGTTCCAGGCGCAGCCGGTTGCCCATGACCTTGAGCGCCGGCGGCGGCAAGGTGATCGCCAGCGCGTCCAGCCGGCCGGCAAAGCGGCTTCGAAGCAGCACCACGGCGCCCTCGATTGTGCCGCGCAGCTCGACCGGCTCCGCTGCCGTGCGGCCCTTGCGGGCCAGGGCTTTCAGCTCCTCGGTGATCGAGCCGATGCGCTCGGTCAGCGCCGCGATGGCGCTAAGGTTCTCTTCCGCCGGCGCCGTCTGCTTGCGCTCCAGGAAGACGCGCGCGTTATCGGCATAGGCTCGGATGGTTGCCACCGGCTGGTTGATCTCATGCGCCACGCCGGCGGCGACCTGGCCGAGCGTCGCCAGGCGGTTGGCCTGCACCAGCTCCTGCTGCATGCCCTGCAACTTCGCTTCCGTGCTGCGGTGATCGGCGATCTCGGCCTGCAGCCGGTCGCGCGCGAGGCTCAGATCCCGTGTCCGCTCGACGACGCGGCGTTCGAGCTCGGCGCGGGCCACCTGATCGGCCGCGATGCGCATCTGCGCGGACTGGCGGCGCCACAGAAGGTAAGCGGCAAGCGCGATGAGCGGCACGAGCACGCCGAGCGCCAGCAGCCGCATTTCGCGCTGGGCCGCCGCGATCGGCGCTTCCGCCGGCACGAGATAGTCGAGCCGCCACGGCGTTGAGGGCACGACCATGGTCAGTCTCAGATATTCCGCATCGCCGCCGCCCGGCGTGATGGCGTGAACGAGCGCGACATCGGCGCCGAGCGTCCGCGGCCTGGTGATCGGCAAGGGCATCAGCGGCGCGTCGCCGAACTGCTGGTTGGCGCGGACATCGGCAAGCACCGGCTGAGCAAGCGGCGCCGTCGTCATGAAGCGCCACGACGGCACGCTGGTGATCAGCACCACGCCATGCTCGTCGCTGACATAGGCAGGGCGGTTCGCCTCGCGCCAGTCGGCCTCGAGCTGGTCGAACTCCATCTTGACGACGACCACGCCGAGCGGCGCCGAAGCACCGTCGACACGGCGCGAGATGTAAAGGCCCGGACGCTTGCTGACGTTGCCGAGCGCGAAATACTCGGCCGTGCCTGCCTGCATGGCAGCCGAGAAATAGGCACGGAAGCCGTAGTCGTTGCCGACGAAGCTCGCCGGCTCGCGCCAGTTGCTCGACGCGATCGCCAGGCCGTCGGTGCCGGTGACATAGAGCACCGATGCCTTGGTGCCGGAAACCAGCCCTTCCAGCTTTCGGTTGAGCACATCGATGGCGGCCGGGCTGCGCTGCGTCAGCGCGTCGTGGACCTGCTGGTCCTCGGACAGAAGCAGCGGCAGCGCACGCGGGTTTTCGAGCACGGCGCGCAGCAGCGCGACCTTGAGATTGGCGTCGGTGCGCCCCTGCGCCGCCAGCGCCTCTATCTGGGTCGAGCGGCCATAGAGCCCGGCCGCGTACAGCGCCGCCATGATGATCGCCAGCGCTATCGCGGCAAACAGCAGCCATGCCCGGCGCGCGCGCCTGGCGAGCAGCTCGGGCGTGGGAGACAGGGCAGCGGCAGGGCGTTGCAGCATGCCGCATTTGTGCATGATTTCGCACAAAGTACAATTCGACCTATGCGGATCATCGCACGGTCAGCGTCATTGGAGGGCAGGGGTGGAACGAAAAAGCCAGCAGAATCAATAACGAGGTTCTTCCGGTCAAACATGGCACGGCCGTTGCAAGGCATCTCCCAGCAGCCGCGAGGCTGTGGAGGTCAACGCCCCGGGAGGTCGAGCTTCTCGATCGGGGCTGAATGGAGGACATGATGCAGACAGCAATCGCTGCCGCCGAGCCGCGCGGCAAGGTTCCCTTTTACCAGCATCTCTATGTGCAGGTCCTGACGGCGATCGCCGCCGGCATCCTGCTCGGCCATTTCTATCCCGATATCGGCGCTTCGCTGAAGCCGCTCGGCGATGCCTTCATCAAGCTGGTCAAGATGGTGATCGCGCCGGTGATCTTCCTCACCGTGGCGACCGGCATTGCCGGCGTCTCCGACCTGCACAAGGTCGGCCGCGTCGCCGGCAAGGCGATGATCTATTTCCTCGTCTTCTCGACGCTGGCCCTCATTGTTGGTCTTGTCGTGTCGAACGTCGTCCAGCCGGGCGCCGGCATGCACATCAACCCGGCGACGCTCGATCCGTCGAAGGTGGCGACCTTCACCGAGAAGGCGCATGACTCGACCATCGTCGGCTTCCTGATGAACATCATCCCCGACACCATCACCGGCGCCTTCGCGCAGGGTGACATCCTGCAGGTGCTGTTCTTCTCGGTGCTGTTCGGCGTGGCGCTCGCTCTTGTCGGCGAGCGCGGCCGTCCGGTTGTCGATTTCCTGCAGGCGCTGACCGCGCCGATCTTCCGCCTCGTCGCCATCCTGATGAAGGCCGCCCCCATCGGCGCATTCGGCGCCATGGCCTTCACCGTCGGCAAATACGGCATCGGCTCGATCGCCAACCTCGCCATGCTGATCGGCACCTTCTACCTGACATCGCTGCTCTTCGTGCTGGTCGTGCTGGGCGCCGTCGCCTGGTACAACGGCTTCTCGATCCTCGCGCTGATCCGCTACATCAAGGAAGAGCTGCTTCTCGTGCTCGGCACCTCGTCCTCGGAAGCGGCGCTTCCCGGCCTGATGGCCAAGATGGAGCGTGCCGGCTGCAACCGCTCGGTGGTCGGCCTCGTCATCCCGACTGGCTATTCCTTCAACCTCGACGGCACCAATATCTACATGACGCTGGCAGCACTGTTCATCGCCCAGGCGACCGACACGCCGCTCACCTTGAGCGACCAGATCCTGCTGCTGCTGGTCGCCATGCTGAGCTCCAAGGGCGCCGCCGGCATCACCGGCGCGGGCTTCATCACCTTGGCCGCCACGCTCTCGGTCGTGCCTTCGGTGCCGGTTGCCGGCATGGCGCTGATCCTGGGCGTCGACCGCTTCATGTCGGAATGCCGGGCGCTCACCAATTTCGTCGGCAATGCGGTG
>JBFLWR010000106.1:0-2545 GCA_040755925.1 Pseudomonadota bacterium
GCCCGGATTCCAGAATGTCAAAAGCAGACTGTCCATGCTGAACCTCCTCGGCCGCGAGAATATCCGGCCCGCGCGAAGGACGGCCCAGGCGGTGGGAAGTCGACATTCCAGCACACGCTCTTTTTTGAAAATTTTCGCCGGCGCCGCCTGCGACGGCGAGTCTGCATCATCGGCATGGTCTTCCTCCGCGTGCGCGCTATAGTTCCGGAGAACGTCGGCGCCCGCCGGCGCAAACCCCAACAGGACCAGGAGGACTTCATGGACCGCACCGCAAACGCCGTCTGGAAAGGCAATCTGACGGAAGGCAAAGGCACGCTCGACACCCAGAGTGGCGCGCTGAAGGCCGCGCCCTACTCCTTCAAGGCGCGCTTCCAGGACGAGAGCGGCAAATCCGGCACCAACCCGGAAGAGCTGATCGCCGCCGCGCATGCCGGCTGCTACGCCATGCAGCTGTCGCACTTTCTGGCCGAGAACGGCACGCCGGCGGCCGAGCTCGATGCCAAGGCGGTGGTGACGCTGGTGCCCGGCACCGGCATCATTGGCAGCGCCATCACCCTGGTCGGCAAGGTGCCGGGCATCGACGCCGCCAAGTTCAAGGAGCTTGCCGAGAAGGCCAAGGCCGAGTGCCCGGTCTCGAAGGCGCTCGGCGCCATCAAGGTCTCGCTCGACGCCCGGCTGGGCTGAGGCCCGGCAGGAGACGGCAACCGCCCTCGGTCTCAATCCCTGAGGGCGGTTGCACGAATATCCGACGGCGTCGCCTCGTAGCGGCGCCGGAACACACGGTTGAAGTAGGAGAGGTCGTTGAACCCGGCCTCGAAAGCGATCGCCGTTATGCTGCGGCCCGCGTAACGCGGATCGCTGAGCATGCGGTGGGCGCGCAGCAGGCGCTGGCGCAGCGTGAATTCCGACAGGGACGTTCCGTCGCTTTCGAACAGCTTGCGCACATAGCGCGTCGAAAGCCGGTGACGCCGGGCCACTTCGTCGGCCGACAAGCCGCCGCCCAGGGCCGCGATGTCGGCCTTGATGGCGCGCAACCGCGCCACGCGCGCGCCGCGCCCGCGCGCGATTTCCACCGCATCCTTCGTCCCGCCGATGGCCAACGCGGCAAGGTCGAAGATATGCGTTGTCGCCATATGCAGTTCCTCCGGGCTGAGCCCGTCGCCGGCCTCCTGGACCGAATGCACATAGTCGATCAGCAGCCGCATGGCGCCGGTGTCCGTCGGCAACGGCCGCATCAACACGGCCGCGGGATCGCCGATCAGCGGTGAAAGCTGCTTCAGCGAAAAGCTCACATTGGTGAAGCGGATACCGCCAGGCTGAATGAGGTTGAGGCCCACCTCCTCGCCGCTCATCATCAGCGCGTAGCCATTGCCGACCGGCTCTTCCCGGCCGCGATGCCTCATCAGGCTGGTGCCGTCCTTCACCGCCAGCAGGATCAGGTCGTCGCCGTCGATCAGCTGGGTCGAATGATGCACCCGGAATGCCGAGCATGAGCCCGTTGCGATGCCGAGCCCCGGCAGGGCGCGCACCCGCATGTCGACACGGGCAGGGTCGAGCGGATCGAGGTCGACCTTCAGCACCGTGCGGCCATAGACCTCGCGCATGACCTCGACACGATCCCGCTCCGGAATCGTGTCGGTCAGCAGCCTGAACGAAGCCGACGGCTCCCTCGCCGCAGTCATCGGCACCCCCTGCCTCCGGCGACGATTCGCAACATCGCCACCACCATGGAGCCCGGTCCGCGCCGTGGCCAAACCTGCTCCTGAGGCGCGCTGATATGCTCCGAGGCTCCCCAAACGTCAATACAGGGCCGTTTTGACCGCTTTAAGGGCCGTTTCGTCCAAGCTGCCTTCCGCCGGTCGCGTCTAGTTTGCGGCGCGCTTCGACAAGCTGCGCCCGTAAACAGCCGAAGGGGGTTTCATGGTTCACCTGCAACTGTTCAAGACGCTGTCGCAACTGGCATCGGCGGGGTTCAACCCGCGCGTCTACCTTCTGTCCATCGCGCTGGGCAGGGGCGCGGCAGACCATCGCGACCTCAAGCTGCCGCCTCGCGCTGGCGAACGCCAACCCTGACGCGGGGAGCGGCGAGCTACTGTCCGCCCAAGGCCTCGATCTTCGCGCGGAGCACCGCGACCTCCTCCTCGAGCGCGCGCACGCGCGTTTCAAGATCGGGATCGGATGACGCCGACGGCTGCCAGGGTGCGGCCGCGGCAGTCGTCTCGACCGGTCCGCCGAGCAGATGGACATAGCGCTCCTCGCGTTGCCCCGGCGCGCGTTCGAGCAGTTGTATCAGCGGCGGCCGGCGGCCGATCATCAGGTCGAGATTGTCGCGCAGCTCCTCGATCGAGGCAAAGCGCGTCATCCGTTCCGAACGGGCAAGAAGCTCATGCGCGGTCTGCGCGCCGCGCAGAAGCAGGAGGCCGATCACCGCGATCTGCGGCGTGGTCAGCGAAAAGCGCTGCGCCATCAGATGCTCGTAGCGCTCGACGCGAGAGGCGAACGCCTGGCGCACCAGGCCTTTCTGCTCCAGCGTGCTCAGCGCCCG
>JBFLWR010000107.1:0-20361 GCA_040755925.1 Pseudomonadota bacterium
GGTGATTATTCGGCGGTAGCAGCTTCCGGCGCGGCGGTCGCCGCAGCGACGGCGGCAGCGGCGTCGTCCTGCGCCTTCTTCAGCAGGGCGGCGCGTTCCTGCGCCTTCTTGCCCGGCTCGGCCTTCTTCGGGTTGGAGCGGGCTTCACGCTTGGCAAGGCCGGCCTCGTCGAGGAAGCGCAGCACGCGGTCGGTCGGCTGGGCGCCGTGCGAGAGCCAGTGCTTGACGCGGTCGGCGTCGACCTTGACGCGCTCGCCGTCCTTCGGCAGCAGCGGGTTCCACGAGCCGAGCGACTCGATGAAACGGCCATCGCGCGGCGAGCGGGCATCGGCGACGACGACGTGGTAGTAGGGGCGCTTCTTCGAGCCCGCGCGGGACAGTCTGATCTTCAGTGCCATTCTTTTTCTCCTAAAGCTCTGATTTCGTTTGATTGTGGTCGTGGCTGAGTTCTTTGTTTCGTGCATGTCGTTGCCCCAAAACCGATGGGCGACATGCACTGGTCAGCCGGTTTTTGCAGCACCGTTGGCAGCGGCGATCTGTTCGTGGTGTCGGATCACTTCGCGGACGACGAAGTTCAGGAACTTCTCCGCGAAATCCGGGTCTAGATGCGCATCCTTCGCCAATTGGCGCAGGCGGGCGATCTGTTGCTGCTCGCGCGCCGGATCGGCTGGCGGCAGGCCATGCTCGGCCTTCAGCACGCCGACCGCCTTGGTGCAGCGGAAGCGTTCGGCGAGCATATGGATGAGAGCTGCGTCGATATTGTCGATCGAAGCGCGGTAGCCGGCCAGAATGGCGCGTGCGTCAGCCATGTCCTTCTCCTCGTTCATCGCCCCCTCACTTCTTCTTGCCCAAACCGGGCAAGCCACCGCCCATGCCGGGAAGCCCAGGAAGCTTCATGCCGCCGGGCAGGCCCGGCAGCCCGCCGCCGGGAAGTCCGCCTGGCAAGCCCTTGCCGAGGCCGGCGGCCTGCGCCTGCTTCTGCAGGGCCTCGAGCTGCTTGGGATCCATCTTCGACAGATCGGGCATGCCGCCCATCATGCCGCCGGGGCCACCGGGCATCATGCCGCCAAGGCCCATCTTGGAGGCAAGGCCGCCCATCATGCCGCGCATCATGCCGCCGCCTTTGCCCTTGCCGCCCATCGCCTTCATCATGTCGGCCATGCCGCGATGCATCTTGAGCAGCTTGTTGATCTCGGCCGCGTCGGTTCCGGAGCCGGCGGCGATGCGCTTCTTGCGCGAATGCTTGAGCAGGTCGGGGTTGGCGCGCTCGGCCCTGGTCATCGAGGAGATGATGGCGAGCTGGCGGCGGAACATCTTGTCGTCGAAGCCGGCGGCGGCAAGCTGGTCCTTCATCTTGCCCATGCCGGGCATCATGCCCATGATACCGCCCATGCCGCCCATCTTCGACATCTGCTGAAGCTGCTGGGCCAGGTCGTTCAGGTCGAACTTGCCCGACTGCATCTTCCTGGCCATCGCCGCGGCCTGCTCGGCGTCGATGGTTTCGGCGGCTTTCTCGACGAGCGAAACGATGTCGCCCATGCCGAGGATGCGGTCGGCGATGCGCTTGGGGTGGAATTCCTCCAGCCCGTCCATCTTCTCGCCAGTGCCGATCAGCTTGATCGGCTTGCCCGTCACGGCGCGCATCGAAAGGGCGGCGCCGCCACGGCCATCACCGTCCATGCGGGTCAGCACAAGGCCGGTGATACCGACGCGTTCGTCGAAGCTCTTGGCGAGGTTCACGGCGTCCTGGCCGGTCAGCGAGTCGGCGACCAGCAGGATCTCGTGCGGCGACGACACCTTCTTGATGTCGGCCATCTCGACCATCAGCGGCTCGTCGATATGGGTGCGGCCGGCGGTGTCGAGGATAACGACGTCATGGCCGCCAAGCTTGGCCGCCTGCACGGCGCGCCTGGCGATGTCGACAGGGCTCTGGCCGGCGATGATCGGCAGCGTCGCGACCTTGGTCTGCTCGCCGAGCTGGCGCAATTGCTCCTGCGCGGCCGGACGCCGCGTGTCGAGCGAGGCCATCAGAACCTTCTTGTTCTGGCGCTCGGTCAGGCGCTTGGCGATCTTGGCCGAGGTCGTCGTCTTGCCGGAGCCCTGCAAGCCGACCATCATGACGACGACGGGCGCCGGCGCGTTGAGATCGATGGCGACGCCTTCGGCGCCCAGCATTTCGACCAACTCGTCATGGACGATCTTGACGACCATCTGCCCGGGCTTGATCGACTTCAGCACCGCGGCGCCAACCGCCTTCTCGCGCACCTTGTCGGTGAAGGAACGCACCACCTCCAGCGCCACGTCGGCTTCCAGCAGCGCACGGCGAACCTCGCGCAGGGCCGCCGAGACATCCGCCTCGGACAGCGCGCCGCGGCCGGTGAGGCCGTTCAGGATGGAGCCAAGACGCTCCTGGAGGGATTCAAACATCTGCGGTCCTTGATCTCGGTTCGGTTCGACCCGAGAGGTAGTGCGTTCGCGGCGGGTCGCCAAGCAAAAGCGCAAAGCCAAAAAGCACCCGGGGGCGCATCGCGCTGCCGGGTGTTGGCCTCCAGGATCGGTTTATGGCACTTGCCTCGAGAGGCTTCGGCGTCCTGGTCGGCTTTCGCGAAAGAGAACTCGTCGCGGAATTTCGTGGGGTGTAGACAGGAAATCGGCGGCAGAGTCAAGGCTGAGGCCGGAAAAGCGGCCAAAACGCCGCGCTCGCGGCCGCTCGGGGCGGGCTTTAGATGCCGCGATCGTCCGGCCCGACCTTCAGCGGCGAGCGCGGATGCAGGAGGAGCAGCATCGTCAGCAGCGTGCTGACGATGCCGATCGCGGCGATCAGCACGGCATCCCAGGTCGTCCAGCCCTGACCTTCGAGCGGCTTGGCGATGAACAGCGCGAACGAATTGTAGCCCTCCTGGTGCGAGATCAGCAGGAAGCCGGTCAGGTTGTTGCCGAGATGAGCGCCAAACGCGGCGCCGAGATTGCCTGTCACGTAAACCAGCAGGGTGAGCAGCAGCGCGAATGCCGCAATCGAGACCAGCACGCAGGCATTGATGGGAAGCGTGGCGGCGGAGCTCCAATGCAACGAGGTGAACAAAAGCCCTGGCAGCGCCGCCCAGACAAGCGGGCTCCTGAACCGGTTGGCCAGGCCGCGCAGCAGATAGCCGCGAAACAGCGCTTCCTCGGACGAGGTCTGCAGGAATGCGAGCAGGGCGATGGGCACGAGGAAGAGCAACCACGACGAGAATGCGATCGATCCGCGCGCGATTTCGGGCTGCAGGCAATAAAGCAGGACCTCGGAGACCAACGAGGTGATCAGGACCGCGACCAGGCCCTTGATGAAGCCTCCGCGCGAAATGCGGCGGCTGGCGCCGACCAGCGCCGAGAGCGGCGCGCCATGCACAAAGCGCATCGCCACCCAAAGGCCGATCCAGATGCCGGCGAAGGAAGTGAGCGCGGTCAGGATACCGACCGGCGAGGCGAGGAAATCCTGCATGTACTGCCCGGTCGACGGACCGGGAAGACGCCAGACGATGTAGGTATAGGTTCCGGCAAAGAGCACGAGGGCGGTCGAGGCCATCCAGAAGGCGACGACGATGGCCGTTCCCAGCAGCAGGCGGAGCAAAGTGGTTTTTTCGTTCGGCGAGCGGCGATAGCGCTCAAAGGCGGCATTCTCGATCGTCACGCGGAGTCCCCTGCCGAACGCCTTCAACAACGTTGATCTAGGGGATCGCGGTTACCACGCAATTACCGTGACGTGGGGCTACCTTGGAGAACAAGAACGGCCGCCAGCGATGGCGGCCGCTTCGTTCAATCGTCGTCAATCGCTGGGCATCGTTAGCGCATCACATAGACAATGCGCCGTGAGCCGGGGTCGACGAGCGCGGGCTGGTTGTTCACGTAAACGTAGCGATAGTTATAGTCCGGAATCTCGCTCAACTGGACGGAGTCCGGCAGCACCGCGCCGGTCACGACCTCGCCGTCCAGATAGACAGGGTCGACCCGGTGGGTGGTGACATAGGTGCCGATCTCGGCGGGGGGCCTCGCGATCGGCTCGACCGGATCGCTCGTCACGATCGCGCCGGTGTAGTTGTCCGAATAGAGATCGTCGGTCGGCGGCGCCACGACGGCAACGCCGGCGTCAGCCGGCCGGCGCGTCAAGACAACCCGGCTGCCGCCGAAATCGCCGGTTACATAGTCAGAGTAGACCCAGCCTTTGCCGCCAGCCTCCGCGATGGTGCACCATTTGCTGCCTTCGATGCAGCCGTTGAGCGTGGCCGACTGGCCGGCCGCCAGCACGCCGATGACCGGATATTGCGGGCCGGGGCCGGCGCGGACGTTCAAATCGGTCACCGCCGACACCGGTGTGTCGGCAAGGGCGGCGCCCGTCATGGCGAGCAGCGCGCCGGCAAGTGCCGGAAACAATACGCGTTTCATGGTTTCTCTCCGTTTTCAACGCTCCCTCGGGGTCGGAAACGAGACAAAGGCGTATGCGTTCCGGCTAAAATGGTTTCTCGCCGCTCACGAATTGTTCCACGGTCTTTCGGCAAATCGGTCAAAAGATTGTGAGCCGGCCAGCCGGCAAGAGGAGCCGATTTGGCGATTTATGAGATGCGGAGGCCGAAGGTTGAAGTTTTCAAGCCGGGTAATCTTCCCGCCATGACACCGATCCGCAACGCAAGAGCGCAAACAAATGGATTTCGGCGGTTCCTGCCGCAATAATTTCTTGATTGCAGGCGATTTAGCCGCCATTCGCCGGCTATGGCCGGGGACGGTGACAATCCAGGATTTCACTGGCAAATTCGCAACCGGGACGTGATTCAGGCAACGAGGAGAGACAAGCATGGCATTTTTTGCCAAGGGAAGAATATTTGCGGCAGCCACCGTGATGGCGGTGCTTGCGCTGGCGACGGGCGCTGAAGCGGCGGGCAGTTGCGGCAAGAACGGTGCCGGCTTCGATGCCTGGAAACAGGAGTTCGCCGCGGAGGCAAGGTCGGAAGGCGTGGGCCAGAAGGGCCTGTCCGCGTTGGCCGGCGCGACCTACGCGACCAGGACGATCTCCGCCGACCGTGCCATCCACAAGGCGTTCAGCGGCTCAGTGGAAGACTTCATGAAGCGCCGTGGCGCGTCGGCGATCATTTCCAAGGGCCGTGCGCTGAAGAAGCAGAACGCGGCGCTGTTCGACCAGATCGAGCGCACCTACGGCGTGCCGCCGGGCGTGCTGCTCGCCATCTGGGGCATGGAAACCGGCTTCGGCGCTTCCATGGGCAACCAGAATACGGTCTCGGCCATCCTGACGCTGGCCTATGATTGCCGCCGGCCGGACTACTTCCATCCGCACGCGATCGCGGCCCTGAAGCTGGTCGATCGCGGTGCCTTGAGCTCTACCTCGGTGGGCGCGATGCATGGCGAGATCGGCCACACGCAGTTCCTTCCCGGGAACGTGCTGAAATATGGGGTGGGCAGCGGAAACCTGCGTGACAGGAACACCGCGCTTGCTTCCACCGCCAACTTCCTCAAGGGCCATGGCTGGCAGGCCGGCGCGAGCTACCAGGCCAATATGGGCGCCATCGCCGGCTGGAATTCGGCAAGCGTCTACCAGCAGGCCATCGCCCGAATCGCCGAGGCGATCGACGCGAACTGACGGGTATCTCCGCTAAACAGAAAGCCCGGCCATGTGCCGGGCTTTTTTCTTGGCTTTTTCGTGCGGTGGCGCCGGCTCTCGGCAGACCTTCCGTCACTTCCCCTTAATGACCTTCCAGATCTCCGTAGGCTGATCGAATTGCAGCCTGTTCAAATCTGAGTAGCCAATGCGCCCCTGGCGTAAGCCTTCGAAAATGCGCTGGCAGAAGAGAGCAGGCATGCGGTCCAGCGACACGCCCATGAATGAAGCGAGTTGGTGCTTGGTCGAGAGGTTCCATACGCGAGCCGAGGCGACGCATTTGGACAGATCTGGTTTCGGCGGCTTCGCCGTCGCCGCCTGACACCCGATTGCGACCAGTGTTGCTGTCAGCAGTAACAAAATTCTATTGTTCAAATCTATGCCCTCCACCCGCTGGGAAAATACATTGCGCGTTGAACCGGTCAACAGAAACTCGGACTCGACTTAGCGCTTTGTATTCGGACCAAAATAAAACCCGGCGTTTCCGCCGGGTCATTTAGACCAGACTTTCTTTCGCGGGTTCAGCCTCGACGGTTCCTCGCCGCAAGTGTCCGCAACCTCAACCCGTTGAGGCGAATGAAACCTTCGGCATCCTTCTGGTCATAGGCGCCGCGGTCGTCCTCGAAGGTAACCAGCGCGTCCGAATAGAGCGTCTTCTTCGACTTGCGGCCGGTCACCATGACGTTGCCCTTGTAGAGCTTGAGCCGCACGGTGCCTTCGACGTCTTCCTGGCTCTTGTCGATCATCGCCTGCAGCATGACGCGCTCGGGCGAGAACCAGAAGCCGTTGTAGATCAGCTCCGCATAGCGCGGCATGAACTCGTCCTTGAGGTGGGCGGCGCCCCGGTCGAGCGTGATCGATTCGATCGCGCGATGGGCGGCGATCAGGATGGTGCCGCCGGGCGTCTCGTAGACGCCGCGCGACTTCATGCCGACGAAGCGGTTCTCGACCAGGTCGAGGCGGCCGATGCCGTTGTCGCGGCCGAGGTCGTTGAGGGCAGCAAGCATGGTGGCCGGCGACAGCTTCTTGCCGTTGAGCGCGATCGGATCGCCCTTGAGGAATTCGATCTCGATCTCGGTGACGGCGTCGGGCGCGTCCATCGGCGAAACGGTGCGCTGGTGCACGAATTCCGGCGGCTCGCTCCACGGATCCTCCAGCACCTTGCCTTCGGACGACGAGTGCAGGAGGTTAGCGTCCACCGAGAAAGGCGCATCGCCGCGCTTGTCCTTCGGCACCGGGATCTGGTGCTGCTCGGCGAAATTGAGAAGGTCCGTGCGCGACTTGAACGACCAGTCGCGCCAGGGCGCGATCACCTTGATGTCTGGGTTCAGCGCATAGGCGGACAGCTCGAAGCGGACCTGGTCGTTGCCCTTGCCGGTGGCGCCATGGGCGATGGCGTCCGCTCCGGTCTCCTTGGCGATCTCGACCAGATGCTTGGAGATCAGCGGCCGGGCGATCGAGGTGCCGAGCAGGTAGGTGCCTTCATAGACGGCGTTGGCGCGGAACATCGGGAAGACGAAGTCGGCGACGAATTCCTCGCGCACGTCGACGACGCGGATGTCCTTGATGCCCATCATCTCGGCCTTGCGGCGGGCCGGCTCCAGCTCGCCGCCCTGACCGAGGTCTGCGGTGAAGGTGACGACCTCCGCGCCGAGCTCGGTCTGCAGCCACTTCAGGATGATGGATGTGTCGAGGCCGCCGGAATAGGCGAGCACGACTTTCTTCACGTTCTTGGTCTTGGACATAATGACGGTTCCGCGCAGAAGAAGGGTTCGTCGCGCGAGTATCACGGCGTTTCCGGGCGGCGCAAGTGACGAACAGCCGTGCCGTCGCCGCAGATGCTGGGCCAGAAGGCGGTGCGGGCAAGCGCGGGTGGGCGTCGAATGGCCGCGCTATAGGCGGTGCGATCCATTCCAGGTGCAGCCGATGCAGTTCGTTCCCGACGCCGCCACGTTGATCCAGTTCGCGGTCGCGACCTTCATCCTGGCGATCACTCCAGGGCCGGACATGACGCTTTTCGTGTCGCGGACGCTGAGCCAGGGCCGCGCCGCCGGCTTTGCCTCGCTTGCCGGCGCGCTGGTCGGCACGCTGATCCACACCACGCTGGTGGTGGTCGGCGTTTCGGCGCTGATCGTTGCCTCGCCGATGGCCTTCCTCGCGTTGAAGATTTTCGGCGCCGCCTATCTCGTTTTCCTCGCCTGGCAAGCGCTGACCAAAGGTTCGGCCTTCTCGCCGGAGAAGAAGGCAGGACCGCGGATATCGCTGTTCCACAGCTGGGTCGCGGGCCTCGGCGTCAATCTGCTCAACCCCAAGGTCATCCTGTTCTTCATGACGTTCCTGCCGCAGTTCGTCTCCGCGCATGATCCGCACGCGCCCGGCAAGCTCTTCTTCCTCGGCGTGATGTTCATCGTGCTGTCGCTTCCGGTGACGGCGCCGATGGTGCTGGCGGCGGAAAAGTTCTTGGCGGCGATGAAGGCCAGTCCGCGCGTCACGCGCGTGGTCGACTATCTCTTCGCCGGGGTGTTCTCGGCCTTCGCGCTCAAGATCATCACCGCCCAGGCCAGGTAGGCGAGGCTCGGTTCAGGGTTCGGAACCGAGCAGCGGCTCGCGACGCCAGCTGCCGGCCCAGCGGCCGGCGGAGAGCCAGTAGAAGATCCCGCCGACCATGCCGGCGCCGACCAGCGCCAATCTCGCATTGGTGCCGGTGATATCGAATTCGGCATCGGCGATGTTGTGGGCGAAGCCGAGGAAGACGACGGCAATAACCGCGCCGCCAAGCGCGTAGAACAGCCAATCGCGTCGGCCGAGAATTTCGGCGATGATGATGACGATGACGGCCGGGACGAAAGCGAAATAGGCGACGAACAGCGCCAGGAAGGGCACGGAGAAATAGAGCGATGCGGTCGCCGTCGGCTCGGGGTTGGCGGGCGTGTAGCCGAGATGCGCCAGGAACAGGATGTTGAGGAAGCCGCTGGCGGCCAGCGATGCGACGACATAGCCGACCAGGATAGCGGCGAAGCGGACGAGATAGGCGATGATACGCCTCACGCCTCGGCGTGCCCGGCGATCATCATCGCCTCCAGCGCCAGGCGATCCACCTTGCGCATGCGTTCCGATTCCGACTTCAGCTGGCCGCAGGCGGCAAGGATGTCGCGGCCGCGCGGGGTGCGGATCGGCGAGGCATAGCCGGCATTGTTGACGTAGTCGGCGAATTTCTCGATCGTCTCCCAGTCCGAGCACTGGTAGTTCGTGCCGGGCCAGGGGTTGAAGGGGATCAGGTTGATCTTGGCCGGAATGCCCTTGAGCAGCTTGACCAGCGCCCTGGCGTCCTCGAGCGAATCGTTGACGTCCTTCAGCATCACATATTCGAAAGTGATGCGGCGCGCGTTGGAAAGGCCGGGATAGGCGCGGCAGGCGGCAATCAGGTCCTTCAGCGGGAACTTCTTGTTGATCGGCACCAGCAGGTCACGCAGGTCGTCATTGGTGGCATGCAGGGAGATCGCCAGCATGACGCCGATCTCCTCGCCGGTGCGGGCGATCTCCGGCACGACGCCGGAGGTCGATAGCGTGATGCGGCGCTTCGACAGGGACAGGCCGTCGCCGTCGGAAGCGATCAGCAACGCCTTCTTCACCGCCTCGAAATTGTAGAGCGGCTCGCCCATACCCATCATGACGATGTTCGAAACCTTGCGGCCTTCTGCCGGCACGATGGCGCCGTCCGGCGTGTCGCGGTCGGGGAAGTCGCCGAGACGGTCGCGGGCCGTGAGCAGCTGCGCCAGGATTTCCTCGGCCGTCAGGTTGCGCACCAGCTTCTGCGTGCCGGTGTGGCAGAAGGAGCAGGTCAGCGTGCAGCCGACCTGCGAGGAAATGCAGAGCGTGCCGCGGCCTTCCTCGGGAATGTAGACCGTCTCGATCTCGACCGGTCGGCCGGCGCCGCGCGGCGGAAAGCGGAACAGCCATTTGCGCGTGCCGTCGGACGAAATCTGCTCCTCGACGATTTCGGGCCTGGCGACGGTGAAATGCTTGTCGAGCTCGGCGCGCAGGTCCTTGGAGATGTTGAACATGTGGGCGAAGTCGGAGACGCCGCGCACATACATCCAGTGCCAGAGCTGCTGGGCGCGCATCTTGGCCTGGCGCTCCGGCACGATGCCGGCTTCGACCAGGGCGGCGCCAAGCTCGGCGCGGGTCAGGCCGATCAGCGAAGGTTTTTCGGTCGCACTGGCGCGTGCGCGCAAAACATCGCGTGCGCCTTCGGCGGTCAGATCAAGGGAAACAGTCATGGTGGCGCCAATATAAGCGGTTTGCGGCCGATTTCAGCATCGTGCCCGAAATGAAGCGCGGCGCATAGCACAGCTAGCGGGCGGAGTCATGCGCGGTTCGCCGACGGCGACCTAGCGTCCGTTATCCGGCCGAGGAAGCGATCACATATTCGTGTCGGCGTAACGGCGCTCCCGACGGCCGCGAAGGCGGAAGGGGGCAATTGTGCTCCAGAAAAAATGGGAGTTCCTGGAATGCGCTCGATCAAGCTTGCTTTCGTTGCCGGTCTCGCCGCCCTTGCCGTCTCGCCGGCGCTCGCGGAAGACGCCATGGGCACGATGACGATGATGAAGGCCGGACAGGTGACGGCGATCATGCCGGACGGCCATATGGGCACCATGACGCCGGACGCCAAGATGAGCGGCGAAATGATGAAGATGGCGAAGCCGATCAAGCATTGCATGATGATGATGACCGACGCCAAGGGCAAAGCCTACATGATCGATACGTCGACCAAGAAGGCGCAGGCCGAATGCGAGAAAATGGCGATGTGAGCCATTTTCCGATATCCCGCCGGCGATGAACCGGCGGGATTCCGACACTTCCGATACGCGAGACGGGTCTGACCCCCGCCGGTTTGATCGGCCCCCTTGTTATGCTAGGGGCAGGTCATCACGATGAGGACAGGCATGGCCGGCATATCGCGAAAATACCCGATGCTGCGGCGCTCGCAGGCAATGTGGATTTCGCGGCGCGTCTGGCAGCCCCGCCTGGTGTTCTGGGCCGGCGCCATTTCCATAGGTCTGATCAGCGTGCTGTTCGCGACGCTTGCCGACCGGGCGCAGGCGCTGTTCCATCTGGTGATCGGCGGCGACGGCGGCTGGCGCTTCTACCTGCCACTGGTCATGACGCCGGCGGGCTTCGTGCTCTGCGCCTGGCTCGCGCATTCCTACTTTCCGGGATCGCAAGGCAGCGGCATCCCGCAGGCGATCGCCGCGCGGCATCTGCGCGACGAGGAGGATCGCGGGCATCTTCTTTCGCTCCGGCTGGCGGCGGGCAAGATCGCGCTCACCGTGATCGGCCTGTTCTGCGGCGCATCGATCGGCCGCGAGGGTCCCACCGTGCAGGTCGGCGCCGCGCTGATGTTGCAGGCGGCGCGCTGGGGCGGCATGGCGCAGGCGCGGGGCCTGATCCTGGCAGGCTCGGCGGCGGGCATCGCCGCCGCCTTCAACACGCCGCTCGCCGGCATCGTGTTCGCCATCGAGGAGATGGGCCGCGCTTACGAATCGCGCACCAACGGACTGGTGCTGACGGCGGTGATCCTCGCCGGCCTCGCCTCGCTGGGGCTGCTCGGCAACTACACCTATTTCGGCGTCGCGAAAGACACCGTCGCCTTCGCTTCCGATTGGCCGCTGGTGCTCGCCTGCGGCATCATCGGCGGCGGTTTCGGCGCGCTGTTCTCGCTGCTGGCGCTGAAGATCACTCGGCGCGTCCGGCGCTGGAACGCGCTACAGCCGCTGTGGCGCGCGCTGCTTGTGGCGGGTGTGTGCGGGCTGGTGGTCGCGGTGATAGGCATCGCTTCGGGCGGCCTCACCTTCGGCACCGGCTACACGCAGGCGCGCGTCGCCATCGAAGGCACGCCGCTGCCAGCGTTCTTCTTCGTGGAGAAATTCGCAGCCGGCGTGCTGTCGATGGTGTCAGGCATTCCGGGCGGCATCTTCGCGCCGTCGCTGGCGGTCGGCGCCGGTCTCGGCAGCACGCTCGGCATGGTCCTCGGCAGCAGCACCGGTATCGCCGCCCTGCTCGGCATGGCCGGCTATTTCGCCGGCGTGGTGCAGGCGCCGATGACGGCCTTCGTCATCATCCTCGAGATGACCGGCAACCATGACAATGTGATCGCGCTGATGTGCGCGGCGGTGCTGGGCTACGGCACGGCGCGGCTGATCTCGCACGAGCCGCTCTACCACGCGCTGTCGCGCGTCTTCATCGCGGACGCGATCAGGCGGCGCCGGGCCGCCGAAGCGGAACAGCACGCTTGAAAGCAAAAGGCCGGGCTTCGAGGGCCCGGCCTGCAATCACATCCGGCTGTCGACTATTTGCACGTGGCGATCGAGGCCAGCGCGGCCGAAATGCCCTTCAGCGAAAAGACGTAGGAGGTGGGGTTGCCGCGGCCGGACTTCGCCTGCACCTTCATGTCGGAGCCGGTCTTCATGGCGGCGATCAGAACCGGCTCCTCGGCCGCGTTCTCGACCCAGGCCGACTTGCCGCGGGTGAACATCGAGAAGCTCTTCTTGTCGATGGTGACGGTGGCCTTGGAGCCTTCCTGGAAGTTATAGCCGGCGATGAACTGCGGCTCGTAGGAGACCTGCTGTCCGGGCCGCTGGCTGACGAAGAAGAACATGTCGCCGTGGTCCAACGACGGAGGCTGCTTGTCGGTGGGCACGGTGAGCACATAGCAGACCTTGCCGGCCTTCGACTGGTAGCTGTAGGTGCCCCACGCATTGTGCTGGCCGATCTTCGTCGCCTGCTGCGCCAGCGCCGGCGCCGCGAAGCCGGCCGCCAGGACCAGGCTGGAAATTGTAGCAATCAATCCGCGCATCGTTCTTCCCGTATTCCAAATGGAGCGGAGGCGGGCCGCGTTGCGTCCTGCCGTCGCTTCATTTTGATTTAATCAGGGTTACCAAACGGTGAATTTTCCTCAAGAAAAGGAGTCTCACCCCAGGAAACCGCCACCATTCGCACCGGCGCCGCAAAGCGGCAGGCACGACGTCCCGGCGCGAACTTGGAGGCCACGAAAACGGCAAGAGTTTGTCTTTTCCCGCAGACGTTGCGGCGTGTCTCCCATGCCGCAAGACCAGCCCGGCGATCAACCCCTGTCGGCCAAGGCGTCCTTGGCGGCCTGCCTGTGCGCTGGGGTGATATGGGCGCTGACGGCCGTGATCGCGGCGGTGAGCACGGCGAGGTCGTCGGTGAAGCCGAGGCCGATGACGAAGTCGGGAATCAAGTCGAATGGGAGCACGAAATAGCCGAGCGCGGCGAGCAGGATGCCCTTGGCGCGCAGCGGCGTCTCCTTGTCCATCGCGCAAAAATAGGCGGCGACCACCTCGTCCATGAACGGGATCTGGCGGGCAGCCTTCCTGGCGGTGCGCCAGAATTTCTCGCGCACCTCGCTCTCTCCGGCGAGCTTGTCGCCAAAGCCGAAGAAATCAGAACCGGATTCCTGCGCCATCAGTGTCTCCTTGGCGGCTGCGGGCGTCGTTGCCCATGGCCGCCGCCGGCAGATGTGGTGAAAGCGCCACCCCGCTGCAAGGGCTGACGAGGTTGAGCTTCAGCCGAAATAGCGGTTCATGCGCTTCGCCAGTTCGATGTCGAGCGCCGTGACGCCGCCGGCGTCATGCGTATTCAAAGTTACATCGACGGTCTTGTAGACATTCGACCAGTCGGGATGGTGGTCCATCTTTTCGGCGGCCAGCGCCACGCGGGTCATGAAGGCGAAGGCTTCGGAAAAATTCTTGAAGACGAAGCTGCGCTTGATCGAGGCGCCGTCGGCGGCCTGCGACCAGCCCTCCAGTTCGGCCAAGGCGGCCACGACGGCGTCCCTGCTGAGTTTCTCTCTGGTCATATCCATGTCCTGTGCTATTCGGGAAAATGACCTGCACCATAGCGCCGGATCGATGAGCGCAAAGCCCATAAAATCCGTTCTGTTCGTCTGCCTCGGCAATATCTGCCGCTCGCCATTGGCCGAGGGCGTTCTCAGCGCCGTCCTGGCCGAGCGCGGAGAGCATGGCATCTCGGTCGATTCGGCCGGAACAGGGGGCTGGCATGCCGCCGAACCGCCCGACCGGCGCTCGATCGCGGTTGCCGCTGAGCACGGTGTCGACATTTCGGGACAAAGGGCGCGCAAGATCCAGACGGAAGACTTTTCGCGCTTCGACCTGATTCTCGGCATGGACCGGTCGAACATGCGCGAGCTCAAGGCGCTGGCGCCGGAGTCCATGCTCGACCGGATCCATCTCTACCTGGAATTCGCGACAGGAGCGGTCGGCGACGTGCCGGACCCCTATTATGATGGGGCCGAAGCGTTCGCTTCGGTCTACCGCATGATCCGTGAGGCGTCGGAAGAGCTGGCGACGCGGCTCAGCTGACGCGTGTCGACGCCCGATAGCGGCCAGGCTTCCTCGACGATGTAAGGACCGCCGCCGACCGAATCGCGCGACGACATCAAGACGAAGCGGCCGACGCGGAAGGGCAGCGCGGAGAAATTGCCACGCGCCGAAAGATATTGCGCTACGTCGAGCGGGCTCGAATTGCGCAGCCGCGCCAGCGTCACATGCGGCATGAACTTGCGCGGGTCGGCCGGCAGGCCGAGCCGTTGGCAGATGCGGTCGATCTCGCCTTGCAGCGCCACCATGTCGGGCGAGCTTGAAACGCCGGCCCACACCGCATGCGGCTTCTTGCCACCGAAGGCGCCGACGCCGGAAAGCGCCAGCGAAAAGGACGGGCGATGGATGCGGTCCAGCGCATTGGCGATCTCGTCGGCGAGATGGCCTTCGACGTCGCCGATGAAACGCAGGGTCAGATGGTAGTTTTCGACATCGATCCAGCGGGCTCCGGGCAGGCCGCCCCGGAGCAGGGACAGCGAAAGAGCAGCATCACGCGGAATTTCGAGGGCGGTGAAAAGACGTGGCATGTGAAGCCTCCTGTCCTCGAATCGAAACTCTCGCCCCTAGCGAATCATCGATAGCCATGCGGGGCAAGCGGTTTGTTGTCCACAAGGTTTCCCCAGCGGAAACCGTTGCTTTTGCGCCTCACGATGCACCGCCATTCGCGACGATGGCCTTCTCGACGGTCGGCAGGATGCCCTCGATCATCACGTCGACGCCCCGGGGATTGGGGTGCATGCCATCCTCGATCTGCAGGTCAGGATGGCCCGCGACGCCATCGAGAAAGAACGGATAGAGCGGAACGCCGTATTGCGCGGCGAGCTTTGGATAGATGGCGTCGAAAGCCTTCTGGTAATCGGCGCCGAGATTCGGCGCGGCGCGCATGCCGGCCAGCAGCACAGGGATGTTGCGCGCCTTGAGCTTCGCCAGCATCGCATCGAGGTTCCTTTCGGTGATCTCGGGCGAAATGCCGCGCAGCATGTCGTTGGCGCCGAGCTCGAGGATGACGAGCCGGGTGCCGTCCGGCACCGACCAGTCGAGCCGCGACAGGCCGCCGCTCGAGGTGTCGCCGGAGACGCCGGCATTGGCCACGGCAACGTCATGGCCCTTCGCTTTCAGCGCTGCCTGCAGCTTGTCGGTGAATCCTTCCCCCGGGCCGAGGCTGAAACCCGCCATCAGGCTGTCGCCGAAGCCGACGATCCTGAACGTGTCGGCTTGCGCCGACGAAATGACGCCGCAAACCGCAATGAAAAGGGAAAGGGCTGCGACAACGGTGTGTTTGAAAGCCATGCGGCAAGCCCCATATGACCGAAACAATCCCTGGGAGGAGACGCGACGGTCTCCCTTTTCCACCATATAGGACGCTTTCATTGTGACAGAAGCCGTCATTGCGCTGAGGGATGTATCGCTGACACTCGGCGTGGGCGCCTCCTCCGTCCATGTGCTGAAAGGCGTCAGCCTCGACGTCACCGCCGGCCAGGCCACCGGCATCGTCGGCCCCTCGGGCTCGGGAAAGTCCACCTTGCTCATGGTCCTTGCAGGCCTGGAAAGGGTCGATTCGGGGACGGTTCGGATTGCCGGCGAGTTGCTCAACGGCCGAAGCGAGGACCAGATCGCATCGTTTCGGGGGCGAAACATTGGCATCGTCTTCCAATCCTTCCACCTCATTCCGAACATGACGGCGCTCGAAAATGTCGCGGTGCCGCTGGAGCTTTCCGGCCATGCCGATCCGTTCGGCGTGGCGGCGCGGGAGCTGGCCGCGGTGGGCTTGAGCGACCGCGTCACCCACTATCCGGGAGAGCTCTCCGGCGGCGAGCAGCAGCGCGTGGCGATCGCCAGGGCGCTGGCGCCTTCGCCGCGCATCCTGATTGCCGACGAGCCGACCGGCAACCTCGACCAGGCGACGGGAAAGCAGATCGCCGACCTGCTCTTTGCCAAGGCGGCCGAGCGCGGCATGACGCTGGTGCTGGTGACGCATGATCCGGCTTTAGCCGCCCGCTGCCCGCGCCAGGTGTCGATGCGCTCCGGGCGGATCGAGGATGCGCCGAAGCCGGCAAAGGTACCCGCCTGATGCGGACATTGAAGCTCGCCATCCGCTTCTCGTTGCGCGAAATGCGCGGCGGTCTGTCAGGCTTCATGATCTTCCTCGCCTGCATCGCGCTCGGCGTCGCGGCGATCGGCGGCGTCAATTCGGTGGCTCAGGCGATCACGGCAGGCGTCGCCAATCAGGGCCAGACGCTGCTCGGCGGTGACCTGCGCTTCCAGATCAACCAGCGCGGCGCCACGGATGCCGAACTCGCTTTCCTCAACAGCCTCGGCAAGGTGTCGTTGAATTCCGGCATGCGTTCCATGGCGCGGCTCGAGGACGGCTCCGACCAGGCGCTGGTGGAAGCCAAGGCGGTCGACGATGCCTATCCGCTCTACGGCACGCTTGAGACCGACCCGCCGCTGCCGAGGAACGAGTTGTTCGGCGAGAGGTCCGGCGTCTTCGGCGCCGCTGCGCCCGACCTTCTGTTCGAGCGGCTCAACCTCCATGTCGGCAGCCGGCTGAAGCTTGGCAGCGCCACTTTCGAGCTGCGGGCGCGGCTGACGGGCGAGCCGGACGCGGTGTCCGATGGCTTTGGTTTCGCTCCCAGGCTGATGATATCGAGCGAAGGGCTCGCGGCGTCCGGCCTGGTCCAGCCGGGCAGCCTGGTCGAGAACGCCTACAAGGTGCGGCTGCCCGACGGCGCCGGCGAGGCCCGCATCAAGGAGATCCAGGACCAGGCGGCGAAGGATTTTCCGCAGGCCGGCTGGTCGATCCGCACGCGCAGCAACGCGGCGCCGGCGCTTTCGGCCAATATCGAGCGCTTCTCGCAGTTCCTGACGCTGGTAGGACTGACGGCGCTCGTCGTCGGCGGGGTCGGCGTGGCAAACGCCGTGCGCGCCTATCTCGACGGCAAGCGCGGGGTCATCGCCACCTTCAAGAGCCTAGGCGCTTCCGGCGGCTTCGTCTTTACCGTCTATCTCGTGCAGATCCTTTTGATCGCCGGTCTCGGCATCGTGTTCGGGCTGCTCCTTGGCGCGGCGATGCCGTTCGCGGCGAGCGCCCTGCTGCAGTCGGTCATTCCGGTGCCGGCGGAAGGCGGCTTCTATCCAGGCGCGCTGGCCATGGCGGCGCTGTTCGGGCTGCTGGTGACGCTGGCCTTCGCGCTTTTACCGCTCGGCCGCGCCCGCGACGTGCCGGCAACGGCGCTTTTCCGCGAGATGGGCTTTGAGAGCCGTGGCCTGCCGCGCCTGCCCTACGCGGGTGCCGCGCTGGCGATCGTGCTGGTGCTGGCGGCGCTGGCCATCCTGTCCGCCGGCGACCGGCGCATCGCTTCGATCTTCGTCGGCGCCACGGTCTTCGCCTTCCTGGTGCTGCGCCTGGTGGCGTCGCTGGTGCAATGGGCTGCCCGGCGCAGCCCGCGCGTTCGTTCGGTTTCGCTCCGGCTGGCGCTCGGCAACATTCACCGGCCCGGCGCGCTGACGCCCTCGGTGGTGCTGTCGCTGGGACTTGGCCTGACGCTCCTGGTGACGCTGGCGCTGATAGACGGCAATCTCAGACGACAAATTTCCGGCAGCCTGCCCGCGCGGGCGCCGAATTTCTTCTTCGTCGACATCCAGAGCGGCGATGTCGATGCCTTTGCCGGCCTGGTCGGCAAGGAAGCGCCGCATGGCACGCTGGCCAAGGTGCCGATGCTGCGCGGGCGGATCATGGCGCTCAACGGCGTCGAGGTCGGCAAGATGAAGATCCCGGCGGAAGGCGCCTGGGTGCTGCGCGGCGATCGTGGCCTGACTTATGACGCCAGGCAGCCGGAGAACGCCACGCTGACCGAAGGCACATGGTGGCCGGCGGATTATTCGGGCGAACCGCTGGTGTCGTTCTCGTCCGAGGAGGGCAAGCAGCTCGGGCTGAAGCTCGGCGATACCGTCACCGTCAATGTGCTCGGCCGCAATGTGACGGCGAAGATCGCCAATTTCCGCCAGGTCGAATGGGAGACCATGGGCATCAACTTCGTCATGGATTTCTCGCCCAACACTTTCGCCGGCGCCCCGCATGGCTGGCTGGCGACGCTGACCGACAGACAAGCCACCACGGCCGACGATGCCCGCCTGCTCAACGCCGTCACGCGCGCCTTCCCGGCGGTGACGACGGTGCGCGTCAAGGATGCGCTCGACATCGTCAACCGGCTGGTCGCGCAGCTGGGCACGGCCATCCGCGCCGCGGCCGGCGTGGCGCTGATCGCCTCGGTGCTGGTGCTTGCCGGCGCCCTGGCCGCCGGCAACCGGGCGCGCATCCATGACGCCGTCGTGCTGAAGACGCTCGGCGCGACGCGCAGAACGCTGATCGCGGCCTTCTCGCTGGAATATATGCTGATCGGCCTGGCCACGGCGCTTTTCGCGCTTGCCGCGGGCGGCATCGCGGCATGGTTCGTAGTCGCGCACATCATGACGCTGCCCTCGCATTTCATGCCGGAGGTGGCCGTGGCGACGATCCTGATTTCGCTGGCGGTGACGGTCGGCATCGGCCTCGCCGGCACATGGCGGGTGCTCGGCCACAAGGCGGCGCCGGTGCTGCGCGCGCTCTGAATACTGGCTGCAGGGGTTAAATCTTCGTAAGGATGCCACCCGAGGGGCCGAAAACCGGCCGTTTCGCCCTGTCACGAAGCGTTACGCCCGGTTACCGTCTTGTTCTTGACGCCAAGAACCATCATATTTCGCGCAGGCATGCTGGAGCCCCGCCAGCGGCGCCTGGCCGGAAGGCCTGTCACCGGACGGGGCAGAAGCAACAGAGGATTTCCAATGGCTGATCCCATTCGCAACTACCAGACGTCCGCCGTACCCGGCGCGCGCGTCGACATCGATCAGGGCCTTCGCGCCTATATGATCAAAGTCTACAACCTTATGGGGCTTGGCCTGCTCATCACCGGCCTTGCCGCCTGGGGTGCTTTCCATCTCGCCGTCACCGGCGATGGCCAGCTGACCGGCTTCGGCCAGCTCATCTATGCCAGCGCGTTCCGCTGGGTGGTCATCCTGGCGCCGCTGGCTGCCGTGATGTTCCTGTCTTTCAGGATCCAGTCGATGAGCGTCGGCGCGGCGCAGACCACGTTCTGGGTCTATGCCGGCCTTGTCGGCCTGTCGCTGTCGACGATCTTCCTCGTCTACACCGGCACCAGCATCACCCAGACGTTCTTCGCCACGGCGGCCGCCTTCGGCGCGCTTTCGCTCTACGGCTACACGACCAGGCGTGATCTCACCGCGATGGGCTCGTTCCTGATCATGGGCGTGTTCGGGCTGTTCATCGCGATGCTGATCAACATCTTCCTGCAGTCGTCTGCGCTCGCCTTCGCCGTGTCGGCGATCGGCGTGCTGGTGTTCGCAGGCCTGACGGCCTACGACACGCAGAAGATCAAGGAGATGTATTTCGACGGCGATGCCTCGGATGTCGCCGGCCGCAAGGCGATCATGGGCGCGTTGAGGCTCTATCTCGACTTCATCAACCTGTTCATGTTCCTGCTGCAGTTCATGGGCGACCGCCGCTAAGGCGCTAGCCGGCAGTGACTGGACCATAGACTTGCGGAAGGGCGGCCCAATGGCCGCCCTTTCCTTTTATGGCTGCCTCTGCTGCTATTGAGGCAGGAAAACAATTTGCATAAATCATGAGCACTCTTGCCATCAGAGCCGCTGCGGCGACCGACCTCGACCGAATCACGGAAATCTATGCCGACGCGGTCACGCACGGCACCGCAAGCTACGAGCTCGAGCCGCCCGATCGCGCCGAAATGGGCGGCCGATTCGCGAACCTGACGGCGGGTGGCTATCCGTACCTCGTGGCGGAGAGAGATGGCGTCGTGCTGGGTTATGCCTATGCCGGCCCGTTCAGGCCGCGCCCCGCCTACCGCTTCATCGTCGAGGATTCCGTCTATGTCGCGCCGGAGGCCAAGGGCCAGGGCATAGGGCTTTTGCTGATGCAGGCGCTGATCGAGGCCGCGCGCTCGGCCGGTTTCCGTCAGATCATCGCGGTGATCGGCGACGGCCACGCCGGCAGCGGCTCGGTCAGGCTGCACGAGAAGCTCGGCTTCAGCCATTCAGGGCGCCTTGAAGGATCGGGCTACAAGCACGGACGCTGGCTGGACACGGTGTTCATGCAACTGCCGATGAACGGCGGCGCCGAAGTGCCGCCCGATCCGGACTCGCTGCCAGAGCGGAAGTTTCGGGGCTCTAGAGGAAATGAAGAATTGAAGAATTGAAGAATTGAAGAATTGAAGAATT
>JBFLWR010000108.1:0-12304 GCA_040755925.1 Pseudomonadota bacterium
ACGGTGACTTTTCGATTTTCGGTCTTCCAAAGCTTCCCGCTGTCGAGCGGCCGGGGGAGAGGTGAGCACGTGTTTCGTACCAGCGACATAGTCTTGATTGCCGTCATGGTCTCGGCGGCCGCCCTGACCTACAAGACCAAGCGCGAAGCCGAGGAGCAACTGGCGGCGGTGCAGAAGCTGCATGCCCAGATCCGCTATGAGGAAGACACGATAGATCTTCTGAAGGCCGACTGGAGCCTGCTCACGCAGCCTTCGCGTCTGCAGAAGCTCACGGAAACCTACAAGTCGCAGCTTGGCCTCGAGCCGGTCAATGCCCACCAGATCGGCGGGCTCGACGACGTTCCCCTAAAACCGGTCAACATTCAGGACCTGTCTTCCCAGCGGCTTGGCGGCATGGCCGACAATTCCGGCAAAGGGCCTGCGGGCAGCACGGATCCGGTGGTCACCGGGAGCACCGTGCAATGATCGGCAGATTTCCAAGGATCGGCGATTTGCTGAAGCGGCGGAAGAAGCTGGCCGAGGACGGCTCAATCGTCGTCGACGCCGCCCGCAAGGCGACAGGCGGCAAGGCCAAGACCCGCATCATCATGACGATGACGGTGTTCTTCTCGATCTACACGATGATTGCCGGCCGACTGGTCTATCTCGGCATGCAGAGCCCGGACATGTCTGACGGGCCGCAGAGCAGGGTCACGGCCTCGCGTCCGGATATCGTCGACCGCAACGGAGAGGTGCTGGCGACTGACATCAGGACGGCATCGCTATTTGCGGAGCCGCGCAGCATCGTCGACGCCGACGAGGCAATCGAGAAACTGTCGACGGTTCTGCACGAGATCGACTACGAGCAGACATATCGCAAGCTCAAGAGCGGCGCCGGCTTCGTCTGGTTGCAGCGACAGCTGACGCCGAAGCAGCAGGCCGATATCATGGCGCTCGGCATTCCGGGGCTCGGTTTTCGCACGGAGAAGCGCCGCTTCTACCCGAGCGGAGAAACCTCATCCTACATTGTCGGTCTCACCAATATCGACAATCAGGGTATCTCCGGCATGGAGAAGTATATCGACGAGCAGGGTCTGAGCGACCTGCAGGCGTCGGGCCTTGCAATCGCCAGGGACCTGAAGCCGGTGAAGCTCTCGATCGATCTGCGAGTCCAGCATGTCGTGCGCGACGAGGTCGCCGCCGGCCTGGAGCGCTATCGCGCGCTGGGCGCCGGCGGTGTGGTGCTGAACATCAAGACCGGCGAAGTGATCGCCATGGCCTCCGTCCCGGATTTCGATCCGAACAATCCCTATAACGCCCAGGAAAAGGACCGGCTGAACCGCATGTCGGCTGGCCTCTATGAAATGGGCTCGACCTTCAAGAGCTTCACCTCGGCGATGGCGCTCGATTCCGGCAAGGCGACGATGAACAGCCGCTTCGACGCTTCGCATCCCATCCGGGTCGGCCACCAGGCCATCCACGACTTCCATGGCAAGAACCGCGTGCTGTCCCTGCCGGAAGTGTTCCTGTATTCGTCCAACATCGGATCGGCCAGGGAGGCCGAACTGGTCGGCATCGAGGGGCACCGCGAATTCCTGCATCGTCTTGGCATCCTGGACAGGATGCAGACCGAATTGCCGGAAATTGCCCGCCCGACCGAGCCGAAGGTGTGGAAACAGGTCAATTCGTACACCATCGCGTTTGGCCATGGCGTGTCGACGACGCCCCTGCAGGCCGCCGTCGGTTGCGCGGCGCTGATGCAGGGTTATCTCATCCAGCCGACATTCCTGGTCCGCAGCGAGCAAGATGCAATGGCGGTCGCCAAGAAGGTAGTCAGCGAGAAGACAGTGGAGGGCATGCGCTACCTCTACACGCTGAACGCCGAGAAGGGGTCGGCCAGAAACGCCAGAGTCCCTGGCTATCGGGTTGGCGGCAAGACCGGAACGGCCGAGAAGGTCATCAACGGCCGGTACTCCAAGGACTTGAATTTCAACACCTTCGTCGCCGCCTTCCCGATGGACGATCCGCAATACCTCGTATTTACGATCGCCGACGCCCCGCACCCGGAAAAGCCCGGGATGACGGATGTCGCCGCCAACAATGCCGGTGTGATGGCGGGCAACATCATCAGGCGCGCAGCCTCCATGCTTGGCGTGAAGCCAGATTTCAGCCATGAAAATGGTGCAACGCTGGTTTCCTATCAGTGATTCTTGGGGCGCGCCGGCAACTGCGCGCTATTTTGTTGCGGTGAACGGAACGCGATGCATCTCAAAGATCTAGCCGGTGTCCTGCCTGTCGGGGGAACAGCTTCCCCCGATCTGGAGGTTACCGGACTCTCCTCCGATTCCCGCCAGGTCAGACCCGGCGTCGTCTTCTTCGCGCTCGCCGGCAGCAAGGCTGATGGCGCGGCCTTTGCGTCCGATGCGGCGCGCCGTGGCGCCGCCGCAATCGTCACGGGCAAAGGCAACGCCGTTTCTGGCCTGGCGGTTCCGGTTCTCGCGGTAGACGATCCGCGCCATGCGTTGGCGATGAGCGCTGCGCGCTTCTACGGCAGGCAGCCGGAAACGATGGTTGCCGTTACCGGCACAAGCGGCAAGACTTCGGTCGCCGCTTTCACCCGCCAGATATGGGAGCAGGCCGGTTTTGCCGCCGCTTCGATCGGCACGACGGGCGTGGTGGCCCCCGGCCGCAACGAATATGGGTCGCTGACCACGCCGGATCCGGTGGCCCTGCACAAGTTGCTCAAGGAACTGGCGGAGGCCGGCGTCACCCACGCATCGATGGAAGCTTCAAGCCACGGGCTCGACCAACGTCGGCTCGACGGCGTCAAGCTGGCGGCAGGCGCCTTCACCAATCTCGGTCGCGACCACATGGATTACCATCCAACGGTCGAGGATTATCATCGTGCCAAGCTGCGCCTGTTCGACACGCTGCTGCCGAAGGGCGCGCCCGCGGTCATCTTCGCCGACGATCCGTGGTCGGAACCGACGATCAAGGCCGCGCGGGCAGCCGGCCTGGGCGTGCTCACGGTCGGTCGTCATGGTGATTTCCTCACGCTGAAGCGGGTCGAGCATGAACGGCACCGCCAGCGCGCCGAGGTCGAGGCCGACGGTGTGTTGCACGAGATCGACCTGCCGCTGGCCGGCGATTTCCAGATCGCCAATGCGCTGGTTTCGGCAGGCCTCGCCATCGCGACTGGAACATCAGCCGGCAAGGCTTTGGCGGCATTGGAAAAATTGAAAGGCGCGCCGGGCCGGCTCGATCTCGTCGGCACGACAGCCGCCGGCGCTCCCGTCTATGTCGACTACGCGCACAAGCCAGACGCGCTGGAAAACGTGCTGGCGTCGGTCAGGCCATTCACCACCGGCCGTGTCGTCGTGGTGTTCGGTTGCGGTGGGGATCGCGATCGCGGCAAGCGGCCGATCATGGGCGAGATCGCAACCCGGCTCGCCGATGTCGTCATCGTCACCGATGACAATCCGCGCACCGAAGTTCCAGAGACCATCCGGGCGGCCATCCTTGCCGCCGCGCCCGGCGCCATCGAAATCGGCGACCGACGCAAGGCGATCCATGAGGCGGTGGCGATGCTTCATGCTGGCGACACGCTGATCGTGGCCGGCAAGGGGCATGAGGAAGGCCAGACCATCGGCACCGAAACCCTCCATTTCTCCGACCACGAGGAAGTGCGCGAAGCGCTGAGGGAGCGCGCCGCATGAGCCTGCTCTGGACTTCGGAAGCGCTTGTCGATGCCATGGGCGGCAGGCCGATCGGCTCGCTGCCGGAAGGCATTACCGGCATCTCGATCGACAGCCGCAGCCTGGAGCCCGGAAATGCCTTCTTCGCCATCAAGGGCGAGGCGATGGACGGGCATGATTTCGCGACCGCGGCGGTCAAGGCGGGCGCCGCCGTCCTGGTCGTGGCCGAGGCCAAGCTGCCCTCGCTCGGCCGGCTGACCGCGCCGATGATCGTGGTGCAGGACGTGCTTGCGGCACTTGAGCAGCTCGGCGTTGCGGCGCGTGCCCGCTCGCGGGCCAGGATCATCGCGGTGACCGGCTCCGCCGGAAAGACGACCACCAAGGAAGCGCTGCGCCACGTGTTGTCGGCTGTTGGCAAGGTGCATGCCTCGGCGCAGTCGTTCAACAATCACTGGGGCGTGCCGCTGACTTTAGCCCGCATGCCGCAAGACTGCGACTACGCGATCTTCGAGATCGGCATGAACCATCCCGGCGAAATCAGGCCGCTGGTCAAGATGGTCAGGCCGCACATCGCCATCGTGACGATGATCGCGGCCGCCCATCTCGGTTTCTTCAAGAATCTCGACGAGATCGCAACGGCGAAGGCGGAGATATTCGAGGGCATCGAGCCCGGTGGCGCCGCCGTGCTGAACCGCGACGATTCCCGCTGGAAGCTCTTGGAGAGAATGGCGAAGGCCGCTGGTGTCGAGCATATCTTCGGCTTCGGCGAACACGCGCGGGCGACTTTCAGGCTCACCAGTTGCGAGCTTTATGCCGACCATTCGGAGATTGCCGCCAAGATCGGCAAGCGCGAGATAGCCGCCCGCGTCGGTGCGCCCGGGCGCCATATTGTGCAGAACGTGTTGGCCGTGCTTGGCGCCGCGCAACTGGCGGGCGCCGACCTCGACAGGGTGGCGGCGGCGCTCGCCGATCTGTCGGCTGAGCGCGGACGCGGCAAGCGTCACGTCTTGCACCATCCGAACGGACCGATCACTTTGATCGACGAGAGCTACAATGCCAACCCGGCATCGATGGCGGCGGCCATGGCGCTGCTCAACGCCACGCCCGTCGCGGGCGAGGGCAGGCGGATAGCGGTGCTCGGCGACATGCTCGAACTCGGCAGTCACTCGGCGAAGCTCCATGCCGCGCTTGCCGAACTCATCGTCGGCACGCAGACGCACAACGTCTTTCTCGGCGGCCCCGAGATGCGGGTGCTGGCCGACGTTCTACCCGCCGAGATCGAGACCGAATACCGCGCAGGCGCCGACGAGCTGAAGCCGATCCTGCTGTCGGTGCTCAGGCCGGGCGACGTGGTGATGGTGAAGTCGTCGAAGGGCATAGGGTTTTCAAAGCTGGTCGAGGCGCTGCTCGGAAAGTTTCCGGCGGAAGCAACAACCATTGAGCCGACCTGAGGTCGGTTTCGGGGGACGGAAGGCATATGTTCACACTGCTCGTCGATTTCGCGGACAAGATCTCGGTCTTCAACGTCTTCCGCTACATCACTTTTCGCACCGGCGGCGCGCTCATCACCTCGGCGCTGATCGTCTTCATCTTCGGGCCGACGATCATCAATTCGCTGAGGCTTCGCCAGGGCAAGGGCCAACCGATCCGCGCCGACGGTCCGCAGACCCATTTCAAGAAGGCCGGCACGCCGACCATGGGCGGATTGATGATCCTGTCCGGCATCATCGGCTCGTCGCTGCTTTGGGCGAACCTTTCCAGCATCTATGTCTGGGTAGTGCTGCTCGTCACCGTCGGCTTCGGCTCGATCGGCTTCTATGACGACTATCTCAAGGTCACCAAGCAATCGCATCTGGGCTTTTCGGGCAAGGCCAGGCTGGGGCTCGAATTCGTCATCGCCGGCATCGCTGCATGGGTGATCATGCACAACGGACAGGCGCCGTTCTCATCGTCGCTGACGTTTCCGTTCGCCAAGGAATTCCTCATCAACCTCGGCTGGTTCTTCGTGCCGTTCTCCTGCTTCGTCATCGTCGGCGCGGGCAATGCGGTGAACCTGACCGACGGCCTAGACGGGCTGGCGATCGTGCCGATCATGATCGCGGCCGCATCCTTCGGCGTCATCGCCTACCTCTCCGGCAATGCGGTGTTCGCGGAATATCTGCAAATCCATTTCGTTCCCGGCACGGGTGAGCTCGCGGTCGTTCTCGGCGCGGTGATCGGCGCAGGCCTCGGCTTCCTGTGGTTCAACGCGCCACCGGCCGCGATCTTCATGGGCGATACCGGCTCGCTGGCGATGGGCGGGCTGATCGGCACGATCGCGGTCGCGACCAAGCACGAGATCGTGCTGGTGATCGTCGGCGGCCTGTTCGTTGTCGAGATCCTGTCGGTCATCATCCAGGTCGGCTACTTCAAGATGACCGGCAAGCGGGTCTTCCTGATGGCGCCCATCCACCACCATTTCGAGAAGCTCGGCTGGACTGAAAGCCAGGTGGTTATCCGCTTCTGGATCATTGCCGTGATCCTGGCGCTGGTCGGCCTTTCGACCCTCAAGCTCAGATAGGACACCACTTGATCCCCGCCGCTTCCTTCGCAGGCAAACGCGTTTCGCTCTTCGGGCTCGGCGGCTCGGGGATCGCCACCGCGCATGCGTTGATCGCAGGCGGTGCCGACATCCTTGCGTGGGACGACAATCCGGACAGCGTCGCCAAGGCCGCAGCCGCGGGCATCGCCACTGGCGACCTGCGCGGCGCCGACTGGTCGCGCTTTGCCGCCTTCGTGCTGTCGCCCGGCGTGCCGCTCACGCATCCGAAACCCCACTGGACTGTCGAGCTTGCGCGCGGCGCGGGCGTCGAGGTGATCGGCGACATCGAGCTGTTCTGCCGCGAACGCATCCAGCGTTCGCCGGCGGCGCCCTTCATCGCCATCACCGGCACCAACGGCAAATCGACGACGACGGCGCTGACGGCGCATATCCTGAAATCGGCCGGGCGCGACACGCAGATGGGCGGCAATATCGGCCGCGCCATCATGACGCTCGATCCGCCCGAGCCGGGCCGGCACTATGTCGTCGAGTGCTCCTCCTATCAGATCGATCTTGCGCCCTCGATCAACCCGACAGCCGGTATCCTGCTCAACCTGACGCCGGACCATCTCGACCGTCACGGCACGATGGCGCATTACGCCTCGATCAAGGAACGGCTGGTTGCCGGCTCCGACACCGCGATCGTCGGCGTCGACGACTCCTGGTGCGCCCAGATCGCCGACCGACTTGAGAGAGCCGGCCGGCAGGTCATCCGCATCTCCAAGCGCCTGCCTTTGACAGACGGCTATTTCGCCGACGGCGCTAATCTGATGGAAGCCGTGCATGGCCGCTACAGCCGTATAGCCTTCCTTGAGGGCATCGGCTCGCTGCGCGGCCAGCACAACGCGCAGAACGCGCTCGCGGCGGTCGCGGCCTGCCTCAGGGTGGGGCTGGAACTCGGCGAGATACAGGCCGGGCTGGAGAGCTTCCCGGGACTTGCACACCGCATGGAGCAAGTCGGACGCAAGGACCATGTGTTGTTCGTCAACGATTCCAAGGCGACCAATGCCGACGCGGCGGCGCCTGCGTTGTCGAGCTTCACCAACCGCATCTACTGGATCGCCGGCGGCCTGGCCAAGGAAGGCGGCATCGAGCCGCTGCGCGGCTTCTTCCCGCGCATCGCCAAGGCCTATCTGATCGGCGAGGCGGCGCCCGCCTTTTCCGCGACGCTCGGCGAGTCGGTGCCGTACGAGATATCCGGAACGCTGGCGGCGGCGGTCGAGCACGCCGCGCGCGATGCGGCGAGGGACGCCGGCGGCGAGGCGGTGGTGCTGCTTTCGCCGGCCTGCGCCAGTTTCGACCAGTTCAAGAATTTCGAGGTTCGCGGCGAAGCCTTCAGGCAAGCTGCGACTGCTATTGATGGTGTGAAATCCATCGGAGGGCCACGTTGATGCAAAGCCGTCTCGACAAAAGTCCTGTCGCAACCTGGTGGTGGACGATCGATCGCTGGTTCCTGGCGGCGTTCCTATCGCTGATGGGGCTCGGCATCGTTTTGTCCTTCGCGGCGAGCCCGGCGGTCGCCGAACGCATCGGCCTCGACAGCTTCCACTTCGCCACGAGGCAGATCATCTTCACCATCCCGGCGCTGATCGTGATGCTCGCGGTTTCCTTCCTCGACGCGCGACAGATCAGGCGCATGTCGCTGGTGATGCTATGCATCATGCTGGTGCTGATGGTCGCGGTGCTCTATGTCGGCGTCGAGGTCAAGGGTGCGCGGCGCTGGGTGTCATTCGTCGGGCTCTCCATCCAGCCGTCCGAATTCTTGAAGCCGGCCTTCGTGATCATCTGCGCCTGGCTGTTCGCCGAGCACAAGCGCCAGCCCGACATTCCCGGCAACCTGTTCGCGATGCTCTTGCTGGCGTTGGTAATATCGCTGCTGGTTGCGCAGCCCGACCTTGGCCAGACCATGCTGGTGCTGGGCACCTGGGGCGTGATGTTCTTCATGGCCGGGCTGCCCTGGTTCTGGATCGTCGCGCTGGGCGCTGCCGGCGTCGGTGGCGTCTTCGCGGCCTATACGGTGTTCCCGCACGTCGCCGCCCGCATCGACAAGTTCCTCACCGGCGAGGGCGACACGTTCCAGGTTGACATGGGCCGCGAGGCGCTGATCAACGGCAGCTGGTTCGGCGTCGGCCCAGGCGAAGGTACGGTGAAGCGCGTCATCCCGGACAGCCATGCTGACTTCGTCTTCTCGGTCGCGGGCGAGGAGTTCGGCCTGATCATGTGCTTCTTCATCATGTCGATCTTCGCCTTCATCGTGCTGCGGGGCTTGAGCATCGCGCTCAAGGAGCAGGACGATTTCACCCGCTACGCGGTCGGTGGTCTCGTCACCATCTTCGGCCTGCAGTCGGCAATCAACATGTGCGTCAACCTGCAGCTGATGCCTGCCAAGGGCATGACCTTGCCCTTCATCTCCTATGGTGGCTCCTCGCAGATCGCGATTGCGGTCTCGGTCGGCATGGTTCTGGCGCTGACGCGCAGGCGTCCGGAAAAGCGCAAGCAGGTGGGCTTTGCCTTCCCGCAGCGCGCAATGCCGGCGGAATGAGGCTGGATGTCGAAGGGTGTCATCCTGCTGGCGGCCGGCGGAACGGGGGGGCATTTGTTCCCGGCCGAGGCGCTTGCGTATGAGCTGATCGAGCGCGGTTGGAAGGTGCATCTTGCCACCGACCATCGCGCCGAGCGTTATTCCGGGCACTTTCCCGCCGCCGACATCCACGCGATTCCTTCGGCGACACTGGGCTCGAAGAATCTGGTCGCCGTGCTCTCGGCGTTCTGGAAGATCTGGCAGGGTGTCCGCGAGGCCGGTCGGGTCATCGCCAGGATCAAGCCGGAAGCCGTCGTCGGCTTCGGCGGCTATCCGACACTGCCGCCGCTCTACGCGGCGACCCGGCGCAAGGTGCCGACGCTGATCCACGAACAGAATGCCGTCATGGGTCGTGCCAACAAGGCGCTGGCCGGCCGCGTCGACGCGATCGCCGGCGGCTTCCTGCCAGAGGGCGCAAGCGCCGCCGGCGCCAAGACGGTGACCACCGGCAATCCTGTCAGGCCACAAATCCTCGAGGCGGCAAAGACGCCTTATGCCGCGCCCAACGATGCGGAGCCGTTCCGCTTGCTGGTGTTCGGCGGCAGCCAGGGCGCGCAATTCTTCTCTGATGCAGTGCCGGCAGCGGTCGCACTGCTGCCGGAAGACCAACGCAAGCGGCTGGCGATCACCCAGCAGGCGCGCGCTGAAGACGTGGCGGGGGTGAAGGCCGTCTATGCCGACCTTGGCGTCGACGTTCAGGTTTCGCCTTTCTTCACGGACATGGCGGCGCGGATGGCGGCGGCGCATCTGGTTATGTCGCGCTCCGGCGCCTCGACGGTGTCGGAGATCGCCGTCATCGGTCGCCCGGCTCTGCTGGTGCCTTATCCGCATGCGCTCGACCACGATCAGGCGGCAAATGCCGCGGCACTCGCGGCGGCCGGCGGCGCCGAGCTCCATCCGCAGTCGACGCTCTCGGCGGAACGGATCGCCGAGCTCGTCGGCGGGCTGATGCGGGAGCCAGACCGGCTCGCCGCTATGGCCGCGGCCTCCCGTTCGTCGGGCAAGCCGGACGCGGCGCGGTTGCTCGCCGATCTGACAGAGGCTATTGCGTCCGGCAAAACAGTTTCGGACTTCAGGAGGACGCGCGCATGAAGATGCCACAGACGATCGGCCTCGTGCATTTCATCGGCATTGGCGGCATCGGCATGAGCGGCATCGCCGAGGTGCTGCACAATCTCGGCTACAAGGTGCAGGGTTCCGACCAGGCGGATGGCGCCAATGTGCAGCGTCTGCGCGACAAGGGCATCGAATGCTTCGTCGGCCACAAGGCGGAGAATATCGGCGACGCGGAAGTCGTCGTGGTCTCGACCGCCATCAAGAAATCCAACCCCGAGCTCAAGGCCGCGCGCGAGAAGCTCTTGCCGATCGTCCGCCGCGCCGAGATGCTCGCCGAGCTGATGCGCTTCCGCCAGGCGGTCGCCATCGGCGGCACGCATGGCAAGACCACGACGACTTCGATGGTGGCGACGCTGCTCGAGGCCGGCGGGCTCGATCCGACCGTCATCAATGGCGGCATCATCAACGCCTATGGCACCAATGCGCGCATGGGCGACGGCGAATGGATGGTGGTCGAGGCCGATGAGAGCGACGGGACCTTCCTGAAGCTGCCGGCCGACATCGCCGTCGTCACCAACATCGATCCCGAGCATCTCGACCACTACGGCAGCTTCGACAAGGTGCGCGAAGCCTTCCGTCAATTCGTCGAGAATGTGCCGTTCTACGGTTTTGGCGTGATGTGCACCGATCACCCGGAGGTGCAGGCGCTGGTCGGCCGCATCGAGGATAGGCGCGTCATCACCTATGGCGAGAACGCGCAGGCCGATGTGCGCTTCACCAACCATCGCATGCAGGGCGCGACCTCAGAGTTCGATGTGACGATCCGCGATCGCAAGGGGCGGGGCACGACAACGATCAAGGACCTGCGGCTGCCGATGCCGGGAAGGCACAACGTCTCCAATGCGACGGCGGCGATCGCGGTCGCGCATGAGCTCGGCCTTTCGGACGAGGCGATCAAGAAGGGGCTGTCGTCCTTCGCCGGCGTCAAGCGGCGCTTCACCCATACCGGCTCCTGGAACGGCGTCGAGGTGTTCGACGACTACGGGCATCACCCGGTGGAGATCGCCGCCGTGCTCAAGGCCGCGCGAAGCGCCACCAAGGGCCGCGTCATCGCGATCGCGCAGCCGCACCGCTTCACCCGTCTGCACGATCTGTTCAAAGAATTCTCCGTCTGCTTCAACGATGCCGACACGGTGATGGTGGCGCCGGTCTACGCCGCTGGTGAGGAGCCGATCGAAGGCGTTTCGTCGGACGCGCTGGTGGCGCGCATCCGCGCCGGCGGCCATCGCGACGCGCGCTACATCGAGGGCCCGGCCGCAATCGCGCCGGCCATCCGCGAGCTTGCCAAGCCAGGCGACTTCGTCGTCTTCCTCGGGGCCGGCAACATCACGCAATGGGCCTACGCGCTGCCCGGGGAACTTGGCGGGACGCCGTCATGATGCGCGGCCAGGCCTTGATCGACAAACTCGGCGACCGGCTTTCCGGCCTGCGCGGCCGCATCACGCCCAATGCCGAGATGGACAAGATCACCTGGTTCCGCGCCGGAGGCCTGGCGGAAGCGCTGTTCCAGCCGGCCGACGAGGAGGATCTCGCTGCCTTCCTGCGCGCGGTGCCGGAAGAGATACCGGTCATGGTCGTCGGCATCGGCTCCAACCTTCTCGTGCGCGACGGCGGCATCCCCGGCTTCGTCGTCCGGCTTTCGGCGAAAGGCTTCGGCGAGGCGGAGGTCACTGGACCAACGACCATCAAGGCGGGCGCCGCGACGCCGGACAAGCGTCTCGCCGGGGTCGCCTATGAGGCCGGCATTGGCGGCTTCCATTTCTACCACGGCATTCCTGGCGCCGTCGGCGGCGCGCTGCGAATGAATGCCGGCGCCAACGGCGTCGAGACACGCGAGCGCGTGGTCGAGGTGAAGGCGCTCGACCGCAAGGGCAACGCCCACACGCTGAGCAATGCCGACATGGGCTACGCCTACCGGCATTCGTCGGCGCCGGCTGGACTGATATTCACCTCGGCAGTCTTCGAAGGTGTTCCGGAGGACAGGGCCGTCATCAAGGCGGCGATGGACGCGGTGCAGAACCATCGCGAGACGGTGCAGCCGATCCGCGAGAAGACAGGCGGTTCGACCTTCAAGAATCCCGAAGGGACGTCGGCCTGGAAGGAAATCGACAAGGCCGGCTGCCGTGGGCTGATGATCGGCGGCGCGCAGATGTCGCCGATGCATTGCAACTTCATGATCAACACCGGAACGGCGACCGGCTACGACCTCGAATATCTCGGCGAAACGGTGCGGGCGAGGGTGCTCGAGAATTCAGGCATCCGGTTGCACTGGGAGATCAAGCGCCTCGGCAATTTCAGGCCGGGTCATGCCGTGCAGGAATTTCTCGGGCAGCTGCTTTAAGTTCTTGTTTT
>JBFLWR010000109.1:0-11731 GCA_040755925.1 Pseudomonadota bacterium
GAGGCCGAAAGGCCCGGTGAAGTCTGTGCATCCGAGGTCGATGTCGGAGCGCTCGTGGCGGCGCTCACGCCTGGTGCTGTCATCACCATCGCCGCCTGATAGGATCAGCGCCGTCCGTCGACGGCGCCACAAAGCTAGAGTTATTGCCATGGAACGCTCGACCATCGTCAGAGTGCATGAAGGTTTGCACGCCCGTCCCGCCACGCGTTTCGTGAAACTCGCCAAGGGTTTCGAATCCGACGTCGAGCTGGTCAAGGACGGCAAGGCGGTCAGCGCCAAGAGCTCGGTCAAGCTGATGCTGCTGGCGGTCAAGGAGAACCAGGAAGTCACCGTGCGCGCGAACGGCGCCGACGCGATCGAGGCGATCGAGGCCTTGATCGGCTATCTGGAGAACCCGAAGGCTGGCCTCGAGGACGAGAGCGAAGTGAGCGATGCAGGCTCGGAACCGCAGGTCGTGATCGCCCCGATTTCTCTGGAGGCCGTCCAGCAGCCCGCTTCGCCGATCGATGGAACTGCGAAACTCCAAGGCGTCGCGGCCAGCGAGGGCGTAGCCATCGGACTGGCTTTTGCCCATTTCCCGGCCGAGATCGAAGGGCCTGGCCGACGGCTGGGGGCCGACGAGACCGATAACGAGCTCGAGCGATTCCAGGCGGCGGTATCGGCCGTCCAGACGCGCATGGACCGCACGCTTGCCGAGGACAATCTCTCGGCCGGAGACCGTGGCATCGTGGCGGCCCTGCGCGACATCGCCGCCGACGACGGTTTGACCGGCGAGGTCGAACGGCTGATCAAGGGCGGCGACGATGCGGTCTCGGCGGTCATTGCCGCCGCCGCCGCCATCGCCGCCGATTTCAGCGCCGTCGACGACCATTATCTCAACGCAAGGGCCGATGATGTCCACGCCGTTGGCCGGCAGATATGCCTGGTGCTGCTCGGCCAGGACGAAGTCAGCCTGGAAACCATCCCGCAGGGCGCGATCCTGATTGCCGACGACATCGGCGCCTGGGACCTGGCGCGGGCGCCGCTGAAGCGTATCGGCGGCGTGGTCTGCGGCCATGGCGGCGCCACCTCGCACATCGCCATCATCGCGCGCTCGCATGGTATCCCGGCGGTGTTGGGTCTCGGCGAGAAGGTCAATGAGTTGCGCGCGGCCAAGGAGGTGGCAATCGACGGCAATGCCGGCCACGTCATCGTCGATCCGGACGAGACCGCGCGGGCTGACTTCAATCGACGTGTCGAGGCGGCGGCGCGGGAGCGTGCAGGCCTCACCGTATTCAAGGGCGTGACGCCGAAGCGCGCCGATGGCACGGTGATCGAGGTCGCGGCCAATATCGGTTCGCTGGAGGAGATCGAGGCGGCGCAGGAAGCCGGTGCCATGGGCGTCGGGCTGTTCCGCACCGAGCTTCTTTTCATGCGCCATATGCATCTGCCTTCGGAAGACATGCAGGCCGAAACCTACAGCGCGCTCGCCAAGGCCTTTGCGCCTCATTCCGTCATCGTGCGTACGCTCGATATTGGCGGCGACAAGCCGATCGCCGGTATCGAATTCCCGGACGAGGAGAACCCGTTCCTCGGCTGGCGCGGCATCCGCATGTGTCTCGACCGCCCCGACATATTCAAGAAGCAGTTGCGCGCGCTGCTCAGGGCCGCGACCCACGGCAATATCAAGGTCATGCTGCCGATGGTCTCGGAGATCGCCGAGGTCACCCGCACCCGCGCGCTTGTCGAGGAATGCGCCGCCGAACTGAAGGCCGAAGCTGTGCCGCACGCCGCTTTCGACCTTGGCGTGATGATCGAGACGCCGGCGGCCGTGCTGATCGCGCCGGCGCTGGCGAAAGAAGTCGCGTTCTTCTCGATCGGCACCAACGACCTGACGCAGTACATCATGGCCGCCGACCGTCTCAATCCGACGGTTGCCAAGCTCAACGACGTCACCAACCCGGCCGTGATGTCAGCGATCGAGCTGACGGCCCGGGCTGGGGTCGCTGCCGGCATCATGGTCGGCATGTGCGGCGAGGCGGCCGGCCGGCCGGACCTGATCCCGACATTCGTCAAGATGGGGCTGACCGAGCTCAGCATGAGCCCGGCCTCGATCCAGCGCGCCAAGAAGACCATCGCCGCCATGGCGACAGAAAAATAGCAGGTCAGGAACCGGCGGTTACGTCAGATGCGCGAGCAGGGTGGCCAGAACCGGGGTCAACTCCTGCACTGCATTGGCACGGGCGCACGCTTGGCCGATGCGATCCGCGCGCACTTCGGCCGCCAGCACCGCGATCTCCAGAATGTCCGGCTCGGGCGCGACGCCATCGGCCTTGGTCGCCAGTCCGCAAGCAAGCGCCAACGGCGCAAGACATCTGATTTCGAGCGAGCGGTCGCCGCTTCCAGCCTCGCCGAGCTGAACGGGACGGTGGCCGAGGCATTCGACGAGCAAGGCCGAGCAGGCGGCCGCGATCTGGTCGGTGGAAGCCGCATCCGCGGTCGCGCCGGCCAGGAGGTCGGCATGGCGTCTGCGCATCGCGGCGTGCACCGCCGAAAAGCTCGCCTCGTGCACGCGCGGATTGTCGACGCCGTAGCCGGCGAGAACCGCCCGGGTCAGGTAATACATGTCACGCCGAAACTGGCGTTCACCGTCGATCTGCCGGTCCTCATTGCCATCGGCGAAATAGGTCCGCAGGCTTTTCACCGTCGTGCCGTCGATCTTGAGCGGCCGGGAGTGAGGAACGAAGGATTCGGCAATCGTCAGCGCCTCGTCGACGGCGCTCGCGGCATGACCAAGCAGGCTCTTGCCCGGGAAAGGCGGCAGATTGGCTATTTCGCGTGGCGGTTCGCCCGCGTTGTCGTGGCGGCTTTGGCGGATAACGTCGCGCAGTTCCCGAAGCCGGTCCTTCAGGTTGGCGCGCACATCCTCGGAGATCTGTCGCAGCATCGGCAATGGCCTCGAAATGCGGAAGCCGGTCTCACGGCTTGGAGGGTGTCAGCCACCCTCTCTAGATTGTTCGTGTCGATTGGTAGATCAATAGACGATATTTCACCAGCGCGCAGAATCGACGGCGGCATTGCGGAGGGGAATTTGGGCAGGCGACGACAGAGCGAACCCGATAACAGCAGGGCGGCTGGGGCATCCGAGCAGGTCGTCAACGAAAGCAGGACCGACCGCCAGAGAATTCGAGCGGCATGGATGTATTTCGTCGAGCAGATGACGCAGAACGAAATCGCCGACGTGCTGGGTGTCGGCCGTGTCACCATCGTGCGCATGCTGGCGGAGGCCAGGGCGCGCAACGAGGTGAAGATCACCATCGAGAGCGAGCTTCTGGAGATCGTGCGGTTGGAGCGCGCGCTCGAAAGGACTTTTGGCCTGCAGCAGGCGCTGGTGGCGCCGCTGACCGACCCCAATGCCGATCCGATCCCGGCGATCGCCGCTAAGACCGGCATGTTCCTGTCCGACGCGATGAAATCCGGCATGCGGGTCGGCGTCGGCTGGGGCGTGACGCTGTTCAACACCTTGCCTTTCATCAGCGCCAAGTCGCTGACCGATTTCAGCGTCATCTCGCTGCTTGGCGGCGTCGGCGTCGCGCGCCGTGTAAACCCGGCCGAGTTCGCCTGGCGCTTCGCCCAGATATTCCAGGGCGACGGCTACCTGATGCCGACGCCGGCCGTTGTCGACAGCGTCGAAACCAAGATCGCGCTGGTCGAGCGCTGTGGCCTTCAGGAGATTTTTGAAATGGCCGATGCGCTTGACGCCGTTCTGCTCAGCGTCGGCGGCATCGCTTCGGCCACCACTTTCTCGCGCGGCGGCTTTCTCAAGGAAGCGGACCGTGAGGCGCTTCTCGCGCGTGGCGCCGTCGGCGACCTTCTTTTCCATTTCTACGACCGCAATGGCGACCTTGTCGACCATCCCGTCAACAGCCATGTGATGTCGGTCGATGTCGATCGCCTGCGCAAGGCGCCGATCCGCATCCTCACCTCCGGCGGCGCTGAAAAGACCGAGGCGCTGCTCGGCGCCATGAACCTGATCGCGCCGACGATACTGATCACCGATGAGGAAAGCGCGCGGCGCATGCTCGCGGCCAACACGCCCTAGGTGCTCGATCACGGTTTTTGATGGCGAACCAAGGCGACGCTGGCCCGCTATGCGAGCGGCGACGCCAACGTGCCCAAAGCCAGTTAGCCGGCTGGCCGGAACGGCTTTGCCAGCGAGGCCGGAAAGTGCAGCGCCAGCATCTGGCGGTTGCGCGAGATCAGCACCAGCACCACGATCGTGGCCAGATAGGGCAGGGCCGACAGCAGTTCCGACGGCACCTGGAGACCGAGCGCCTGTCCCTGTAACTGCAGGATCGTCATGCCGCCGAACAGCCATGCGCCGAGCAGGATGCGCAGCGGCCGCCATGTCGCGAACACCACCAGCGCCAGCGCGATCCAGCCCTTGCCGGCGGTCATGTTCTCGACCCAGAGCGGCGTGTAGGCGACCGACAGGTAGGCACCCGCCAGCCCGGCCATCAGGCCGCCGAACAGCACGGCCATGTAGCGTATCCTGATCACCGGATAGCCGATGGCGTGTGACGTCTGCGGCGATTCCCCGATCGTGCGCAGGATAAGGCCTGCCTTGGTGCGGTATAGGAACCAGCTGATCGCCACGAACATCAGCAGCGCCAGGTAGACCAGCGGGTCGAAGCGGAAGAGCAGCGGCCCGATCACCGGCAGGTCGGAGAGGACTGGAACGTTGACGCCGTGCAGTGCCTCGATCGGCGCGCTGCCGAAGCCGCGGCCGAGGAAGGCCGACACGCCCGAACCGAAGATCGCCAGCGCCAGGCCGGCGGCGTACTGGTTGGTGAGGAATGTGAGCGCCAGCACGCCGAACAGCAGCGAGGCGGCAGCACCTGCCAGCGCGCCGGCGATGATCGCGACGGGCATGGGATAGCCGGCCGTGACCGCCCAGAAGGCAAAGGCCGCGCCCATCAGCATCATGCCTTCGATGCCGAGGTTGAGCACGCCGGACTTCTCGACGACGAGTTCCCCGAGTGCGGCGAAGATCAGCGGCGTGGCGGCGATGATGGTGCCGGTAAAGATGGCGATGAACAATTCCATCGGTCTGCCTCCCGCTAGTGTGCCGCTTCGGGCGCGTGCGCATTCTTCGCCGGCCGCACGACGCGAATGCGATAGAAGATGAAAAAATCGGCCGCGAGCAGGAAGAACAGCAGGATGCCCTGGAAGATGCGCGTCAGCGCGGAGGGCAGGGCAAGCGTCATCTGCACGCCTTCGCCGCCGAGGAAGAGCAGCGACATCAAGAGCCCGCCGAGCACGATGCCGAAGGCATTGAGCCGTCCGATGAAGGCGACGATGATGGCGGCAAAGCCGTAGCCGGGCGAAATCTGCGGCGAGAGCTGGCCGAGCGGCCCGGCCGCTTCCGCCATGCCGGCGACGCCGGCCGCGGCGCCACCCGCCAGAAGCCCGATCCACACCGCCGCCGACTCGCGAAAACCGGCATAACGGGCGGCAAGCGGGGCCGCGCCGCTCACCGACATCTTGTAGCCGAGGAAGCTGCGGTCGGTGAACAGCCACATCAGGAGCACCGCGACGACGGTGATGAAGATCGAGGGATTGAGCCGGTAGGCAGGATCGAAGGACTGGAACATGGCCGCCGCCGGCAGCAGGGCCGTCTGCGGGTAGTTGAAGCCGGCGGGATCGCGCCACGGTCCATGCACCAGATAGGACAGGAACAACGTCGCGATATAGGTCATCATCAGCGTGACCAGTATCTCGTTGGTGTTCATGCGGGCGCGCAGGAAGGCCGGGATCGCCGCCCAGGCCATGCCGGCGGCCATGCCGGCCAGGAACATCAGCGGCAACAGCAGCACGCTTTCCGGGTCCGGCCAGAACAGGCCGACCCCACTGGCGGCAATGGCGCCCATGGTGAACTGGCCCTCGGCGCCAATGTTCCAGACATTGGCGCGAAAGCCGATCGCCAGGCCGCAGGCAATCAGGATCAGCGGCGAAGCCTTGAGCAGCCATTCCGACAGCCCGTTGATCGAGCTGAGCGGCTCGACAAAGAAGGCGTAGAGCGTCGGTAGCGGTTCGTGCCCAAGCGAGGCAAAGAAAAGCGAACCCACGATCAGCGTCAGCACCGAGGCCAGCACCGGTGCGGCAACGCGCATCGTGGCCGAAGGCTCCGGCCTTTGTTCAATCCTGAAGTGCAACGCTGCCACTCCTGTCCTTGCTCATCGTTCGGCCTGTCATCAGGAGCCCTATCTCCTCGCGGTCGGTGCTTGTGCGCACCAGCGGCGGCGAAACCTGCCCCTGGCAGATCACCAGCAACCGGTCGCAGATCTCGAACAGCTCATCGAGCTCCTCGGAGACCACGAACACCGCCGTGCCCGCGCGGCTGAGGTCGACGATGGTCTGGCGGATGAAGGCGCTGGCGCCGACATCGACGCCCCAGGTCGGCTGCGAGACGAGCAGCAGCTTCGGCGCCAGGGCGATCTCGCGCCCGACGATGAATTTCTGCAGGTTTCCGCCGGAAAGGCTCTGCGCCGTCGAGCTTGGACCGTTGGCCTTGACCTTGAACCGGTCGATGATGCCGGCGGCGAAGGCGCTAGCCCGGCGCCGGTCGACAAGGCCCTTGCGGACGGTGCCGAAGCGATGCGCGGTCAGCACCGCGTTCTCCCACAGCGTGTGCGACGGCACCGCGCCCCTGCCGAGCCGCTCCTCGGGAACGAAGGCGAGGCCGAGCTTGCGGCGTTCGTCGGGGCGCAGGCCGGCGGCGGCTTGCCCGTTGATTGTGATCGCGTCGCCCTGGCCATGTGTGCGCTCGCCGCTGAGCAGCGAGATGAGCTCTGCCTGGCCGTTGCCGGAGACGCCGGCAAGGCCGACGATCTCCCCACCATGCACGCTGAAGGACACGTCCCTCAGATCGACGCCGAAATGGTCCCTTGCCTTGGCCGTGAGGTTCTTCACCTCGAGCACCGGTCGCTCGCTTGGCGTCGCCGGGCTGACATGCATTTCCGGCAGCTTGGAGCCGACCATCATGCGGGCGAGCTCCAGCGATGTCGTTTCCTTCGGGCGCGCGGTGCCGGTGACCCTGCCGTTGCGCAGCACCGTGGCGGTGTCGCAGAGCTCCTGCACCTCGTCGAGCTTGTGGCTGATATAAACGATGCTGCAGCCTTCGGCGGAAAGCTGCCGGAGCGTCTCGAACAGCTTGACCACAGCCTGCGGCGTCAGCACCGAGGTCGGTTCGTCGAGGATCAGAAGCTTCGGCGACTGCAGCAGGCAGCGCACGATCTCGACGCGCTGCCGCTCGCCGACCGAAAGGTCGTGCACCTGGCGGTGCGGGTCGATGGGCATGCCGTAGCGCAGCGAAAGCTCGCGGATCTTCTCGGCGAGCGAAGGCAAATGGAAGGCGCTGCTTGCCGACAGCGCGATGTTCTCGACCACCGAGACGGATTCGAACAGCGCGAAATGCTGGTAGACCATTTCGATGCCGAGCGCGCGCGACATCGCCGGATTGTGCGCGGTGATCGGATTGCCGTCGCAGAATATCTCGCCGGAGTCGGTCTGAGCCGCGCCGTAGATGATCTTCATCAGGGTCGATTTGCCGGCGCCGTTTTCGCCGAGCACGGCATGGATCTCGCCGGGTTGAATCGAAAGCGAGACGTCGTCATTGGCAATGACGCCGGGATAGCGCTTCGAGATGTTGCGCAATTCTAGTCGCGGATGCATGGCGGGTCCTGCCGGGCGTGAAGCGGGGTTGGACGGGAACCAGGCGGGAACGCCGAAGATCGAGCCTCGGCGTTCCCGGTTCTCTTGAGGGCGATCAGCTCAGCTTGCCGATCATTCCCTTGACGAACCAGTTCATGCCGCGAATGCCGTCGTCGTCCAGAACCGAGCCGGCCGCGACCTTCACCTTGCCGTCCTGGTCCTTCAGCTCGCCGCCATAAGGATGCACCTTGCCGCTGCCGATATCGGCCTCGAGCTGCTTCAGCTTGGCCTTGGTGTCGGCCGGCATGCCGTCATTGTAGGGCGCCATCTTGACGACGCCGGCGGCCAGTCCGTCCCAGCGCACCTCGGGCTTCCAGGTGCCGGCGGCGACGGCCTTGGCGGCGCCGACATAGTCGCTCGTCCAGTCGAGCACGAAGGAGGTCAGTTGCTTGCCCGAGGCGAACTTCGACATGTCGCTGGCATAGCCGATCGACCACGCGCCGCCTTCGCCGGCGACCTGCACGCCGGTCGCCGTATCGGTCATCGAGCAGATGACGTCGCAACCTTGCGACAGCAGCGTCTTTGCTGCCTCTTTCTCCTTGCCCGGGTCGAACCAGGAGTTGAGGAAGATGGCGTTGCAGGTGGCGTTCGGGTTGACGCTCTGCGCGCCGAGCAGCAGCGCGTTGGCCGGGCCGACGATGTCGGGGATCGGGAAGCCGCCGATGAAGCCGATCTTGCCCGACTTCGACATGTAGCCGCCCGCCGCGCCGGCAACGAAGGTGCCTTCATAGTATTTCGCTTCGAAGGTGCCGAGGTTGGCGAGGTGGACGATGCCGGAGCAATGCTCGAAGGCGATCTTGGGGAAGCGCGGCGCTACCTTCTGCATCGGCGTGCCATGCGAGAAGCTTGTGCCGAAGATCAGCTGGTTGCCGGCGCTGGCCAGCTCGCGGAAGACGCGTTCGGCATCCTGCGGCATGAAGATGTTGTCGATGACGGTCAGCTTTGCCTTGTCGCCGAATTCGGACTTGATCGCCTCGACGCCCAGGCTGTGCTGCTTGGTCCAGCCAATCTCGGCGATCGGCGAGACGTAGACGACGCCGATCTTGAGCACATCATCGGCTCTGGCGATGGTGCTCAGTGCTCCGGTGCCGAGCGCAGCGCCCAGCGCACCGCTGTATTTCAGGAATCCGCGTCTCGTCAGGTCGTTCATGTCGGTAACCCTCTGTTGGTTTTCTTGGTTGATGCCCGGCTTGTCGGTGCCCGGTCTTGCTTGGGGAGATGGACGTGCACGTGCGCCGCGCCGTCGCCATTCCCGGATATTTTCTCCGGCTTCCTGGACGGAACCAGGGTCGGTACCCCGTCCATCTTGCCGCCGATATAGGGCGCCAGCGCCTCGGCGGGCGTCATTTCCGGAAACACCTCGCGGTCCATGATGTAGCCGCGCACCACGGACCGGTGATGGGTATCGATGAGGTCCATCGCCTGTTTCAGGCGGCCTTTTTCCAGAAGGTCGACAACCCGCGAATGGTCGTCCAGCAGGTTGCAGTAGTCGAAATCGGCCGAGATCAGCGAGCGCAGCAGCGTCGTGCGGCGCACCAGCTGCGCGTGGATTTCCTGCATCACCTTGTTGCGGCTGAGGCGCACGAAAACGATGTGGAATTCCTGGCCGAGCACGTCGGCCAGCGCATCGTTGCCGTCGGCGACGGCCTGACGCTGGCGCTCGACATGATGGCGCAGCTCGGCCCAGCCGGCCGGCCCCAGCCGGTCGCTGAGCTGGGCCGCCACGCCCTGCTCGACAAGCGTCAGCGCGTCGTAGATTTCCATCGCCTCCTGCATGCTGGGCTTGGCGACGAAGGCGCCGCGATTGCGCTCGATCTGGGCAAGGCCGTCATCGGCAAGCCGTATTAGCGCCTGGCGCACCACGATGCGGCTGACGTCGAATATCTCTGCTAGCTCGCGCTCGCCGAGCTTGCAGCCGGGCACCAGGCGGTGATCGATGATGGCGCGCGTCAGAGTGTCCGCGATCGCCTGGGAGCGGCTGCTCAAAGCGCGGACCTCCGCGAGTTCGAGGACATGATCGGCGGGCTTTCCGTGGTGAAGACATGCCCCGTCAGGATGCGGCATATCCCGGATTCAGATTTTCATACATCGGAAGTCAATCATTGAAATCTGTCAACACAAAAAAGGATTTTGGCTGACAAAAATTTATTGATTGATATCCAATCTTGTGGTTTCGTCATCTCGAAACGCCGGGCTAGGTTCATGGTGAAGGGCTAGCCGAGTTGGGAGGGAAGCCGATGGCTGCCCGTTGCGTCGACCGCGAGCTGCTGAACGACTGGCACATCGTCGCGGACCAGGAATCGCTCAGCCAGGATACGCCATTCGCGACCCGTCTGCTCGGGGTCGATCTCGTCGTCCGCAGGCAAATGCACAAGATCGAAGTCGTTCGCGCCGATACGGGCGCCGCGCTGAATTCGGCCGAGCGCTACGGCTTCGTCTGGGCCTGTCTCGACAAGCCCTGGCGCGACATCGTCTTTATCCCCGAGGCCAACGAGGCGGATCGCCATCTGGTCAGCGGCGGGTCGATCGCGGTCAAGGTCTCCGGCCTGCGCGCCGTCGAGAATTTCCTCGACATGGGTCATTTCCCTTTCGTCCACACCGGCTGGCTCGGCGAGGAGCCGCATACCGAGGTGGCGCCCTATAATGTGGAGATCACCGCGCAGGACGAAGTGTTGGCGACGGAATGCAAATTCTACCAGCCCGTGGCCTCGCCGACGGCCAGGGAAGGCTTCGTCGTCGATTATATCTACAAGGTCATCCGGCCCTATACGGTTGCGCTTTACAAGAGCAATCCGATCCAGAAGCATCGGCTCGACGTGATCACGCTGTTCGTGCAGCCGGTCGACGAAGAGAACTGCATCGCGCACCCTTACCTCTGCTATCTCAAGGAAGGCATGGAGGCGGCGACGGTGCGCAGCTTCATGCAGCTCATCTTCGCGCAGGACAAGCCGATCCTTGAGAACCAGGTGCCGAAGCGCCTGCCGCTCGATCCGCGCGCCGAGACGCCGATCCGCGCCGATGCCGTCTCGGTTTCCTACCGGCGCTGGCTGCGCGACCGGGCGCTGACCTACGGCGCCATACCGGCGCAAATCTGACTGACGTATTTGGAAGGTAACGCCATGGCAAAATGCTTGGATACGGTGATCCTCAACCTCTGGCACCCCGTGGGTGCGATCGCCGAAGTCGCGCCCGGCGCCGTCCAGGAAACGGTCCTGCTCGAGGAACGCCTCCGTTTCGAGGTCGGCGCCGATGGCGCGCCGATAGTCTGGCGTTCGCGGCCTGATCTGCGCCGGGCCGACCAGGTCTCGGCCGCCGACAGGCTCCCGGCGAGAAGCGCCTACGGCTATGTCTGGACCTCGCTCGGGTCCCCGCCGGCCGAGCTCTTCCCGATCCCCGAATATGCCGAGCCCGACCGGCGCAAGCTCAACGCGGCGACTTTCGGCGTCAACGTCTCGGCGCCACGCGCCATCGAGAACTTTCTCGACATGGGCCACTTTCCCTACGTGCACACGGACATCCTCGGCGCCGAGCCGCATACCGAGGTGAAGGAATACGATGTCGAAATCTCGGTCGACCGCGACGAGATACTGGCCACGCGCTGCCGCTTCTTCCAGCCGATGGCCTCGACCGCCTCGGATGGCGGCGCCGATGTCGACTATGTCTACCGCGTGCCGCATCCCTATTGCTCGGTGCTCTACAAATCGAGCCCGGTCGACGAGAGCCGCAGCGACGTGATCGCAATCTTCTTGCAGCCGGTCGATCAGGAGCATGTCCGCGCGCACATGCTGCTCTGCGTGCTCGACGAGAACAGCGAAGACAAGGTGATCAAGCGCTTCCAGCAGACGATCTTCGGCCAGGACAAGCCGATCCTCGAAAACCAGGTGCCGAAGCGCCTGCCGCTCGACCCGCGCGCCGAAACCCCGATCAGGGCCGACAAATCGGCGATCGCCTACCGGCGCTGGCTCAGCCAGAAGGGCGT
>JBFLWR010000011.1:0-4531 GCA_040755925.1 Pseudomonadota bacterium
GGTGCAACGGGTCCGGAGCTACCACGATGCCGGAACGGGCAAAGCGCCTCGTGCGCAGCGTCAACGCGATGCCGGCGTCGACCGCCGTGCGCAGGCCGGCCAGGCTGGCGCTGCCGGCGGCGATGCGGTAGCGGCGGCCGGCGGCATCGAGCGCGGCCAGCGCCGCCACCCGGAAGCCGCAATAGGGATCGAGCAGCGCCAGCGGCACTTCCTCTTCCCGCGCCGCCAGCCCTTTTTGCGAGCATAGCCACAGCATCGGCTCGCTGATCAGCGCGACTTCGTCGGCCGTGGGCGCCTGGCGCATGGTGATCGCGATGTCCAGCTGGCTCGCCTGCAACGCCTGCCCCAGCTCCAGCGAGCGCCCGACGCGCAGTTCTATCCGAACGCGCGGATGGCTGGCGGCAAAGGCCCGCAACAGGTCCGGCAGGCCGTGGTCGGCGAAATCCTGCGTCGTGCCGATGGCGACGCGGCCGCCGGCCCGCGCGCCCTTCAACGCCAGCCAGGCCTCGGTGTGGACGGCAAGGATGCGCCTGGCATGGCCAACAAGGTCCTCGCCGGCTGGCGTCAGGCCGCGCCCCCTGCCCTGGGGAGCAAGCAGCGGCTCTCCGACGATTTCCTCCAGCCGCTGCATCTGAGTGGTCACCGCGGACGGCGAACGGCCGACGGCGGAGGCGGCCCTGGCCAGCGAGCCGCCATCGACGAAAGCAAGGAAGGTTCTGAGCAGATCGGGATCGAGCGTTTCCATAATTCGATAATATCGAACCATATATCAAAAACAATTCGATTTTATTGATTGTCGGATAGCAGCATAGTCCTACCAACGGCGGCACGAGGCCGCCGAACAGAAGGAGAGAAAAATGCCGATCATCAACGTCAGCATCACCGGCAAGCCGGACGCCAGGCTTTCCGCCGAGATCGCCAGGGAAGTCACCGAAATCACCGCGACGCAGTTGCGCAAGGACCCGACCATCACCGCCGTCGCGGTCAACTATGTCGATCCGCAGCACTGGTTCGCCGGCGGCAGGTCTCTGGCCGAGCATGGGACAAACACGTTCTGGCTCGACATCAAGGTGGTGGACGGAACCAACACCAAGCTGGAGCTCGAAGCCTATCTCAAGGCGATCTTCGATGCCTTCGTCCGCCTGCTGGGCGGCGTGCATGAAGAAAGCTACGCCTTCGTGCACGAGGTGCCGGCGGCGGCTTACGGCTATGGCGGCAAGTCGCAGGAATTCCGCTTCATCAGCGGGAGGCTGAAGGCGGCTTGAAGCCGCCTTACCCCCTTGTGGGAGAAGGCGAAGGCGCGTGATGCCGAGACGCATGAGGAGTGCGTGAAGGAATGCGTCGCCAAATAAATCCAATAATTCCAATTGATTAATTCCTTCAAAGTAGTGATCCGTCACCAACCCCTCGTCCGTCCGAGCTTCGCTCGGCCACCTTCTCCCACAAGGAGAGAAAGGGCCGCCGCGCGATCCCCGCATTGACCTTGCCCTCCATTCCGCTACCCTCTTCATCGAAGCGGTCGCTCAAGAGCCGCGCCGAGGAGACCTGGGAGAGAGCGGCATGATCCTGGCACTGGCGCTGCTTGCAGGCCTTGTCCTTGCCTGGCTGTTGATCGGCGCGATCGAGACGGTGCAGCTCGACCTGCGCTTCACGCAGGCGCTGCTCTACGTGCCGTTCAAACTCGCCTATCGAATCGCCGACGAGCGGGTTCGCCTCGCGCGCAACGCGCAAACACCGGTCATCTACGTGATCTCGCACCAGTCGCGCCTCGAGCCGGCGCTGATGCTGTCGTTGCTCCCCGACGACACGCTGCACATCCTCGACGAGGAATCGGCTCGCTCGCCCTGGCTGGAGCCCTGGCGTGAGCTTGCCCGCACCATCGCCTTCAATGCCGAGCATGTCTTCGTCAGCCGCCGCCTGGTGCGCGTGCTGAAGGGCAAGGGCCGGCTTGCCGTCTACCTGCCGGACGCGGTCGAGCCCGACCTCAAGTCGTTCCGGCTGTTTCGCGCCATCACCCGCATCGCCATGCAGGCGGATGCGCGCATCGTGCCGATCTTCGTCGCCGGCGCCCGCGACCTGCCGATGTCGCTGACGCCGAAGGACAAGGCGCCGCGCCACTGGTTCCGGCGTCTTTCACTCAGCGTGCTGGAGCCGATGACGATCGCCGAGCTGGTGGCGCGCAACCCCGACATGGCCTCCAACACCAATGCACTGTTCGACCGTTTCGCCGAGGCCCGGCTCTATGGCGCCAACCTCGACCGCGGCCTCTTCCTCGCCATGCGGGATGCCGCGGACCGTATCGGCGCCTCGCGGCCCATCATCGAGGACGTCATTTCCGGCTCGCTCTCCTATCGCAGGATGTTCATCGGAGCGCGCGTGCTCGGCCACCGCTTCGAGGCGGTGACGGCGCCGGGCGAGGCGGTCGGCCTGCTGCTGCCCAATGCCAACGGCGTGGTGCTTTCCTTCGTCGGCCTGATCTCGGCCGGCCGCGTCGCGGCCATGATCAACTACACCGCCGGACCCGCGAGCGTAACCGCCGCGATACGCACGGCCGTGATCAGGACGGTCGTTTCGTCCCGCGCCTTCATCGAGAAGGCAGGCCTCGACGACATCATAGCCGCCGTCGAGGCAGGCGGCGCCAAGATGCTGTGGCTGGAGGATGCGCGCGCCAGCGTGACGACGCTGGACAAGGTCGCGGCCGCGCTGCTGTGGCGCCTGCCGCTGCAGCGGCAGGACGCGGCCAAGCCTGCGGTGATCCTGTTCACCTCGGGATCGGAAGGCACGCCGAAGGCGGTGGTGCTGTCGCACCGAAACCTGCTCGCCAATGTCATGCAGGCCGAGGCGCGCATCTCCGTCTCGCCCGCGGACATCCTGCTCAACGTGCTCCCCGCATTCCACTCCTTCGGGCTGACGGGCGGCACCATCCTGCCGCTGGTGCTCGGGATAAAGCTGTTCCTCTACCCTTCGCCGCTGCATTACAAGATCATCCCGGAGATCGCGCGCAAGGTGAAGCCGACCGTGATGTTCGGCACCGACACCTTCCTTGCCAACTATGCCCGCACCGCCAAGGACGGCGACTTTTCCAGCCTGCGCTTCGTGGTGGCCGGGGCCGAAGCGGTGAAACCCGAGACGCGGCGCGTCTACCGCGATCGCTTCCAGGCGTCGATCATCGAAGGCTTCGGGCTGACCGAGGCCGCGCCCGTGGTGGCGGTCAACACCGCCACCCATGGCCGCGACGGGACCGTGGGGCGACCGCTGCCGGCGATCCGCATGAAGCTCGAGCCGGTCGAGGGCATCGCCGACGCCGGGCGGCTGTGGCTCGACGGCCCGAACATGATGATGGGCTACATGACCGCCGACCGGCCGGGCGAATTGCAGCCGCTCGAAGGCTGGCACGATACCGGCGACATCGTCTCGATCGACCGCGACGGCTTCATCACCATTCGAGGCCGGGCAAAACGCTTCGCCAAGATCGCCGGCGAGATGGTATCGCTCGGCGCGGTCGAGATGCTGGTGCAGTCGCTCTGGCCGGAGGAGCGCCACGCGGCGGTGGCCGTGCCCGACAAAAGGCGCGGCGAGCGCATCGTGCTGGTCACCACCGCCGACGGCGCCAATCCGGAAGAGTTGCGCCAGTTCGGCAAGAAAGCGGGCGCCGCCGAACTGATGGTGCCCAACGACATCATCAAGGTGGACGAGATTCCGGTGCTGGGTTCGGGCAAGACGGACTATATCTCGACACGCAAGCTGGCGATCGACCGCCTGGGGCTGGGCGTGGCGGCGTGATCTCCTACCCGATGTCCGAAGGCGGCACCTTTTCCCCTTCCAGACGCGCGCGCTTCGAATAGGCGCGTACCGAGAACGGCAGGTAAATCAGGTACCCGGCGACCGAAGCCGTCAGCGTGTACCAGGGATAGGCCATCAGAAGCAGGATGTAGAGCACGACGCCGAGGATGACCGGCAGCACCTTGTCGCCAGGCACCTTGATGCTTTTTCCCGAATAGACCGGGAGCCGGCTGACCAGCAGGAAAGCGATCAGCACGGTGAAGGCGCTCGCGACGAAGGCCGCGGTTCGCGTCGGCTCCAGCCCGAGCCGCAGGAAATAGAGATAGAGCGGCAACATGACCAGCACGGCGCCCGCCGGCGCCGGCACGCCGACGAAATATTCGGTCTGCCACTTCGGCTGGTCGTTGTCCTCGGCCAGCACATTGAACCGGGCGAGCCGCATGCCGCAGGCGATGGTGAACAGAAGCGCCGCGATCCAGCCCGGCGAGCCGGCGCGGTCGAGCAGGAAGGCGTAGAGCACCAGAGCGGGGGCGACGCCGAAATTGACGATGTCGGCCAGCGAATCCATCTGCGCGCCGAACTTCGAGGTCGCCTTCAGCATGCGCGCCAGGCGCCCGTCTATGCCGTCGAGGAAGGCCGCGAGCAGCACCATGACCACCGCCGGCTCGAAGCGGTTCTCGAAGGCGAAGCGAATGCCGGACAGGCCGGCGCAGATGGCAAGCACGGTGACCAGGTTGGGCAGCACCAT
>JBFLWR010000110.1:0-8933 GCA_040755925.1 Pseudomonadota bacterium
GAGCCGCTGCGTCGCCCGCCGCCGGCTCAGCCTGCCCCGCAGCCGCAGCCCAGGGCGCCGCAGGCGCCCCTCGGCGAGACGACGTTGCGTGGCACGCTCGATCTCGAACGGCCCGCCGAGGCTCCGCGTCGCGACCCGAACGGCCGCACGCCGCAGGGCGGCTGGGTGCGCGATCTCCTCACCAACGCATCGCGCGAGGAAGAACTGAAGCCGGCAACGCCGCCCGCGGAAACGCCGCGCGCCGCGCCGGCCCAGCGCTCGCCCCTGCACGTCATGGAGTCGCTCAACTCGCTGTCCGTCGACATCGCGCGCGCCATCGACCATGACGCCTCGATCGAGCTGTGGAACCGCTATCGCCGCGGCGAGCGCGACGTGTTCACGCGCCGCCTCTACACGCTGAAGGGCCAGCAGACCTTCGACGAGATCCGCCGCAAGTATCAGGCAGAAGCGGAGTTCCGCGCCGCCGTCGACCGCTACTGCGACGATTTCGAGAAGCTGCTCAAGGATGTCGCGCGCAACGACCGCGACAACATCATGGCTCAGACCTACCTGACTTCGGACACTGGCAAGGTCTACACCATGCTGGCCCATGCCAGCGGCCGCCTGCACTAGGCAGATCTGCTTGGGAAACAAGAAAGGCGGGCCAAGGCCCGCCTTTTTTCATTACGTCAATGGAATTGGCCGCGAGCGCCCGCAGGCGCTCAGATCACCGAATCCGTCCAGTGCACGATGTCCTTGGCGGCCTGGCCGAAGGCGCTGTCCAGGGCGCCGACATAGGCGGCGTTGCCGCTGCCGGAAACCGGCGCGCTCGCCGTGAAGCTCTTGGAGGCGCGCACTTCGCCGTTGCGGTCGTTGAGGATGCGCACGAACAGGTCGACGTCGGCGTGCTCGCCGCCATTGACGCGCACCTCGAAGGACCGCACCTCGACGATGATCTGGTAGTCGATCGCCAATCCCTCGCCCGGCTTGCCTACGCCGGCAAAGCTGCCGGAGCGCTGGAAGGTCTCGGCGAGCCTTGCTTGCACGATCAGCGGCAGGCGGTCGGCCCATTGCGCGCCCTTGAGGAACTGGATCGAATGGTCTGACGGCCGGATGACGATGTTCTGGCTGTCGAGCGCCTTGAGCGCCGAGGGCTGAGCAATCAGGATCTGGCGCCGGCTATGGCCGCGCATCTCGACCGATGGGGCCGAAAGCTCGAACGTATCGAGCGGGGCAGGCTTGCCTCCCAATGCCGCGCAGCCGGCTAGCGTGAGCACGAGCGCCGCGGCGGCAACCGACTTCAATCCTCTCACCCTGCCCGAATTCACCCGCGATCCCCGTTGTCCCCGGATCTTACGATCAACCCGCTTATGCGGCTCATGTTCTTGGCTGCGGCGAACGAAGTCAACGCCGCACCCTGCCGTCAAACTGTTTCACCTCGCCGTCGCCGCCCGACAGGATCCGCTGCGGGTTGCGGCTGAGGTCGGTCACCGCCTCCTCGATCCTGTTGATCGAGCGGCGGCTGTCCTGAACCAGCGCCTCGACATTCGAAAGCCCCTGCCCAGAGAAGCGCGATACATTGTCCAGGATGGCCCCGAGGCGGCCATTAAGCGTGTCGGCGACCTGCTTGAACGATTTCAACGTATCCCTGGCATCGGCCATCACGCCGTCGGCCTGGCCGGAGCCCAGCAACGTATCGATCTTGGCCAAGATACCGTCGACACGCACGGAAGCGTCGTTGAGGCGCTGCGCGAGTTGCCTAGCGTCCTTGATCGTCTGGTCGATGTCGTCCGACCGGTTGGCGATCTTGTCGGTGACCTTGGCGATGTCGGCCGCCGCCTTGTCGGCACTCTCGCTCGCCTTCTGGATGTTGGCGAGCGCCGTGCGCACATCGGTCGGATCGATGCCGTCCAGCACTCCATTGACCTTAGCCAGCGTGCCTTGCGTCTGCTTGGCGAAGTCGTTGATCGAACCGACCGCCGTGTTGACGTTGTTGACGACGGTGTCGAACTGCTTGCTGGTTTCCTTGAGATTGGCGGTCACTGTGTCGACGTTGGCCACGATGCTCTTGATCTGGTCCTTGTCGACAGAGTTGAGCAGGCCCTCGGCCGCCTTCAGCGTGCTGTCGAGCCTGCCGGAAACAGCTTTCAGCTGGTCCGAAAGCGAGCTCACCGCGGACAGGAACTTGTCGATGCCGTCGGAGTTCTTGGCCAGCGCGTCGGAGAAGGTTTCAACGTTCTTGACCGTCTGCGTCAACGGACCGCGAACATCTTTGGTGAAGCCCTCCAACTCGGTGAGCACCTTGTCGGCGCGGGTGAAGATATTCTGCGCCGTCTGCAAAAGATTGGTCACGGCAGACGGATTGGCAATGATCTCCGCAACCTTGCCTTCCTTTTCCGCCTCATCGAGCAGCTTCACTTCCTTGGGATCGGCGCCCTTGAGCTCGATATTGGCCTGGCCGGTGAGGCCGGCGAGCCCGATATCGGCCTGCGTCGACTTGGTGATTGGCGTCTTGCGGTCGATCTCGGTGTCGGCGATGGCCACCGTCGGGTTATCGACATCGATATAGACGCGCTTGACGTCGCCCACCTTGACGCCGTTGAAAAGCACGAAGCTGCCGCGGCCGAGGCCTGAAGCGGAACCCGGAATGCGCACTCGCAAAAGCGTCGTCTCGCCCCGGTCGCCGATTGCGGCGGTCCAATAGACGAAGGCGAAGGCCGCAAGGATCGCGACCAGCGTGAAGATGCCGACAATTACGTAGTTGGCTCTGGTTTCCATTGCCTCACTTATGGCTATGCGCGCGCCGCAAGATCAAGTTGGCGGGCGCGTTTTCCGCGGAAATAGGATTTGACCCACGGCTCCTCGCTCTTGAGCATGTCGTCGATCGTGCCTTCGACCAGCACTTTCTTCCTGCCGAGCACCGCGACGTGGTCACAAGCGGTGAACAGCGTGTCGAGATCGTGGGTAACCATGTAGACGGTCAGGTCCATGGTGTCGCGCAGCTTGACGACAAGCTCGTCGAATTCGGCGGCGCTGATCGGATCGAGGCCGGAGGTCGGCTCGTCGAGAAAAACAATGTCGGGGTCGAGCGCAAGCGCGCGAGCCAGCGCCGCGCGCTTGATCATGCCGCCGGAAAGCTCGGACGGAAATTTCTGCGCCGCGTCGGGCGGCAGACCCACCAGCTCGACCTTCAGCATGGCGAGTTCGTCCATCAGCTTCTTCGGCAGGTCGAGATATTCGCGCATCGGCACCTGCACGTTTTCCAGCACCGTCAGCGCCGAAAACAGCGCGCCATGCTGGAAGAGAACGCCAAGGCGCATGTCGACGCGCAGGCGCTCGGCGTCGCTTGCCTTGTCGACGTCGACGCCGAACAGTTTGATCGTGCCCGATTGCTTGGGCATCAGCCCGAGGATGGTGCGCAGCAGCACCGACTTGCCGGCGCCGGAGGCGCCGACGAAACCCAGGATCTCGCCGCGCTTGATGTCGAGCGAAAGCCTGTCGAGGATAAGCTTGTCTTCGATGGCAACGGTGACGTCGCGCACCGAGAGCACGATCTCGCCCTCGTTCGCGTCCCCCATACCGTTGGTGCCGTTGCCGTTTACCATCTCAGAACTGGATCGCTGCGTAGAACATGGCGAAAAGCCCGTCGAGGATGATGACGACGAAGATCGACTTCACCACCGAGGCGGTCACGTGCTGGCCGAGCGATTCGGCGCTGCCGCCGACCTTCATGCCTTCGACGGAAGCGATGGTGCCGATGATCATCGCCATGAACGGCGCCTTGATCAGCCCGGCGAAGATGGTGCTGAGATCGATGGCGACGCGCAACCGGTCGAGAAAGGCCGCCGGCGGGATATCGGAGTAGAGCCAGGCGGCAACGATGCCGCCGCCAAGAGCGGCGAAATTGGCGATGATGGTCAGGCACGGCAGCGCGATCACCAGCGCGACTAGCCGCGGAAAGACAAGCACGCCGATGGGGTTGAGCCCGATCACCTTCAGCGCGTCCACTTCCTCGCGCATCTTCATCGAGCCGATCTCAGCCGTGATCGCGCTGCCCGAGCGACCGGCGATCATGATGGCAGTCATCAGCACGCCGAGCTCGCGCAGGATCAGCACGCCGACGAGGTCGACGACGAAGATGTCGGCCCCGAAATAGCTCAGCTGATAGGCACCCTGCTGGGCAACGATCGCACCGACGATGGCCGACATCAGCACCACTACCGGGATGGCGCCGACACCCATGCGGTCGATCTGGTTGAATATCGCCGCCGGATTGACGGCATGGCCGCGGCCGAGCTTCATCTGCGCGCCGCGGATGGTCGCGCCAAGGATGTTCATCGAGGCCAGGAAATCGTCGCGCATCTCGTAAACACGCCGGCCGACAGCCTCCAATGCGCGCAGGATGATGTTAGGCGGCCCCGCCGGTGCTGATTCCGGCTCGCGGCGTACAGCATCGCTGACGGCGCCGAGCAGGATTGAGGCGATCTCGCTCTGCCCCTGCATATGGACCTCGACGCCCTGCTTTTCGAAGACGCTGGCAAGGCGATCGATCAGCCAGGCACCGGCCGTGTCCATCTTCTCGATCCGGGAAAGGTCGAGCATGAGCGTCTTTGCGCCGTTGCGCTTCTCGATCTTGCGCATCTCGGCGTCGATAGACGCGACCGTCCGGGTCGTCCAGACGCCTGAAAAGGCGCAGCCCAGCACGCCGCCTTCCTCGCCAACGGCGACGCGCGGCTGGTGACTGGAGTCACCGGCGGGCGGGCGGCTTGCGTCGCGTTTGCGGATGGTCAACATGGCGTCCTGTTTAGCGTGACGGGACTGGTGTGTCGATTTGCCGACGGACCGGTGTCACACTGCCGGAGAAGAAAATTATGGCGCGTGTCATTTCGGTCGAAGCGGAGCGATTCCCGATCGCCGGCACTTTCACCATCTCGCGCGGCTCGAAAACCGAGGCCGAAGTCATCACGGTGACGATCAGCGAGAGCGGCCGGGCCGGGCGTGGCGAATGCGTTCCCTACAAGCGCTATGGCGAGACCATGGACAGCGTGCACGCCGCAATCGAGGCCATGCGCGACAGGATTGCCGGCGGCATCGACCGAACCGCCCTGCTCGCGGCCATGCCCGCGGGCGCGGCGCGCAACGCCATCGACTGCGCGCTCTGGGATCTGGAGGCCAAGCTTATGGGCACTACGGTCGCCGACGTCATCGGCGCGCGACCGGAGGCGCTGGAAACCGCCTACACGCTATCGCTTGGCGAGCCGGATGCGATGGCCGCGCAGGCGCGAGCCAATGCCGGGCGCCCCCTGCTCAAGGTCAAGATCGGCGGCGACAACGACGCGGCGAGGATTCGCGCCGTGACCGAAGCGGCCCCGCGAAGCCGTTTCATCCTCGATGCCAATGAAGGCTGGACCGATGAGAATATCGAGGCGAACCTGGCCTTTGCCGCACGGCACGGCGTTGCGCTCGTCGAACAGCCATTGCCGGCCGGCCATGACGAAATCCTGCGGCGGATCGCCCATCCGGTGCCGATCTGCGCGGACGAAAGCGTGCATGAGGCCAGGGACCTCGATTCGCTGATCGGGCTCTACGACGCCGTCAACATCAAGCTCGACAAGTCAGGCGGGCTGACCGAAGCGCTGAAACTTCGCGATCGCGCCCAGGAACTGGGTTTCGGCATCATGGTCGGCTGCATGGTCGGCACGTCGCTGGCCATGGCGCCGGCGGTGCTGCTTGCGCAGGACGCGGATTTCGTCGACCTCGACGGCCCGTTGCTGCTCGCCCGCGACCGCGAGCCCGGCCTCATCTACCAGGGTTCGATGGTCTCACCCCCTGAGCGGACGCTGTGGGGCTGAGCGCGCGGCAAGGCCGATCAGCACGAGGCCGATGATCGCGATCGGGATCATGGCCAGGAAGCCGTCGACGCCGAAGCGGTCATAGAGCGGGCCGGAGGCGAGCGTGACCGCCGCCATGAAGAAGCCATTGAAGAAGTAGGCGATGCCTTGCGCGGCGCCCGTGCGCTCCTCGGACACCGTCTCGCCGATCATCTTCTGCAGCCCGATCAGCACCATCGCCACCGAAACGGAATGCAGCGACTGCACAACGAAGAACCCCGCGACGCCAAGCCCGAGTGGCCAGACCAGTGGAAAGACGATCCAGCGCACGATCGAGCCGATGCCGGCGATCACCATCACCCTGACCACCGGAACCGAAGCGAAGATGCGGTTGAAGAACACGAACATGCAAACCTCGGACACCACGCCCCAGGCCCATAGCAGCCCAACGACCGAATCGCTGATGCCGATCGACTTCCAGTAGATCGACACGAAACCGTAGAGGAAGGCATGGCTGGCGGTGATGATCCCGACGCCGAGGGTGAAATAGAGGAAATAGGCGTTGAAAAGGCTCGGTGCCGAATGCTGGATCTCGGTGGCCGAGAGCGGCGACGCCTTGCGCGGACGTCCCATACGCGGCGCCAATAGCCCGGCGGCCAGCGCGACGGCGAGCGCGATGAAGATGATCACCGGGACGGCTTGAGGACCGGTCGCCGCCAGGATGAAGCCGCCGACCACATTGGCGCAAAGATAGGAGATCGAGCCCCATTTGCGCATCGCCGTGTAGTTCGAACCGAAGCGGCGAACGCCCGACAGCGCGAGCGAATCGGCCAGCGGCGAATGCGGCGTCCAGAAGATCGTCAGCACCAGCGACGCGGCCAGCACGGTCGCGTAGGTGGCCGGCAGAAAGTAGCCGGCCGAAATGATCGTCGATGCCGCGACCAAGGCGATGTAGACGTTGGCGCGGTCCTTGGCCCGGTCGGCAAGCGCCGTCAGCATCGGCGTCGTCACGACGCGCAGGAACATCGGCGCCGCCAGGATGATGGCGATCTGCTCGGCATGGAAGCCCTTGGCCTGCAGCCACAGCGGGAAGTAGGGCAGATGGGTGCCGAGCGACACGAACAATGTCGCGAAGATCAGGCTCATGCGCAGTTCGAAATGGCTCGGCTTGACGAGCTGTTCGGGTGAAAGCGGCGGCAGCGACATGAATCGATCCAATTACGCCGCATTCGATGGCCTGCGACGCGTCTCGATCCCTAACATGAGGCAAGGCCAGGCGGAACTGCCTGGACCAATCGATCAGAGGTAAAGCTGTTGAAGACGCGGGCTCGGATGGTACGCGAGCGGCCCGCTCAGGCGGCCGCCCTGCCCTTGAGATCGATGATATCGATGGGAACCAGGGCATCCTGGCTGGCAGGCGCCTCGGGCAGCACATGCGCCCAGGTCAAGATCTCCATGCGGCCGTCGAAATGCTCGACCACTGCGGTGCAGCTTTCGACCCAGTCGCCGGTGTTGATGTACTGCACATCGCCATAGCTTTCGATCGCGGCGTGGTGGATGTGGCCGCAAATCACGCCGTCGACATGCGAGCGCCGGGCTTCCTCGGACAGCACCGTCTGGAACGAGCCGATGAAGTTCACCGCCTTCTTGACCTTGACCTTTGCCCAGGACGAGAACGACCAGTAAGGCAGGCCGAGCAGCTGGCGCAGCCGCGTCACCACGCGGTTGACGATCATCGCCGCGTCATAGGCATGGTCGCCGAGATAGGCGAGCCAGCGCTGATTGTGCACCACGGTGTCGAACTGGTCGCCATGGATCACCAGCAGGCGCCTGCCGTCGGCGGTCTCGTGAATGGCGCGGTCGGCGACGACGATGCCGCCGAAATGCACGCCCTGGAACTGGCGGGCGAACTCGTCGTGGTTGCCGGCGATATAGGTGATGTTGGCGCCCTTGCGCGCCTTGCGCAGCAGCTTCTGCACGACGTCGTTATGGCTCTGCGGCCAGTGCCAGCTGCGCCGCAGGCGCCAGCCGTCGACGATATCGCCGACCAGGTAGATGATATCGGCGTCGTGGTGGCGCAGGAAATCGATCAGGAAGTCGGCCTTGGCCGCCTTCGAGCCAAGATGCACGTCGGAAATGAACAGCGCGCGGAAAGTGCGGGGCTCTGGGCCTGACATCGCGATTTCACCTTTGCTTTCGCGTGCCTATGCCCCGATTCATGCAACAACCGTATGACGGTTGCGGTTGGTCCAGCCCAGGCGCTAGCTTGCCGGCCTTGAAAAAGGAGAAATCATCATGGATCTCGGCATTCGCGGAAAGAAGGCGATCGTCTGCGCCTCGAGCAAGGGACTGGGCCGCGGCTGCGCGCTTGCTTTGGCCGAGGCGGGCGTCGACCTTGTCGTCAACGGTCGCGACGCGACACTTCTGGCGAAGACCGCAAAGGAGATCCGCGAGAAGTACGGCGTGAAGGTGACTGAGGTCGCCGGCGATGTTTCAAAACCGGACGTGCAGAAGGCGATCCTCGCCGCCTGCCCCGATCCGGACATCCTGGTCAACAACAATGGCGGCCCGCCTCTCAGGGATTTTCGCGAGCTCGATCGCGCGAAGATCCTTGATGGCGTGACGAACAACATGGTGACCCCGATCGAGCTCATCCAGGCGGTGATCGACGGCATGGCCAAGCGAGGCTTCGGCCGCATCGTCAACATAACCTCGCTGTCGGTCTATGTCCCGATCCCCGGTCTCGACCTGTCATCTGGAGCGCGAGCCGGCCTGACCTCGTTCCTCGCCGGAGTGGCGCGCACGGTCATCGACCGCAACGTCACCATAAACAGCCTGTTGCCCGGCAAGCTCGACACGGACAGGCTGCGCGGCCCGCATGAAGCCGGAACGCCGGAAGATCCGGCCGCCGCCACGGCGCGCAAGGCGCGCATCAGCGCCGACGTGCCGGCAAAGCGCCTCGGCACACCGGAGGAATTCGGCCAGATCTGCGCCTTCCTCTGCTCGGTCCATGCCGGCTACCTCACCGGCCAGAACATTCCGGTCGACGGCGGGCTCTACGTAAGCGCGTTCTGAAGGCGAGCGTGCAACTCTCACTTAAGCCGGAGGGTATCGCTCCAAAAG
>JBFLWR010000111.1:0-3147 GCA_040755925.1 Pseudomonadota bacterium
ATCGCGCCGAGCTCGACGAAGCGATCGGTCGCCTCGACCACCAGGAGAGCTTCGCCCGCCAGGCCATGCTTGCCTGGACGCGAAGCCAGGTGCAGACGCGTCATCTGGGCTTGAGCCTGACCGATGCCGCCAACGTGCAGAAGCTGGCGCGCTACCTGATCTATCCCGATCCGTTCCTGCGCCTGCCGGCGGACTCGATCGCGCAGGGCCTCGGCCGCCAGTCGAGCCTTTGGCCGACCAGCATCTCCGGCGATTTCCCGATCTTCCTCGTGCGCATCGGCGACGTCGCCGATCTCGAGATCGTCGCCCAGGCGCTGCGCTTCCAGGAATATATGCGCGCCCGCGGCATGATGATCGACTTCGTCGTCGTCAACGAGCAGGCGTCTTCCTATGTGCAAGACCTGCAGCGCGCCGTGGAAACGCTGTGCGAGAACAGCCGCCTGCGCGGCCGCGAGCTCGGCCCGCGCCAGCACATCTTCGCGGTACGCCGCGACCTGATGGACGAGCCGACCTACAAGACCTTGCTGTCGGTCGCGCGCGTCGTGCTGCACACCCGCAACGGCACCATCTTCGACCAGCTCGAACGGGCCGATACGGCGGCGCTTCAGGCGCGTGACGCCCTGCTGCAGGCGGAAGGCGGTTCGCCAAGAGAGCCTTCAGCGCCGTTGCCGGTGCCTGTGCCTGCAAGCCGGGGCTCGGCCGATATCGCCGCCGACGGCAGCGGCCTTAGCCTCTGGAACGGTTTCGGCGGTTTCGACGGCGACGGCCGCCATTATGTGACGCGGCTGACCGGCCGCCGCACGACGCCGCAGCCATGGATCAATGTCATCTCCAACGCCTCGTTCGGCTTCCATGTCTCGGCGGAAGGCGCAGGCTTCACCTGGAGCCGCAACAGCCGCGACTATCAGCTGACACCCTGGTCGAACGACCCTGTGTCGAACCGGCCGGGCGAGGGGTTCTATATTTTCGACCACGCCAGCGGCAAGGCGTTCTCGCCCATGGCCGCGACGGTACGCGATGCTTCGATGACCTACGAGACCTGGCACGGCCAGGGCTTCTCGACCTTCCGCTCGAAGCGCGGGCCGTTGGCGATGGACCTGACGCAGGTGGTCGATCCGGCCGATCCGGTGAAGATCACCCGGCTGCGCATCCAGAACACCGGTTCGGCGCCGGCAAGGCTGCGCGTCTATGCCTATGCCGAATGGGTGCTCGGCGGCCATCGCTCGCGCACGGCCGCCACCATCGTGCCGACGCGTGACGCAGCCACCGGCGCGCTTTTGGCGCAGAACCCTTACGGGCTCGACTTCGGCGACCGGGTGGCTTTCCTTGCCGCCGGCGGCGAGGTGCATTCGGTGACGGCCGATCGCAGCGAATTCCTCGGCCGGCACGGCACGACGGAATATCCACAGGCGGTGCTCGGTGGACTGGGCCTGTCAGGCCGCATCGAGGCCGGCGACGATCCCTGCGCGGCGATCGCCAGCGATGTCGACATCCCGGCCGGCGGCGACGTGACCTTGTTCTGGCTGCTCGGCGACGCGGCGAATCCCGCCGAGGCGAGCGCGCTGGTGCAGACCCACCGCGGCAAGGACTTCGACCAGCGGCTGACCGACAACGAGCACGCCTGGCGCGGCTTCCTGGACACCATCCAGGTCGAGACCCCCGACGAGGGGCTCGATGCCATGGTCAATCACTGGCTGCCTTATCAGGCGGTCGCCTGCCGCATCCGCGCGCGCTCTGCCTTCTACCAGGCGAGCGGCGCCTTTGGCTTCCGCGACCAGTTGCAGGATACGCTGGCGCTCCTGGCGCATGATCCGAAGCTGGCGCGGGACCAGATCCTCAACGCCGCGCGCCGGCAATTTCCGGAGGGCGATGTGCAGCACTGGTGGCTGCCGCGCACCGACGCTGGCGTGCGCACCATGATCTCGGATGACGTCGTGTGGCTGGCGCATGCAACGGCCCGCTACATCGAGGTGACCGGCGATGCCGCGATCCTCAAGGAGCAACTGCCATTCGTCGACGGGCAGCAGCTCGGCGAGGGCGAGCATGACGCCTTCTTCACGCCCGAAATCACCAAGACCACCGCTTCGCTCTACGACCATTGCGCGCGGGCGCTCGATCTCGCGGTCAAGCGCAGCAGTCCGGCTGGCCTGCCGCTGATGCTCGGCGGCGACTGGAACGACGGCATGAACCGCGTCGGCGAGGGCGGCAAAGGCGAGAGCGTCTGGCTGGGCTGGTTCCTCTTGAAGACGCTGGGCGACTTCGCCCCCATCGCCAAGGGGCAAAGCGACGCCAAGCGGGCGCAGGCCTGGACGAAGCATGCCGACGTGCTCAAGCGGGCGCTGGAAAGCACCGCCTGGGACGGCCAATGGTACCGGCGCGGCAGCTTCGACGACGGCACGCCTCTGGGGTCGCACACCTCCGACGAGTGCAAGATCGACTCCATCGCCCAGTCGTGGAGCGTGCTTTCGGGCGAGGGCGATCCAGCGCGCTCGACCACGGCGATGCAGCAGGCGACGAACATGCTGGTCGACGACGAGCTCAAGATCATCAAGCTGTTCACGCCGCCCTTCTCCAAGACGGAGAAAGACCCAGGCTACATTAAGGCCTATCCGCCGGGCGTGCGCGAGAATGGCGGCCAATACACCCATGCCGCGACCTGGTTCGTCATCGCGCTTGCCGAGATGGGCAATACCGACGAGGCCTATCGCTGCTTCTCGATGCTGAACCCGGTCAACCACGCTTCCGGCGAGGCGGCTGCCGAGCATTACCGCGTCGAGCCCTATGTGGTGGCGGCCGATATCTATTCGGGCGAGGGCAAGGGCGGTCGCGGCGGCTGGACCTGGTACACCGGCTCGGCCGGCTGGCTTTACCGCGCCGCGGTGGAGGGCATCCTCGGCATCGAGCGGCGCGGCAAGCAGATCACGTTCAGGCCGAAGCTGCCCAGCCACTGGGATGGCTATGCCGCCACGCTCAAGATGTTCGACGCCGAGATCAAGGTTCGCGTCGTCCGCGACAAAAAGACCAAGTCGATCTCGCTGGAAGTCAACGGCGCGAAGACAAAGACGGCGTCTTTCGAGCCGAAAGCCGGCGATAAAACCGAAGTCGTCGTCAAAATACCTGCGTAAAATCAATGGCTTGATTTAAAGG
>JBFLWR010000112.1:0-13564 GCA_040755925.1 Pseudomonadota bacterium
GATCAATAGGCGCTGATCCCGGTGCCCTTGTAGACCTTGTCGAACTCGGCCTTGACCGTGTCGTTCTGGTAGGAGGCTACCAGCGTCTTCACCCAGGGATCGTTCTCGGCTCCGGCCTTGACCGCGATGAAGTTGCGATACGGATTGTCGGCAACGGCCTCCTGGGCGATGCGATTCTCCGGCGTCAGGCCGCTTTTCAGCGCCCAGTCAGTGTTGACCACGGCTGCATCAAGATCCTCGACCGAGCGGCCGACGATGCCCGCGTCGAGCTCCTTGATCTCGAGCTTCTTCGGATTCTCGGCGATGTCGGCGGTCGTCGCCAGGATGCCGGTGCCTTCCTTCAGCTTGATCAGACCCTCATGGTCCAGCACGTGCAGCGCGCGGCCCTCGTTGGAGGGATCGTTCGGCACGCCGATGACGGCGCCTTCCGGCAGATCGGCGACCTTGGCGTGCTTCTTCGAATAGAGGCCGATCGGCCAGACGGCGGTATAGCCGACCGGCACGATGTGATAGCCTTGGGTCTTGATCTGGTTGTCGAGATAGGGCTTGTGCTGGAAGGCGTTGGCGTCGATCTCGCCACGTTCGAGCGCCTCGTTGGGCTGGGTGTAGTCGTTGAAGACGACGGTCTCGATCGACAGCCCTTTCTTGGCCGCTTCGGCGGTTACGACGCGCCAGACGTCCTCGTCCTCGCCGCTGATGATGCCTACCTTGATCGCCTTCTTGTCCTCGGCGAAGGACGACGACGGCCCGGCAAAGCCGATAACGGCAAACGCCGTGGCGAGAAGCGCGGCAAGTCCTGCGCGCCTGTTGATTGACATAACGAGAGAATTCTTAGCCTTGCCGCGTTCGAACATGGTGCGTTCCTTGCAATCCTGAAATCGTTTCGGCCTAGCGGGAATGCGAAGCCTTGATCTCAGGATCATCAATGCTGCCCGATTGGGCAAAGAAGCGCTTTTCTTCTCAAACCGTATGCGGAAAATATTCTCTCAAAGATTTTACCACTTGGAGAACGCGGGCTGCCGGATGGGACGTGAGGCGCGCGCCCGGCCGTCAGAACGTCTCGACCCAGGGCCTCAGGTCGACCTCGAAACTCCAGGCGCTGCGATGCTGGCGGTGGATGGCGAGGTAGGTCTCGGCGATCGCGTCTGGCGAGAGCCGGCGGTCCGGGCGATCCGGCTCGGGCGCCTGTCCTCGCGGCTCGATCTGGCCGTCGATGATGAAATGCGCGACGTGGATGTTCTTCGGGCCGAGCTCGCGCGCCATCGACTGTGCCAGCCCGCGCAGGCCGAATTTCGGCATGGCGAAGCCAGCCGAGCCGGAGAAGCCCTTCAGGCTCGCGCTGGCGCCTGTGAATAGGATCGAGCCGGAGCCACGCACAATCAGCCGGCGCGCCGCCTGCTGGCCGACGAGGAAGCCGCCATAGGCGCCGACGAGAAGCGCCTGCTTGACCGCCTCTGGATCGAGCTCGGCGATCGGGCCGCGCGTACGCCCGCTGGCGTTGAAGACGGCAATTTCGAGCGTGCCTGCCTTGTCCGCGGCCTCGAACAGCCGCGCGACGGAGGCCGCGTCCGACACATCGGTCTCCACCGCCTGCGCGCCGGTCTCCTGGATCAGGGGCGCTAATTTGTCGACGTTGCGGGCGGCAAGCACGACGCGATAGCCGCCCCCGGTGAGAAGCCGCGCCAGCGACGCGCTCAAGCCGGATCCGGCGCCTGCGATCACCGCGACATTGGCTGACATCCTCGTTTCCTCCTCACGAATACACATGGCAACGATGCCGATCATCGCACAGGCTCGCGCCTTCGGCGGCAAGAGGCAAGAACGACGTTGCTTCATTTCCGCCGTTCGACGCAAAAGCCATTACGAGGGCGACAGGCCCGCCGGCGAAGGACTTGCCTGCCGCGCCAATCCGTCCGACACGTGGTTCAATGGCGATTCGAGGAGCGACCATGGAACCAATCTGGGCCGTCGGGCTGATGACCGGCACGGTGCTTGACGGCAACATCGACGTGGCGCTGATCAGGACGGATGGCGAGCGTATCGCCGATACCGGTACCTATGTCCTGGCCCCCTACCCGCAATCGATCCGCACGCTGCTCGAGGAGACGTTGCGCCAGGCCCGGGCCTGGAATTTCGAGGGTCCGGAACCAGCGATTTTTCGCGAGGCGGAAGAGGCGCTGACGCGGGCGCAGTCGGCGGCGGTCAAGGACCTGGTCGAGAGCCAGGGCATGACGATGGCCGATATCGGCGTCGTCGGCTTCCATGGCCAGACGGTGCTGCACCGCGCTCCGCAGCCAGGGCGGATCGGGCGCACGCGCCAGCTTGGCGACGGTGAATTGATGGCTGCCCTTCTCGGCACCAAGGTCGCCTATGATTTCCGCTCGGCGGATGTGGCCGCCGGCGGGCAAGGCGCGCCACTGGCGGCCGCCTACCACGCGGCGCTGCTCAGGGAGGCGGACGCCAGCGGCGACACCGCGGTGCTCAATCTCGGCGGCGTCGGCAACATCACCTGGTGGGACGGCAAGGACAATATCGTCGCCTTCGACACCGGGCCGGCCAACGCGCCGGTCAACGACTTCATCAAGTCAAAGGGCCTTGGCGAGATGGACCGCGACGGCAAGCTCGCGGCCGCCGGCACCGTCGATGAAGAAAGGCTGGCGCGCCTGCTTCAGCACCCCTATTTGACGAAACCCTATCCGAAGTCGCTCGACCGTTTCGATTTCACCGCGGCAATGGCCGAGGGGCTTGGCGCGGAGGACGGCGCGGCGACGCTGACGGCCTTCACGGTCTCCGCCGTCGGCAAGGCGCTCGACCTCCTGCCGCGCCGGCCGAAACGGTTGGCGGTCAGCGGCGGCGGTCGCCACAACCCGACGATGATGGCGATGCTGGCAAGCCGGGCCGGCGTCGAGGTGATCCAGGCCGAGGCGCTCGGCTGGAAGGGCGACGCGGTGGAAGCGGAATGCTTCGCCTTCCTGGCGGTTCGGGTGCTGCGTGGGCTGCCGATCAGCTTTCCGAGCACCACCGGCGCGCCGCAACCGATGCGAGGTGGCAGGCTGGCTAGACCATGATCCCGAAAGGTGGAAGGCGGCTTTCGGAAAAGATCATGGTCAAAGCAGAAGGCTGATCAGCTCAGCTTTTTCTGCAGGAAGATGCGGCTGCGGCCGACCGGAAAGTCGGGAAGCACGCCAAACGGCTGGTAGCCCTGCCGCTCGTAGACCTTGGCGGCAGTCGGGTTGAAAGTGTCGATCCAGGCGGCTTGGCAGCCGCGCGCCACGGCCTCCTGCTCGGCCGCGTCCAGCATGGTTGCGGCAGTCCCCCGGCCGCGCAGCTTTTCGTCGACCCACAGCCACTGCACATAAAGCCAGCCCCAGGCGGTGTAGCCTGAAATGCCGGCGACGACCGCGCCTTCGTCATCGCGCACGAAGACAGCGAGCGGCTTCCTGCCTGACGCGCCGACATCGCCATCGTTGAACGCCGTGAGGCTCTCGCTCAGGAAAGCCAGGTCCTGCGGCACGGGTTCGGCGGTGATCTCAAGCGTCGTCGTCATGGTGCGTCCAGACCGGGTTCGGATGCCAGCCTTTACCCAAGGACCGGACGAAGACGCAAGCGGTTGCTGAGCGTCTGGTGACTCGAGAGATCAACCCTTGCCACCACAAGAATCGATCGGGCGGCACGTATCCTTTTTTCCTTGCCATACGTCTTGGCATGCGGCCGGCGATGGCGCCCGGTCGTCGAACCTGGAGAACCCAAGGCAATGCTCAAAACCTACGCGGGAAGCTGCCACTGCGGCAAAGTCCGCTTCGAGGCCGATATCGACCTCGAACGGGGAACGGTGAAATGCAATTGCTCGACATGCACCAAGACGCGCTCGTGGGTGGGGTTCGTCGCCCCTCAGCACTTTCGCCTCATGTCTGGCGCCGAGGCGCAGACCGAATATCAGTGGACCCCACCGGGCAAGGAAGCACCCAGCATCGAGTACCATTTCTGCGCGACCTGCGGCACGCGCATGCCGGCGCGAGGCGATGTCCCGATGCTTGGCGGCATCGTGATCGCCATTCCGATTGCCGCGCTTGACGGCGTCGATCCGGAAGAGTTGGCGGCGGCGCCGGTGATGTATGTCGACGGCAGGCACGACCGCTTCGATCGGGCTCCCGACGACGTCAGGACGATGTAAGATGGGCGCGCATGTTGCCGGTATCGGCAAGATGCGCATGAGAGTGCAGTCATGACGATTCAGCAGAGACTGGAGCCCACCGGGCTCTTCGACCTTCGCTATGCCGCATTCCTGGAAACGGTCGCGCATTTGCGTCGGCCGCTGCATCGCTATTGCGCACGCATGACGGGCTCGGCGCTCGACGGCGAGGACGTCATGCAGGAAACGCTGTTCGAGGTCTATCGCAAGATCGATCAGCTCGACGATCCGGGCGCGCTTCGCCCGTGGCTGTTTCGCACGGCGCACAATCGCTGCATCGACTTCCTGCGCAGCCGGAAAACGCGCCAGCGCGCGGAAGCCGGTTTCGCGGTCGACGAGATCGTTCTGCCCGTCGAACCCGCCGGCCAGGGCGCCGATCGCGCGATCGAACGGCTGGTGATCCATCTGCCGCCGAAGGAGCGCGCCTGCATCCTGTTGAAGGACGTCTTCGATCATTCGCTGGAAGAGATCGCCGACCTCGTCGGATCGACGGTCGGCGGGGTCAAGGCGGCGTTGAGCCGTGGCCGCGGCAAGCTGGCCGCCTTGCCAAGCCAGCCGATCACACGCCCGGGGCCTCTGCCGAATCCGGAGCTTTCAACACTGCTCGACCGCTATGTCGAGCTCTTCAATCGCCATGACTGGGACGGCGTGAGGGCTTTGGCCAGCGCCGACGCGCAATTGCGGGTTTCGGACTGCTTCCGGGGACCCTTGTCGGAATCGATCTATTTCGTCGAATATGAAAAGGGCAAGGCGAACTGGACGATGGCGATCGGCACTTTCGATGACGAGATCGTGCTGCTCGTGCTCCACCGAGGCGAAGACGATTGGAAACCGGCCTATCCGGTCCGGGTCGAAGCGGCCGCAGGGATCATAAATCGGATAAGCGACTATTATGCGTGCCCATGGCTGATAAGCGCGGCGCGCGCGGTTGCCGTCGTCAGGCCTCACTGACTGGGCAAGGGCTTCCCAACGAAACGGCCCCTGGATCGGCCGATCCAGGGGCCATTTCCGCGCGGTCGCTTACTTGTTCAACTTCGCCTGCAGCGCGTTGACGTCGTCCGTCGACATCTCGCCGTCGGTCGTGACCTTGCCGTCGACGATCTTCCACAGCCGGAACGGGCCGGTGATGTCGCCGTATTTGTCGAACGATACGGGTCCGATGACGCCTTCGTAGCGGATGGGCTTGCCGTCCTTGATCAGGCCCAGCGCCTTGGCGAACTCTTCCTTGCCGGCATAGATCGGCGCGCCGGTCGGATCGACGGCCTTGAACATGGCGTCCCTGATCTTGGCAGGGTCCTCCGAACCGGCGATGGCGATCGCCAGTCCGACGATGGCGCCGGCGTCGTAGGAGCGGTCCGCCGCCGGGTTGGACGGCTCGATGTTGGAGAACGCCTTGTAGTTCTTGTTGAAGTATTCCGTCGAAGCGGTCGGGCTGGTGCCCGACGACGTGCCATAGGCATCCTTCAGATAGTCGGCGCCGACGGACTCGATGAAGTCCGGGCTGTTCATGCCGTCATTGAGCAGGAATTTCTGCACGCCACCCTGCGAGATCCAGGTGCGGGCGATGGTGGCGCCGTCGACAGGCGTGCTGACGAGGTAGAGACCGTCCGGCCCGCCCGCCATCGCTGCGGTGACTTCCGAGGCATAGCTCGACTGCTTCTCGTTGTAAGGCGTGTCGGAGACGATTGTGCCGCCCAGCGCCTTATAGGCGCGCGAGAATTCAGCCACCATGTTGACGCCGAAGTCGTTGTTGACGTGGATGATCGCCAGTTTCTTGAAGCCCTTGTCGATGGCGTATTTGGCGGCCGCGACGCCCTGCAGCGCATCCGACGTGATGGTGCGGAAGAAGATGCCGTTGGTCTTGCCGTCGCGGCCCAGCGCCGTCAGCGTCGGCGAAGAGGATGCGGGCGAAACCTGCACGATCTTGGCCGGCGCGGTGACCGAAGTCAGGATCGGGATCGAAACCGATGAGATGATGCCGCCGATGATGACCGGCACCTTCTTGACCTGGACGAGCTGGGTCGCGGCATCGACAGCGACATTGCCCTGGCTCTGGCTGTCGCGGGTATCCGTCGCGAGGGTGCAGCCTCTGACGCCGCCGGCATCGTTGATGTCGCGGAAGGCCATTTCGACGGACTTGGCGCCGGCCTGGCCATATTCGCCGGCCGGGCCTGTAAGTTCCATCACCAGGCCGACGGTGATCTTGCAGTCGGCGGCGTGCGCCGCGCCGGCCGCCATCAGCATGCCGAGCGCGGTGCTGATGTGGAGTATCGTCTTTCTCATTGCCGTTCCCCTTTCGTTATTCGACTTTCACGCTTTCCTGTTCAGTCCTCCGACACCTGCAGCCAGGTTTCATGTAGGTGTCGCCATTCGACGCCGTGCGGCGCCGATGAATTCACAGTGAAGAGGGCGCTCGACCGGCGCCGGGTCGCCTTGCCGGCGCGCTGCTGCGCTTCGACATAGGTGAGCACGATGACGTCGCCTGCCTGCCAACCGGGCCGGATGTCCTCGATCGAGATGGCAAAGTCGCCGTCGAAGGTCCCCCGGCTTGCCTGGACATAGGCAAGCACCGCCCCGCGGTCGAGCAATTGGCCGCTCGGCGGCACCATGGAGAAACCCTCGCCCATCACGCCCTCGAACCGGCTGAAATCCGCGCTCGCGCAGCGCCTCTTGTCGAACCAGTCGACGAAGAAGCGATGCAGGTCGACCACCTCGGCGCTGGCGCGCGCAAGAAGCGAAGCGTCGATGGTCGCGCTCATTTCCTGCCCGCGTTCAGATTATAGTGCATGATCGAACCGTGGCGGCCGTGGCGATCCCGCTCCAGCGCATAGACGTCGCCTTCGAGACCGGGGCTCTGAGCGACCACGGCGGCTATCGCCGCCCGGTCTTCCGCCGACAATGCGACATCCATGATGCCGGCGTTGGCCAGCGCATGCGACTGGTTGCGGGCGCCGACGATGACGGCAGCGACCCGCGGCTGTTCCAGCACCCATGCGCTGGCGATCGTGGCAATGTCGACGCCGTGCCGGTCACCCACCGACTTCAGGGTCCGTAACAAGTGCTGGAAAAGCTCCCAGCCGCCGAAGTCGTCGATGATGAGCTTGTATTTGACCAGCGAGCGGTTCTCGAGCGGGCTCGACGGTTCGACGGCGCCCAGCCATTTCTCGCTGAGGAACCCGCCAGCCACCGAGCCGTAGCAGAGGAAGTTGAAGCCGTTCTCCACGGCGAGGCCGGCAAGGCTCTTCGCCGGACGCTGGTCAAGAACCGAGTATTGCAGTTGCTGGCTGACCAAGGGCACGCCAGCCGACAGGATTTCACGCAAACGCTGCGTGTCGAAATTGGTCGTGCCGACATTGCGCACCTTGCCTTCGATGCGCATCTCGTTCAGCCAGCCCATGGCGTCGAGGTAACGCGGCTGCGAATAGTCCCACCAGTGGAACTGGACGAGATCGAGCCGCTCCGTCTTCAGGCGCCGCAGCGACTGGTCGACGATACTCCTGATATAATCCCGACTGAGGCCGGCCAGCCGTTCAAGGTCGGGCACCAGCTTGGTGTGCACCTTCATCCGCGTGGCGACGTCGAGACCGCGTTCATTGGCGAGCCGCAGCCGCGCGGCGCCGATCAGTTCCTCGACGCCGGTGTAGATGTCGGCGCAGTCATAGGTGAAGATGCCGGCGTCGAAGGTGGCGATCAGGTCAGTCACCGCCTGCTGCCTGTCGATCGCGCCATGCCCGCCCGCAAGCTGCCAGCCGCCGCGGATGACGCGGGAGATCGTGTAGCCGGGGCTGAGCTCGAACGTCTTTGCCATCACTTATCCTCGCTCTCGTCCGCTTTCTCCGGGGGCAGCGGCACGGCCGTGGTCTCGGCATGGCTGAAGCGCCGCTTGCCGGTTCGCACGATGCGCAGCCGGCTGGCGCAGTTGGGGTCCGGACAAGCGATCTCGGCATCCGAGGTCATCCAGTCGTTCTTGTGCGTCGGGCGCTGCTTGGCCGCGAGCAGAGGCAGGACGGCGGCGATCGAGTAGATCGAAAACCCCTGTCCCGCCGGCATGGAGAGCATCTCGCCCCTGAGCTCGAAATGGTCGCCGGCCCTGGCGCCGCAATAGATCGGCTTGCCCTCGGGGATGACGGCCTCGACCCTCAGGTCGAAGAGCTCGAAACTGTCGTCGCGCTCGGCCATCTTCAGATCTCCGCCCGCGTGAAGGTGACATCGCAGGCGCCGTTGCGGCGAATGACGCCGCAGGCGGCCGCGAACTGCTCCCGCTGCTCCGGCGACACCTGCGCGACCACGCTTCCGGCCAGCCATCCGATCGGAAACAAGAGCCGCGCGCCCTGTCCGTAGAACAGGCCGATGTCGAAGATCGCGTTCGGATTGCCGCCCCACATGCGCGGCGGCACGTAGGAGAGCACGATGTCGCCGGGCTGAGGTGTCAGCGTCGCGTTCTCGGCCGGCAGGGGCTGGGCATATACCTGGTTTTCCAGATGCGAAGGCGGCACCGGACAGGATATCTCCGGACCGGTCCACATGGCGTGAATGCCGGCGACGACGCGTGGCTCCTCCAGATAGCTCCACAGGAACGCGGCGTTGTCCGGCGCCTTTTCAGGCAGCAGCGGCGCTGTCGCCGACAGGCCGGAACGCGGCTCGGTGATCTTTATGGCGCGCTTTGTCATGTCACTCCGTCCTGGCCCTGGATTGCAGCTTGTCGCGCAGGAATGCGAAGGGGCGGCTGATATCGGCCACCAATGCCTCGCGTGCCGCCTGCGCGTCCTGCACCGCAAGCGCGGCGACGATGCTGCGATGATAATGCGCGGTGTCCACCTCGCCGGCTTCGGAAAAGGCGTAGATGGCGACGCGAATGCACGGTCCGGATTGCAGCCAGAGGCTCTCGATCATCGGGATCAGCACGGCAGAGCCACAGGCGCGGTAGATCTCGAAGTGGAAGCTCTGGTTGAGCGTCACTTCGCGATCGACATCCTTCTTGTGCTTCAGCGCGCGCATTTCGTCCCATTCGCGCAGCAGTGCCTCGACGGTCGCGATTTCACGCGGCCCCATGCGGGAGGCGGCGAGCGAGATCGCCTCCCCTTCTATGAGAATGCGGGCACGCAGCAGGTCGTCGATGCGCTCCAGCGTGATCGGCGGCACGCGCACCGAGCGGTTGGGGAGCGCCTCCAGCGCCTTTTCGGTGATCAGCCGGCCGAGCGCCTCGCGCACGGGCATCGTGGAGGTGACCAGCGCGTCGGCAAGGCCGCGTATAGTCAGAACCTGGCTCGGCTCGAAGAGGCCGCCGATCAGGGCGCGACGCAGTTCGGAATAGACGCGATCCTGCACGGTCTCGCGCCCAACCGGCGCGAGTTGCGCGGCGAGAACCTCGTTGTTCCGCTCCACGGCTGCCTTGTGCATGGCGTTCCCGACTCTGGCCTTTTTGCCGTGGCCCTTCTGAGGAGCCTTTGCGTGTTTTCGGCTTGCGGAGAAAATTAAAGCCGATTAGCGTGATCAAAGCAAGTGTGATCACATATCAAAAGTCAGGAAGCGCCAAGAACGCTTCCGACCCCGAGGGATTGATGGGAGAGACGGTAAGACGGCATGGGGCCGAGACCCCGGCGCCGGTGCTGGCGGCAAAGAACGTCGTCAAGCGCTTCGGCGGCCTGGTTGCCGTGAACGATGTCTCGTTCGACGTTCGCCCCGGCGAGATCCTCGGGCTGATCGGCCCCAACGGGGCCGGCAAGACGACGATGTTCGACCTGCTTGCCGGCAGCGTGCTGCCGACGAGCGGCGACATCTATCTTGGAGGCGTGCCCGTTTCGGGCGAGGCAGCCCACCGCCGCATCGGCCGTGGCCTTGGCCGCACATTCCAGATTCCTCGGCCCTTGCCCAACCTGACGCTGATCGAAAACGTCATGCTCGCCGCGCAGGGACAGACCGGCGAGCGGCTGCTTGCCAATTTTCTGATGCCTTGGCGGGTCGCCGCCGAGGAGAAGGCGGCCGCCAGGAAAGCCGCCGAGCTTCTGGAACTCGTCTCGCTTGCAAGGCTGGCGCATGAACCGGCGCGCGTGCTGTCCGGCGGCCAGCGCAAGCTGCTCGAACTCGCCCGCGTCATGATGGCCGACCCGGCCATCATCCTGCTCGACGAGCCGGCAGCCGGCGTCAACGCCACGCTGCTCGAAGTCATCATCGACCGCATCCGCGACATCAACAGGAGCGGCATCACCTTCCTCCTGATCGAGCACAACATCGACATGGTGACGCGGCTCTGCCACCGCGTGCTCGTCATGGCGAGCGGCGAGCTGCTGTGCGAAGGCACGGCCGACGAGGTGGCGCGCGATCCGCGCGTCATCGAGGCCTATCTCGGGGGCGCGGCATGAGCGAAGCCGTGCTTGCCGTGCGCAACCTCGAAGCCGGCTATGAGCCCGGAGTGCCGATCGTGCGCGGCGCCTCCATCACCGTCAACAAGGGTGAGATCGTCGTCGTGCTCGGCCCGAACGGCGCCGGCAAGTCGAGCCTGATCAAGGCCGTTGCAGGCCTCGTCCCGATCAGTGGCGGCACAGTGCTTCTCGACGGCAAGGACATCACTTCGGCTCCCGCCCATATGATGGTCCGCCTCGGACTCGCCTTCGTGCCGCAGACAGAGAACGTCTTTCCGCTGATGTCGGTGGAGGACAATCTGAAGGTCGCCTGCGGCATCCTGAAACCGCGCGAGATCCCGGCTCGCATCGCGGAGATGTACGCAGCCTTCCCCGATCTCGAGCGGCAGCGAAAGACGGCGGCCGGCAATCTCTCAGGCGGCCAGCGGCAGATGCTTGCGGTGGCGCGGGCACTGATCGTGCGTCCGAAGGTGCTGGTGCTCGACGAGCCGTCGGCGGGCCTGTCGCCGAAATTCGTCGCCATGGTGTTCGAGATGCTCTCCGCCATCCGCAAGTCCGGCGTCACCATCCTGCTCGTCGAGCAAAACGCCAAGGCGGCGTTGGCCATAGGCGACCGCGCCTATGTGCTGGTCGAAGGCAAGGACCGGCACGAGGGCGTCGCCGCCGAACTCTGGAACGACCCAGTCGTAGCCGAGCTCTATCTCGGCCAGCGTCCCAAGGGCGCCGGCAAGGCCGAACCCTCCGGCAAGGAGAGCGCCGTATGAACCTGCAATTCATCGTAGACGGACTGCTGACGGGTTCGATGATCGGCCTCGGCGCCATCGGCGTGACGCTGACCTATTCGATCCTGCGCTTCTCTAATTTCGCGCATGGCGACTTCATGGCCTGGGGCACCTACGCGACGCTTGCCGTCGTCGGCGCCATCGGCGCGATGTTCGGCAAGGTGGCGCCGATCGGCCCGCTGTCCTTCGGCTGGCCACTGATCGTCGCGCTCGTCGCCGGCATGGCCTTCACCGCCTTGCTGGCGCTGCTGCTCGACAAGGTGTTGTTTTCGCGGCTGCGCAAGCAGGGCCAGGCGATCATCGTCGTCATGGCGAGCTTCGGCGCCTCGATGGCGTTGAGAAGCCTGCTCGAATTCACCTTCACGTCGCGGCCGACCTATTTCAGCCGGGCGATCCAGATCGCCATGCCGGTCGGCTTCGGCATCCGCATAACGCCGGACCAGATCGCGCTGCTCCTGCTCACCGCCGTCCTGGTGACCGGTGTCCATCTCATGATGACGCGCACCCAGACGGGGCGCGCCATGCAGGCGCTCAGCCAGAACGCGGCACTCGCCCGCGTCGTCGGCATCGACGTCGCCAAGGTCGTGCGCGTCACATGGATCGTCGGCGGGGCGCTGGCCTGCGTGGCCGGCGTCATGATCGGCATCCTTGTCCAGATCCGCCCGTTCATGGGCTTCGACATGCTCTTGCCGATGTTCGCCGCCGCCATCCTCGGCGGCATTGGCAGCGTGCCGGGCGCCGTGCTCGGCGGGCTGATCATCGGGTTGGCCGAAGCCGGCGCGGTGCAGCTGGTCGGCGCCGAATGGCGCGCCGCCGTCTCCTTCATTATCCTGATGGCAGTGCTGTTCGTGCGGCCCATCGGCCTCTTCGGAGTTCGTGAAAGATGATGGATCTCATCGGCTACGGCGCCTTCTTCCTGACCACGGCCTTGATCTTCTCGCTGATCGCGCTGGGCCTGAACCTGCAATGGGGACTGACCGGCCTGTTCAATGTCGGCCTCGCCGGTTTCGTCGCGATCGGCGCCTATACGTCGGCATTGCTCACCACGCCGGCAGATCCGGCGCGGCTCGGCGGCTTCGACCTGCCGATCCTTCTCGGCTGGTTGGGCGCGATGGTCGTCGGCGGCCTCGCCGCGGCGCTGACCGGCATCGCGACGCTGAGGCTGAGATCGGATTATCTCGCCATCACCACCTTCGGCGTGGCGGTGGTGGTGCAGCTCGTGGCGCTCAATGCCCAGAAACTCACCGGCGGCCCATTCGGAATCGGCTTCATTCCACGCCCTTTCGGCGGCCTCGCCGAAACGCCGCTGCTCTTCAACCTGTCGAACCTCGCTATCGTCCTGGCGGTGACGCTCGCGGTGTACCTGGCATTGGAGCATCTGGCGCGCAGCCCGTGGGGCCGTGTCCTGAAGGCCTTGCGCGAGGACGAGCGCGCGGCGATCTCGCTCGGCAAGAGCGCGCGCTTCTACCGCGTTCAGGCCTTCGCGGTGGGCGGCGCCATCATGGCGCTGGCCGGCGCGCTGCAGGCGCACTTCATCGGCTTCATCGCGCCGGATAACTACCTGCCGATCCTGACCTTTCAGGTCTGGGTCATGCTGATCGTCGGCGGGTCGGGCAGCAACCTTGGCGCCGTCGCCGGCAGCGTGCTGGTATGGGCGATATGGGCGGGCTCCGGCGCGCTGACCAGCGTGCTGTTCTCGCCGGAGCAGCAGGCGCGCGCGGCCGCCCTGCAGATCGTCGCCATCGGCGTGATGCTGTGCGTCATCCTGCTGGTCAGGCCGAGCGGCTTGTTCGGCGACAGGCCGCGCCGCGTCCGCGCGGCAAAGGCTGCGAGCCCCGCCGCGCCGCAGAGCAGCGGTCCATGAGCCGGACTGAGCCAACCGGCCTGTCCCTGTGGCATGCGACCGCTCGCGACCAGCGCGAACGACCGGCTCTAGAAGGCCGGCTCGACGTCGACCTCGCCGTCGTCGGTGGCGGCTTTACCGGTCTCTCGAGCGCGCTCCACGCTGCAGAGAAAGGCATTTCCGCCGCGGTGCTCGAGGCCGAAATCATCGCCTGGGGCGCCACGGGCCGCAATGCCGGCTTCGTCGTGCCTAATTTCGCCAAGATGGACCCCACCGCCATCATCGCGCATCTCGGACCGGAGCGTGGCGAGCGCCTGATCGAGTTTGCAGGCGGCAGCGCCGATCTGGTGTTCGATCTGATCAAGCGGCACGCCATCCAATGCGA
>JBFLWR010000113.1:0-2602 GCA_040755925.1 Pseudomonadota bacterium
AAGCTTGCCCGCGGCGAGCACGATATCGGGAGTTTCGTCGAGGCGGCGGCGGACGCGGCCGCCCGCGCGGCCAACCTCACGGCGAGGCTGCTGGCCTTTTCGAGGCAACAGCCCCTGGCGCCGCAGGTCGTCGACGCCAACCGGCTGGTCACCGGCATGTCCGATCTCCTGCGCCGCACGCTCGGCCAGGCGATCGAAATCGAGACCGTGCTGGCCGGCGGGCTTTGGAAGACGCATGCCGATCCGAGCCAGGTCGAGAACGCCATCATCAATCTGGCGGTCAACGCGCGCGACGCCATGGACGAGAACGGCAGGCTGACCATCGAGACGGCCAATTCCTATCTGGACGAGGCCTATGCAACGTCGCATCCGGAGGTGAAGGCCGGCCAATATGTGATGATCGCGGTAACAGATTCCGGCGCCGGCATGTCGCCGGAGGTGATGGCGCGGGCCTTCGAGCCATTCTTCACGACCAAGCCGGTGAGCAAGGGAACCGGCCTGGGGTTGAGCCAGGTGTTCGGTTTCGTCAAGCAATCGGGCGGTCACGTGAAGATCTATTCGGAGCCCGGCGAAGGCACGACGATCAAGATCTATCTTCCCCGTTTCACGGGACCGGACGAGCCAGCACCAGTCACCAGGGCGAGCGGCAAGGCTGACGTGCCGGCAACCGGAACCGTCCTGCTCGTCGAGGACGATGCGCGCGTACGCGCTTCCACCTCGGCGCTGCTGCTGGAACTCGGCTACACCGTGGTCGAGGCCGTCAGCGGCGAGGAAGCGCTACGCAAGCTAGGCGAGAATCCGGCGATCGCCCTGATGCTGACCGACATCGTCATGCCGCGGATGAACGGACGCCAGCTGGCGGAGGAAGCAAGGCGAAAGAGCTTCCTCAAAGTGGTGTTCATGACCGGCTTCACCCGCAATGCGGTTGTGCATAACGGAGTGCTCGATCACGACGTCCACTTTATCGCCAAACCGTTCACGCTGGACCAGCTGGCGGCCAAGCTCAGGGATGTGTTGGCAAGCTCGTGAGCCCGAAGGGCATCAGATGCGGCCAAGCAGCACCAGGATGATCACGATAAGCAGAATAAGCCCCAGGCCGCCGCCGCCATAATAACCGGTACCGTAAAACGGCCCCCCGCCCAACCCACTGAAGCCGCCGAGCAGCGCAATAATAAGAATAATGATTATGATCGTGCCGAGACCCATGATCTTCTCCTCTTCGATTTCGCGATCGGCGCTTATCTACGAGACCATGAACTCAAAAGCGGCAGTCTAGTTCCGCTTGATATTTAACTATTATTGCATCACTGAGGATCGGCAGTGCTTGACGAGACGATCGGCCGGGGATTTGCCTCCAACCCCTTTGGAGCCATCAGCATAAGCGCGACGGCGATGGCGATCGAGGCGATGATCGTGGCGGTGCTGGCGACTTCCTTCATGGTCCACCTCATTGCATTCGACGGTGCTAATCAACGCGCTTGACCGTCCCGCGTTCCGAAATGATGAGCGCCGACGCCGCCGGAACCATTTGCGCTTCGGCCGCGTTGGAAGCAGCCCAATTGGGGCGGCGTGTGGAGGCAGGCATATGGGCTCATCGATCCTGATAGGCATACTGATCACCTTCCTGGTGATCGTCCTGGTGCTCTATCTTGTGCAGCGACTACCGCTTGACGGGCGTACGAGGCAGATCGCGCAGGTCGTCGTCATCATCATCGGCATCATCTCGCTGCTGAGATATCTTGCCGTCTTCTAGCGCCGGGCCATATTCGTCACCGGACCATAAGCGAAAGTTCGGTAGCGCCATGAAGAGCCTTTCGATCACCCTGGTCGCCAGCATCGTATTTTGCGCCGCCGCGCAGGCCCGGCCCGACACGCGCGCCATGACCTGCAGCGAGACGCAGGCGCTGATCCAGAGCCGTCATGCCGTCGTGCTCACCACCGGGCCCGACACATATGACCGCTACGTGCGCCAGTACGGCAACGAGTGCGACTCGCCGGAAGTGCCGATGCCGGCCTCCGTTCCGGCACGGGATGGACCATGCAGCGTCTACCGCTGCGACGAGCCGGCCTTCGACTTCCCGAACTGAGAACGGATGTCGGCTTTGCGCGCGGCAGGACCGGAATCGTCGATGCCTGGATTTCAGCCCGGCAGACGCGAGCGCTGGTTGCATCCGCTGGCCTGGAGCGCGCGTCCGAGCATGACCGGTTCGCCACCGATTCGGGGACCACGGGCGACGGTCCGATCAAATTGGCCAACAGCGGCAGCGAATGCAGACCTAGGTCTCAATCCGGGTACGACCTAAGTCCAACCGCAAACGCGCTCCGTCCCCGAAGCCGGTAAAATTTTCGAGAGCAATCTGTCGGCAAGCCGCCTTGCCCAACCCTTTTCACCGATTTCAACCGGCGGTCGGTTTGCCGGCATGATGACCGCCTTTAGCATTCGTGGCGCGGCGAACCTTCTGGAGGCCGCACGGGCCGGCGCGGCTTGGGCAACGTCATCAGCATTACCGCGCCGGCCTTGTAAGTTATAAGAAGTTCGACCTCCCCCATCCCCCAAGACGAATACAACCCTCGATTTTGCTTAACCTACATCAGACCTTGC
>JBFLWR010000114.1:0-10950 GCA_040755925.1 Pseudomonadota bacterium
CCGGTCGGGATGGTGTTGCAATAGGAGTTGAGGAAGCCGTCGCCACCGAACCAGGTCACAGCCCATTCGAGCGAACCGTGGCCGCCCTGCTTGTCGCTCTTGCCGGCGAAGACCTCGCGCGTGACCTGGAATTCGTCGCCGAGGCTCGCCTTGAGATAGTCCTTCAGGCCGCCGGGGAAGTGGAATTCGGCCTTGGCCGGCGTCTGGTCCTTTTCCTTGATCAGTGATGGATCGCAGGTCCAGCGAATCTGGACGCCACCGAAGAGATAAGCCTTCGAGCGCGCCATGCGGTAAAGGCGCGCCGGTTCGAACGCGGCGCCCTTGCCGAAAATCTGCTCGTCGGGGTGGAAGCGGGTCTTGGTGCCGCGGCGATTGTGGACCTCGCCGAGATGCTCGAGACCGCTGACCGGGATGCCACGCGAGAACCGTTGACGGTATAGCTGGCGGCCGCGGGCGACCTCGACCTCGAGATGATCGGACAGCGCGTTGACGACCGAGACGCCGACGCCGTGCAGGCCGCCCGAGGTCTCGTAGACCTTGGAGTCGAATTTGCCGCCCGAATGCAGCGTCGTCATGATGACTTCGAGCGCCGGTTTCTTGAACTTTGGATGCGGATCGACGGGAATGCCGCGGCCATTGTCGGTAACGGTCAGGAAGCCGTCGGCCGAAAGCTCGACGTCGATGAACGTGGCGTGGCCGGCGACCGCTTCGTCCATCGAGTTGTCGATGACCTCGGCAAACAGATGGTGCATCGCCTTGTCGTCGGTGCCGCCGATATACATGCCGGGACGCCGGCGCACCGGCTCCAGCCCTTCCAGCACCTCGATGTCGGCGGCGCTATAGCCCTCACTGCCGTCACGGGCAGGGGTCGAGCGCTTTGCGGCCTGCACCAGCGGATCGGCCGGGCGAGCCGGCGTGCGCGCCGGCTGGGCCTGCTTCTGCAGATTGCCGAAAAGATCGTTGTTGTCGTCCATGCTGGTCATGATGTCCGGGTGCGAATCACGTTTCGATACTGCCACGCTTTTGGCGGGCGAACGAGTTCCTGTTCCGTTCAGGGTTCAAACTGTCTCTTATTCTAAAACCATTCGATAACCAACCCGTCCGAAATAGGGCGGCCCGGGAAGCTTTGGATACCTCTTTCTTTAACGATGACGCCTAGCGTGAGCCAACAGACAAAAGACTAAGGGCGTCAGGGGTTTCGGTGTGAGGGGCAGGGCCATAACCATGATCGGTATCGCCGCCGTCGTCGGCGCGATCTCGATCTTTGCTGCGGACTTCTGGGTCAAGAGCCAGGCTAGGGCCGATTCCGAGCAAAAGATGGCATCGATTTCGGCGCCTCAGGAACCGAAGGTCGAATTCAAGACCATCGTGGTGGCACGTGCGCCTTTGCGTTACGGCATGGAGCTCGGACCGGCCCAGCTCGCCGAAATCCCATGGCCGCAGGATTCGCTGCCGCAGGGCGCCTTCCCGACCATCGACAAGCTGCTTGCCGACGGCAGTCGGGTGGTGCTGTCGCCGATCGAAGTCAATGAACCCGTGCTGCTCGCCAAGCTGTCGGGGCCAAATGGCCGCGCCACGCTTTCCAACATCCTGTCGCCCGGCATGCGCGCCGTCACCATCCGCACCGACGAGATCGCCGGCGTTGGCGGTTTCGTCACGCCTGGGGATCGCGTGGACGTCGTGCTGACGCGCGATGCCGGCGACATCCAGGAAGTGGCAAAGAATGCGCAAGGCGCGTCCGGCTCTACCGTCACGTCCGAAATCGTCGTGTCCGACGCCAAGGTGCTTTCGGTCGGACAGGGCGCCGACGAGCGCAAGACCGCGCCGCAGGTGGCCAATTCCGTGACCATCGAGGTCACGAACGAGGGCGCGCAGAAAGTGGCGCTCGCCCGTACCGTCGGAACGCTGTCGCTGTCGCTGCGCTCGGCCGCAGACGCCAGTGCCGCCAATGGCGGGCTTACCACGATTTCGTCCTTCGGCGGCTCGGTCGCCGCAAGGGCGCAGGCAAGCGCCGCTTCGCTGGTCAACGCGGTGGCGAACGACTCCGGAGAGCCGAAGTTCAAGACGGTCATCGTGACGCGCGGCACGCAGGTCGAGGAATACAAGGTTCCCTCGCGGGAACCGCAGCAGTAGCCGGTGGGGACCGGCGGGGACGGGACAATGTTTGGGCTTGATGCAGTTCGGATGACCAGGACGCTGCGCGCGATCGCGCTGGCCGTTCCGCTGGCGGTGCTTGGCTTCGGCGCGCCGGCAAAAGCGGACAATGACGTCGTCCATGTCTCCGCCAACAGGAACGCCTCGATCAAGGTTGCCAAGGGCAAGCCGAAGACGATCATGACGAGCGCGGCCTTCTACCAGATCGTGATCGGCGATCCGGAGATCGCCAACGTCAATCCGCTGACCGACAAATCCTTCTATGTGCTCGGCAACAATCTCGGCACCACCGGGATCGCGCTGTTCGACCAGAACAAGCAGCTTGTCGGCACCATCGACATCGAGGTGACTTTGGACACCGACCAGCTGGCGAGCACGATCCGCGCCAGCGTGCCCGATGCCCGGATCAAGGTGGGCTCCGCCAATGGCCGCGTGGTTCTGTCGGGCGAAGCCGATGACGCGGTCGCTGCCGACAAGGCGAACAAGATAGCCTCGCGCTTTTCCGGCAAGGAGGAAGTGATCAACTCGGTCAATATCTCGTCCTCGCAGCAGGTCCAGCTAAATGTCCGCTTTGTCGAGATCAACCGCCAGGCGGGGCAAAATCTCGGTGTCCAATACAGCGCCAACTTCGGCTATGGGATAGGCGGGCGTAGCGTCGTCATCGATCCCGGCACCATGTCGCAGGCCGGCAACGGCCAGATTATCGGACAGTTGCTCTCCAACGGACTTTCCATCGATGTCGCGATCAGCGCGCTGGAGCAGCGCGGTCTGGCCCGGCGCCTCGCTGAACCAAACCTGATAGCCCGCTCGGGACAGACGGCAAGCTTCCTCGCCGGCGGCGAATTCCCGATCCCGGTTTCGGAAGACAACGGCAAGATCAGCGTCAGCTACAAGAAATACGGCGTCGGCCTGGATTTCACGCCGACCGTTCTCAAGGATGGATTGGTGAGCCTGGACATTGCGCCCGAGGTCTCCTCGATCGATCCCTCAGCCTCCATCGAAGTGAGCAACGGCATCTCCATTCCGGCTTTCATCGTGCGCCGGGCCAAGACTTCCGTCGACTTGAAAAGCGGCCAGAGCTTCATGATAGCCGGTCTTTTGCAATCGCAGAACGACATCACGACGTCGCGCCTGCCGGGGCTGGGCAAGCTGCCGGTGCTGGGACCGTTGTTCTCCTCCAAATCCTATCAACGGCGCGAGACCGATCTTGTGATCATCGTCACGCCTTACCTGGTCAAGCCGGTCGATCCCTCGAAGAAGATGGTGGAGCCGACCGACGGCACGCGGCCGGCAAGCAATGTCGACTATTTCCTGAACAACAGCGAGGAGACGAGTGCCTCGGCGGCCAAGCGTCCGGTGGCGTTGGCCGACGGCAGCGCCGTTCGGCCGGTGGCCACCGCCACGTCGGGCCACTTCCTCGACCTGCCGAAGGACTGAAGCCATGCGTCCAGCTCTTTGCCTAGCTCTGCTCCTCGCCGGCTTGGCCGGCGGCTGCACCAGCGACGATTATGTGCGCACCGAAGGCGTGACGCCGGCCGCTGGCAACGCGCAGGCGTCCAACACGGTCATGCAGATGGTCGATCCCTGGCAATATGGCGTCCAGAACACCCGGCTTCTGGTGCCGGCTCAACGTCCGAGTTCCTTGGCCAGCGCTGCGGACCAGGCCGCGAAAGGCACCCAGACGTCGGCCTCGTCGTCATCGACGACAACGGACTGATAGCGATCGAGTTGATGGGCTGACGACCATGGCATCCGGTATGAAGACCAAGAAGATCCTGCTCGTTTCGACAGACAGGGTGTTTCTGCAGGATACGCGAACGGCGTTCGCGACCTCCGAAGTTATTGAGCTCTCGGCGGTCGAGAAGAGCGTCAACGAGCTTCGCGGTGAGGTGCTGGAGACCGATTTCGGCGCCGTCATCGTCGACATGGACGCCGCCAAGCTGGAAGAAATCGAATCGCTGCAACGCGTCATGCGCCGGCTGGAAGGCCGCGTTCCGGTGGTGGTCGTCACCCAGGAGTTCAACGCGGCGGCGGTGCGCATCCTGGTGCAGCTCAAGGTCGCGGACTTCCTGGTCAAGCCGATCACCACCGCCGACCTGGTGCGCTCCGTCATCCGCGCCCTGCAGGGGCCAGGGCGGGAGGAGAACACCGAGTCGCAGATCTACACCTTCATGCCGGCCGCCGGTGGCGTCGGCACCACGACGCTTGCGCTGCAGACGGCGTTCCAACTGCATCATTCGGTGACGCGCGGCGCCTCGACCTGCGTGGTCGACCTCAATTTCCAGCAGGGCGCCTGCGCCGAATATCTCGACCTCGAACCGCGCTTCGACATCACCGAAATCGAGAACCAGCCGGAACGCCTCGACCGGCAACTGCTCGACGTGATGCTTTCCAAGCATGCAAGCGGGCTCTGCGTGCTGGCCGCGCCGACGCGCCCGTCCGAGATGCGCTCGTTCAAGACCGATGTCGTCGTGCGCATGCTTGACCTGGTCTCGGCCTATTTCGACAATGTCGTCATCGATATGCCGCGCACCTGGTTCCCATGGACGGAGACGGTGCTGCTCGGCTCCAACAAGCTCTACATCGTCGCCGAGATGACGGTGCCTTGCCTGCGCCACACGCAACGCCTCATCCAGGCGATCTACGAGACCGCCGGCAAGGAGGTGAAGCCCAACGTCATCGTCAATCGTTTCGAGCAGAAGATGTTCGACAACGGCATCAAGCAGGCCGACGTCCAGGATATCCTCGGCGAGCATTTCGTCGGCGGCATTTCCAACAACTACCGGCTGGTGCGTGAAGCCGTCGACCGCGGCGTGCCGCTGCACGACATCGAGCCCAATGCCAATGTCGTCAACGACCTGAAGAAGATCATCCTGCCGGAGGAGGCGGTCGCGACGAGCGCCAAGTCGAAGTCGCTGTTCGGCTTCGGCAAGGGCCTGCTGAAGAGGAAGGCAGGATGAACAGCCGCTTCACCAATCTGCAGAACCGCGACGTCCGCCCGCAGCGGCCGCCCGAGCCGGCGCCGGTGGCGCACCACGCCGTGGTCATTCCCACCACGCGCAAGCCGGCCGCGCCGAAGTTGGAAACGGCGCCGGCAAAAAGCGCCAACAAGGTGCTGGACGCCAGGGTGCGTATCCATCGGATGCTGCTCGAAGAGATCAACCTTGTCGCGCTCGAGCGATTGCCCAGGGACGAGATGCGCCGCCAGGTGCATGACTTCGTCTCGGAAAAGACGCGGCAGGAGCGGATGGCGATCAACATCGCGGAGCTCGACGCCCTGGTCGACGACATCGTCGACGAGATGGTCGGGCTCGGTCCGCTGGAGCCGTTGCTCAAGGATCCCGAGATCAACGATATCCTGATCAACGGCCACCAGAACTGCTTCGTGGAAAAGCGCGGCAAGCTGCAGCAGGTGCACATCCCGTTCAAGGATGAGGCGCATCTGCTTCGAATCATAAACAAAATCGTCGCCGCCGTCGGCCGGCGCGTCGATGAATCGCAGCCGATGGTCGATGCGCGCATGCTGGACGGCTCGCGCTTCAACGCCGCCATCCGGCCGGTCGGGGTCGATGGGCCCTTGGTGTCGATCCGCAAGTTTTCCAAGAACAAGCTCGGCCTGCACAAGCTGGTCGAGTTCGGTGCGATCACCCAGAACATGGCCGAGGTGCTGGCGGCGGCGGTGCATGCGCGCAAGACCACGATCATCTCCGGCGGCACCGGCACCGGCAAGACGACGATGCTCAATGCGCTGTCGGCCTTCATCCCGGAGGATGAGCGGCTGATCACCATCGAGGATGCCGCCGAACTGCAGCTGCAGCAGCCGCATGTGGCGCGCATGGAAACGCGCCCGGCCAACATCGAAGGCCATGGCGAGCTCAAGCAGCGTGACCTGGTCAAGAATGCGCTGCGCATGCGGCCCGATCGCGTCATCCTCGGTGAGTGCCGCGGCGAGGAGGCCTTCGACATGCTGCAGGCGATGAACACAGGTCACGAAGGCTCGATGGCGACCATCCACGCCAACACGCCGCGTGATGCGATCTCGCGCCTCGAACAGATGCTCGGCATGACCGGAATGCCGATGACCGTGCAGTCGATCCGCAGCCAGATCGCCAGCGCGCTCGACCTCATCGTGCAACTGACGCGCCTGTCGGACGGCAAGCGCAAGGTGACCAGCGTCGCCGAGGTGACGGGCATGGAAGGCGACGTCATCCAGATGCAGGAGATATTTCGTTTCGTGCGCACCGGCATGGAAGCGGATGGCAAGATCGTCGGCCATTTCGAGGCGACGGGCATACGTCCGCGCTTCCTCGAGGACCTGCGCAACATGGGCATCGAGTTTCCGGGAAAGTATTTCGAACCCGGACGCCCACAGGAGTAGCCGGTGTTCGAGGGATTCAGCCCTATCTATGCCGTCTATGCCGCGGCGGCGCTCACCGGCATCATGATCGCCGAAGGATGCTACCTGCTTTATGCCGGGCGCAGCGACAAGCGAACGGCGATCAACCGCCGCATGAAGCTGCAGGAGAGCAAGATCAGCCAGGAACAGGTGCTGATCCAGTTGCGCAAGGAGCGCGGCGTCGACGGCGGCTGGTCCCGGTTTTCGTTTGACGGCCTTCGTGCCCTGCGCACGCAGTCCGGCATGACCATGCCGCTGCCCAGATTCCTCCTGATCACGTCGGGAGTGGCTCTCGGGCTGGCGCTGGTCGCCGTCTGGTATGGCTTCTCGCTTCTGGCCGGCCTGATCCTGTTCACAGTGCTGTTGCCCGTGTTGCCGGTGATGGCGATGCGTTTCCTGCGCAAGCGGCGGCACAAGCGGTTCGGCCTGCAATTGCCGGAAGCGCTCGAACTGATCACACGCGGCCTGAAAGCCGGCCACCCGGTGCCGGTGGCGATCTCGATGGTGGCGCGCGAAATGGCAGATCCGATCGGCACCGAGTTCGGCGTCGTCGCCGATGAGGTGACTTACGGCTCCGATCTGGTTTCGGCGCTGAACAATCTGTTCGACCGGGTCGGTCACGAAGACCTGCCGCTGTTCGTCACCGCCGTGTCGATCCAGAGCAGTTCCGGCGGCAACCTGCGGGAAATCCTGGACGGGTTGGCGACGACGATCCGCGAGCGCGGCAAGCTGCGCCGCAAGGTGCGCGCCATCTCGACCGAGGGCCGCATGTCGGCCTACATCCTGACCGCGGTGCCGGTGCTTCTGTTCGTCGCGATCATGGCGCTGATGCCGCAGTTCTACCGGGATGTCTGGGGCGAAGCGAAGACCTGGTACATGCTGGGCGGTTCCATCATCTGGCTGCTGCTCGGCAACGCCATCATGTTCAAGATGTCGAATTTCAGGTTCTGAGATGGAAGACGTCGTCCGCTTCCTCGCCTCGCTTGCGCCGACATCGCCGATGCCTGTGGCTGTGTTGCTGCTGCTGCTCGGCGGTGGCGCGGTGGCATGGCCGATGGTTGTCGCCAAGGGCGATCGCAACGACGTCAAGCGCCGGCTGAAGGTCGACGGTGCACGGCCGGTCGAGCAGGCCGAGCCGGCGCCCAAGAAGAACACCAGCGTCGTGCGCGAAAAGGCGGTCAAAAGGGCGCAGGAATTCTACGCCAAGAGCGACCCGGAAAATGTCGCGCGGCTGCGCATGAAGCTGATCCAGGCCGGCTATATGGAGCCGCGGGCTGTCGGCATGTTCTTCCTGATCCGGTTTGCCACGCTGGTCGGCGGGGCGCTTGCCGCGGCCCTGGTCAACCACTGGATGGCCAGCGCCGAGTCGACGATGACCAGCCGGTGGACCTTCATCATCCTGTCCGGCGCCGCCGGCTACTTCCTGCCCGGTCTGGTGCTGACGCAGAAGGTGCGGGAAAAGATGCGCGAATACCGCAACGGCTTTCCCGACTTCATGGACCTCATGATCGTCTGCTCCGACGCTGGCATGAGCATGGAGGCCGGCATCGAGCGCGTCTCGAAGGAGCTTGCCAGGACTTACCCTTCGCTCAGCCAGAACCTGACGCTGGTGTCGCTGGAACTGAGAGCCGGCCGCAGCCTCGACGACGCGCTCAAGGCGCTTGCCGATCGCCTGAGCCTGGATGAGGTGCGTTCCTTCGCCACGCTGCTGCAGCAGTCCAAGGAACTCGGCACCAGCCTGTCGGGCGCGTTGCGCGTCTTTTCCGACGAGATGCGCCACAAGCGCATGTCGCTCGCCGAGGAGAAGGCGCACGCCCTGCCGGCCAAGATGTCAGTGCCGGTGACGGTCTGCATCCTGCCGGTGGTGCTGATGATCGCCATCATCCCGATTATCGTAAAGCTGACGGGCCATCACTGAAGTATGGTGAAGCCGGCCGGCAAGCGGCAATTTTCCGCGCTCCGCCGAGCTGCGGACTGGTTAAAGCATCCTTTGCGCGCAACCAGATTTTAAGCGCAATTCAGCACTGAAGCTTAATGGCTGTCCTGTATGGTCTTTCCTGAACAACGACCCGGCAAATCGGGCGATGGGGCAGGGGCATGCGTCACGGACTTCCCACGGCAGCGGCGGCGTTGGCGGCCGTCTTGATGATCACCGGTTGCACGACGAACAACAACGTCGACACCACCAAGACCACCGCGATCCGACCGGTGGCAAGGGACGTCAGCTCCGGCGACCTGGCGGAGGGCAAGGCTCAGTTCCGCGAGGCGAATTATGGCCTTGCCGAACAGCATTTCCGCAAGGCGGTGGAGCTCAAGTCCGACGACGCCGAGGCCTGGATGGGCCTTGCCGCGTCCTATGACGAGCTCGGCCGCTTCGACTTCGCCGACCGCGCCTATGCCCAACTGCTAAAGGTCGCCGGACGCAAGCCGCAGATCGTCAACAACATGGGCTATTCGCAGCTGCTGCGCGGCAACAAGAAGAAGGCAAGGGCGCTGCTGCTCGAGGCCAAGGCGGGCATGGCCGACCAGACGGTGGTCAACGCCAACCTGGCTTTGCTCGACCGAGCCGATCCCTCGTAGAGCAAGGCCGGACGGCCTTGCCCTTGTTTTGCTTGGACCGATCCTACTCGGCGGCGCCGAGATACTCCGACAGCGGCGGGCAGGAACAGACGAGGTTGCGATCGCCGGCCACGTTGTCGATGCGCGATACCGGCGGCCAGTACTTCGCCGCCACGTCGACGTCGCCAGCCGGGTAGGCCGCCTCGAGCCGCGAGTAGGGATGCGTCCAGCTGCTTGCCAGCGCCTCCGCCGCGGTATGCGGGGCGTTGACCAGCGGATTGTCGCTGAGCGGCCACTCGCCTCTCGCCACTTTCGCCGCCTCGCCGGCAATCGCGATCATCGCGTCGCAGAACCGGTCGAGCTCATGCTTGGGCTCGGACTCGGTTGGCTCGACCATCAGCGTGCCGGCAACCGGGAACGACATGGTTGGCGCGTGGAAGCCATAGTCGATGAGACGCTTGGCTATGTCGTCGACGCTGATGCCGGCGCTCTCCTTGAGCACGCGCGTATCGAGAATGCACTCGTGGGCGATGCGATCGCTCCTGCCCTTGTAGAGCAGCGGGAAGTGTGGTGCGAGCCGCGTCGCCACGTAGTTGGCGGAAACGATCGCGGTTTCCGTTGCCTGCTTCAGCCCCGTGCCACCCATCATGCGGATATACATCCAGGTGATCGGCAGGATGGACGCGCTTCCGAAGGGAGCCGCTGCCACGGCATGCGCCGAGCCTTCACTGACATGTCCCGGCAGGTAAGGCTTCAGATGCGCCCTGACGCCGATAGGGCCGACGCCCGGACCGCCGCCGCCATGCGGGATGCAGAACGTCTTGTGCAGGTTCATGTGGCAGACGTCGGCGCCGATGTCGCCGGGGCGGGCGAGGCCGACCAGCGCGTTGAGGTTGGCGCCGTCGAAATAGACCTGACCGCCATGCTCGTGGATCAGCGCGCACAGGTGGCGCGCGCCTTCCTCATAGACGCCATGCGTCGAGGGGTAGGTGAACATCAGCGCGGCGAGGTTCTTGGAATGCTCGTTGGCCTTGGCCCTCAGGTCGTCCATGTCGATGTTGCCGTCATCCAGGCAGCGCACGACGACGACGTTCATGCCGGCCATCGCCGCGCTCGCCGGGTTGGTGCCGTGCGCGGAGGAGGGGATCAGGCAAACGGTGCGATGGCCTTCGCCACGCGCGCGATGGTAGGCGCGGATGGCGAGCAGGCCGGCATATTCGCCCTGGCTGCCGGCATTGGGCTGCAGACTGACAGCGTCGAAGCCGGTGATCTCGGACAGCCAGACTTCCAGGTCGCCGAGCATGGCGCGGTAGCCGGCCGAGTGGCTGGCGGGCGCGAAGGGGTGCAGGTTTGCCACGCTTGGCCAGCTCACCGGCATCATTTCGGCAGCGGCGTTGAGCTTCATGGTGCAGGATCCGAGCGGGATCATGGCGCGGTCGAGCGCAAGATCCTTGTCGGCCAACCGGCGCAGGAAGCGCATCATGTCGGTCTCGGAGCGGTTCTCATGGAAGACCGGCTGGGTGAGGAACTCCTTGCCGCGCGGCTTGCCCGGCAGCGAGCCGGCTTCGACCGAACCCGGCTTGGCGCCGAACAGTGCGGCGATCGCTTCGAGGTCGGCCTCGGTCGAGGTTTCGTCGAAGGCGATGCTGACCCGGTCGGCGCCGATGACGCGCAGCAACCTGCCGGAATACTCGGCGGCAGCGGCGATCGAGCCAGCTGTGCCCTTCACCTCTGCCGTAACCGTGTCGAAACGGCTCGTGCCAAGCACCGAAACGCCGGCGGCCTTGAGGCCCAACGCGAGGCGGTTGGCGAGCCCATGGATGCGCTCGGCGATCGCCTGC
>JBFLWR010000115.1:0-2974 GCA_040755925.1 Pseudomonadota bacterium
CTATATCGATGCGCGGACGGTAACGGTCGGCGCCGAGATCGCCGGCCGTATCATAGACGTGGCGGTTACCGACAATCAGCGCGTCGAGGCCGGGGCCGTGCTGCTTCGCATCGACGACAGCGATTACCAGGCGTCGCTGAAACAGGCGGAGGCCGGCGTCGTGGCGGCGCAAGCCGAGATCAACAATGTGCAGGCCCAGAGCGAGGCGCAGAACGCCAAGATCGACGCTGCCCACAAGCAGGTTGCGCAAGCCCAGGCAGCGCTGGAATTTGCCAAGGCCGAGGACCAGCGAAACCGCGAGCTGCTGGCCGAAGGCACGACGACTCAACAGCAGGCGGAGCAGGCCGCTTCGACGTTGCGGCAGGACCAGGCGGGTCTCGACACCGCCACCGCCAATGCCACCGCGACGACGAGCGAGTTGCAGGTGCTTAAGGCGCAGCGCAAGAGCGCGGAAGCGAAGCTGCAGCAGGCGCAAGCGACCGAGGATCAAGCCAAGACCGCGCTGACGCGCACGACGATCGTCGCCCCGGTCGCCGGCCGTGCTACCAACATCACCGCCGCAATAGGCACCTACGCTCAGCCGGGACAAGTGCTGATGATGTTCGTGCCCAAAGACATATGGGTGAAAGCGAACTTCAAGGAAACGCAGCTCGACCTGATGCGGCCGGGACAACCGGTCGATATCGCAATCGACGCCTATCCGGACAAGAATTTCCATGGCCGCGTCGACAGCGTCCAGGCCGGCAGCGGCACAGCCTTCAGCCTCCTTCCAGCCGAGAACGCCACCGGCAATTTCGTCAAGGTCGTCCAACGCGTGCCAGTCAAGATCGTCTTTGACAAGCCACCAGACGTCTATCTCGGGCCCGGCATGTCGGTCGTGCCGACGGTCACGGTGCGATGACTGATGCGACGGCAGCCCAAGGCGGTGAAAGCCGTTCCGCGGCCGGGGCCCGCAATCCGTGGCTCATCGCGGTAGTCGTCTCGATCGCGACCTTCATGCTGGTGCTCGACACCTCGATCGCCAACGTCGCGTTGCGCAACATTGCCGGCAGCCTCGCCGCGGGCATGGACGAAAGCACCTGGATCATCACCACCTATCTGGTGGCCAATTCCGTCATCATTCCGATCAGCGGCTGGCTGGCCGACGTCATCGGCCGCAAGCGCTACTACATGATCTGCGTCGCGACCTTCACCGGCGCATCGCTACTCTGCGGTCTCGCGCCCAACTTGCCGACGCTGATCGTCTTCCGGATCTTGCAAGGGCTCGGCGGCGGCGGCATGGCGCCGAGCGAACAATCGATCCTCGCCGACACCTTCCCGCCCGAAAAGCGATCGCAGGCCTTCGCGCTCTATGGCATCGCCGTGATCGTGGCGCCGACAGTCGGCCCGACGATCGGCGGCTGGCTCACCGACCATTTCTCCTGGCACTGGATCTTTTTCATCAACGTTCCCTTCGGCATTCTTTCGCTAGCGCTGGTCCAGTGGCTTGTGACGGAGCCGAAGGTGCTCGAGCGCGAGCGAAAGGAGAGACTCGAGGGTGGGCTCAAGGTCGACTGGGTCGGCTTTATTCTGGTCGCGCTAGCGCTCGGCTGCCTCGAGGTGTTTCTCGATGAGGGCCAGCGCAACGACTGGTTCGCCTCGAGCTTCATAACCACCTTCGCCGTGATCTCGGCCATTTCGTTCCTGATCCTCATCCCTTGGGAGCTGGCGCGCCGCGATCCGATCGTCGATATGCGGCTCCTCTTTACGCGCCAGTTCGGCACCTCTTTCCTCGTGATGATGGCGGTGGGCGCGGTGCTGTTCAGCACGACCCAGATCATGCCGCAACTGCAGCAGACGGCCTTCGACTACACCGCGACGCTGTCGGGGCTGTCGATGATGCCGGGCGGCATCGCAATGCTGATGCTGATGCCGATCTCCGGCGCGGCGTCGGGCTTCGTGCAGCCCAAATATCTGATTATGATGGGCATGTCGCTGGTGGCGGTGGCGCTTTGGCACCTGACCTCAATGGCGCCGGACGCCAGCTTCAGCTTCTTTGCTTTCGCTCGCGTTTTCCTGATGGTTGGTCTGCCCTTCCTGTTCATTCCGATCTCGACCGCGGCCTACCTCGGCTTGCCGCCGTCGAAGACCAACCAGGCGTCCGCCCTCATCAACGTCGCCCGTAACATCGGCGGCAGCATCGGCGTGTCGCTGACCAATACTGTCATCGCGCAGAACGCCCAGATGCATCAGTCCAACTTGGTCGCCAACACCGTGCAGTCGTCATCGGCTTACCAGCAGACGCTGCGCCAGGTCGGCGAATATTTTGCCGCCCAAGGCTCGCCTGCCGTCCAGGCAAAGGCGCAGGCGGTCGGCTGGGTGGCGCAGCTTATCGGTCGCCAGGCGACACTGCTCGCCTATGTCGACGTCTTCCGCTACTCGGCGATTGCAACCGCATTGCTTGTGCCCCTCGCCCTGTTGTTGCGGTCGCCGAACTTGAGCAAACCGGCCGACGGCCGCCGGTCGGAACATAGCCCTGCGTAATGAGTTTGCTCGTGAAGCAAAGCTGTTGCGAGGCGATATGAAATCGAAACTGGTTGCCGAGACATCCGGCCAGAGAATTTTCGTGGTCGTGGTCGATCCGGGAGAGGAAGCATTCGCCTCGCTTACGGCCTTCGCCGGCCAGAAGGGCATTGCCAACGCCTCGCTGACGGCTATCGGCGCCTTCGAAAGAGCGACGGTCGGCTGGTTCGACTTCGGCTCCAAATCCTATCGCAAGATCCCTGTCGAAGGGCAATGCGAGGTGTTGAGCGCGATCGGCGACATCGCCGTCGATGACAACGGCAAGGCAAGCTTGCATCCCCATGCAGTGCTTGGATTGAGTGACGGGTCGACGCGGGGCGGCCATCTGGTCGAGGGCGTGGTCCGGCCGACGCTCGAAGTCACAGTGACGGAGTCGCCGGTGCATTTGCGGTGCACGAAACGGCCAGGCTTG
>JBFLWR010000116.1:0-7811 GCA_040755925.1 Pseudomonadota bacterium
CAGTCGTTCGGCGGCTGGACGCCGATGACGAAGATCAGGACCATCGACACGACCGAAAGGAAGGCGAACAGCATGAAGACGCCCCGCCCCATGTCCCAGGGTCCCATCTTGTCCCACTTCGGCGTGCCCCAGGCGAGCATTCCGAGGACGATCGGCACCGTGAAGGAGAGGAACAGGAAGATCACGGTGCAGGACACGACGATGGTGTAGGCCGACGTGCCACCGATCGAGACGCCGGGAAGCGATGTTCCCCAGACGAACAGCACGGACAGGATCGAAGCCGTCCAGATCGCCGCCACCGGCGTGCGGTAGGTCGGGCTGACCTTGGCCAGCGCCGTCGAGCCCGGCAGGCCACCGTCACGCGAGAAGGCGAAGATCATGCGCGAGGCCGAGGTGACGGTGGCGAGACCGCACAGCAGCTGCGACACGAAGACCACGAGGTAGACGAACTCCTTGATGCCGGACGGCACGCGCTGGTCGAAAGCCCAGAAGAACACGTTCCAGCCCTGCTTGGCGGCGTCGTCCATGTTCGGGATCATCAGCACGAACGCGGCCAGGAACAGGTAGCCGAACAGCGCCGACCAGACGACCGACATCACCATGGCCCTCGGCACGGAAGACGCGGCCTTGATGGTTTCCTCCGACGTGTGCGCCGAAGCGTCGTAGCCGGTGATCGTATAGATTGGCAGCAGCAGGCCGAGGGCGAACACCCAGGCGTTCGACACTGCCGGCCAGACCGGATCGCCGGTGAGCGAACCATCTGCGGCAATCGTCGGCTGCCCCGAATAATTGTGGAACGTGAACAGCCGGGCGAAATCCCAGTGCTCGGCGCAGAGCAGGCAGACCACCGCGATCAGGATCGAGCCGAAGAAGATGAGGTAGCCCGAGAAGTCGGTGAGCTTCGCCGTCAGCTTGATGCCCAGGTGGTTGATCAGGGCTTGCGCGCCGGTGACGACGACCAGGAAGATCATCTGGTTGGTGAGCGTGCCGTCAATATGGAGCGCCGGTCCGAAAGCGCCGAGGAAGAATGTCCAGGTGCCGGCATTGATGGCGCCCAGCACGGTGATCAGGCCAAGCAGGTTGAGCCATGCCGTGACCCAGCCGGTGCCACGGTTGCCGAGGATCGAGCCCCAGTGGTAGAGGCCGCCGGCCGTCGGATAGGCCGAGCTGATCTGCGACATGGCGACGGCGAAGGTGAGCGACACGAAGCAGCCGACCAGCCAGCCGATGCCGATGCCGATGCCGCCGGCGCCAGCCGTTCCCTGGGCCAGGGAGTTGATGCCGCCGGACAGGATGCAGATGATGGAAAACGAAACCGCGAAGTTCGAGAAGCGGCTGAGGCGCCGCTCCAGTTCCTGGGCATAGCCCATGTTGTGAAGGACCTTTATGTCCTCCGCCTTATCTACGTCGGTATAGTCGTTCGCTGCCATGTTGGAAGTCCCCTATTTGGTTCTTAGCTGGCCGATTGTACTGACTTTCCCATCGTGCGTTGTCGGGAGCCCCTGGCCTCCTCAGGCTCCAGATTTGAAAAGATGCCTGTGAGCAGATCCGCCCATTTCCGCTGCCCGGTCTCACCGGATATTTCATCGTTGCGGATTTCGATCATCGCGCAGGCCAGGCCGCGCGAGCGCGCATGCCTTTCCAGCGTGAAATAGACGCGGTCGGCTGGCGAATAAGGTTCGTTGACGCCTACGCAGATACCGGCGAGCCGCTGGAGCGCCGATATCAACGGCGCCGCCAGCCGGCGATCCTCGTCATGGATGATGCCGATGTGCCAGGGCCTGTTCTTGCCCTTGTAGACCGGTGTGAAGGAATGGACCGACACCAGCCTGGTCTCCTGGCCTTTGGCCAGCCGCTCGTCGATGACGTCCGAGATCGCCTGATGGAACGGGCGCCATGCAAGATCGATCCGCGCCGCGCGCTGCTTCTCGGACAGGCCGGCATTGCCGGGAATGGCCGTGGTCTCACTGACTGGCGACACCAGATCCGGCGCATCGAGCGGCCGGTTGCAGTCAATGACGAGGCGCGAGACCCGGGTTTCAATCAACGTCGCGTCGAGCCCCGCGGCCAGGCGACTGGCTACCGGGAGCGCCCCCGGATCCCAGGCTATATGACGGCTAAGATCCTCGGCGGGCAGGCCGAGAGTCCCGAATTCGGGAGGCAGGAAGTTCGAGGCGTGGTCGCAGCTGAAGACGAAGGGGCTGGATCCGCCGGGGTTCGTCACCCTGACGGTTTCCGACGGTGCAAGGCTGACGGGCCGAGCTTTCTCCATACCTGTCGTCCCCTGGGGAGCGCTGTATCTTATGTTACGTATTTTGCCTCATTGCGTCCCTATGGATGATTTCATACAGTTTGCCCGGCTTTGTCAAACGCGAATTCGGGAAAACGGCGGAGCAGAGCCACGAGGTGGGGAAAACCATGATCGCCAGCATTGCCGAACTGATCTCCGACCGCATCGGGTCGATGCCCGCGGGTGAGCGCCGCGCCGCCCAGACGCTGATCGCCAACTACCCGTTGACCGGGCTGAAGACGGTTGCGGAATTCTCGGCCGCGGCCGGCGTCTCCTCGCCGACCATCCTGCGTTTCGTCGCCAGGCTCGGTTTCCAGAACTATCCGGAATTCCAGTCGGCATTGCAGGACGAGTTGGCGGCGCAGTTGCAGTCGCCTGCAACGCGGACGCTCAATCCGTCCGCGACCGGCGGCGCCGCCTCGCCGATGCTGGAGGCGACGCTCGACAACATGCGCGAGACCTTCCGCCACCTCTCCGACAAGCAACTGGCCGATATCGCCGCACGGCTTGCCGAGCGACGTGGCAAGACCTTCCTGATTGGTGGCCGCTTCACCGACCCGCTGGCGCGCTATATGGCCGCCCACCTCGCCATCATCCAGCCGGATGTCCATCACCTCGCCGGTCAGGAGAGCATCTGGCGCGACCGCCTGATCGACATGGGCAAACGCGATGTCCTGGTGATCTTCGACATCCGGCGCTACCAGGAGAGCCTGATCCGTTTCGCCGAGAAGGCGCATGAGCGCGGCGTGCAGATCGTGCTTTTCACCGACCAGTGGCTGTCGCCGATCGCCCGCTTCGCGCGCCATGTGATTGCCGGGCGCACCGCGGTGCCTTCGGCCTGGGATTCGTCCGCCGCTCTGTTCGTGGTCGCCGAAACGCTGATCGGCGCCATGACAAGGCAACTGGAAGCCGCCGGCGCGAAGCGCATCCGCGACCTGGAAAGCCTGCGCTAGGTCCTTGTTCGGCCAATCGCGACCCGGGTCAATTGCGGCAAAACTGCGTGTCGGAACGCGACCCGTGTTCACGTTACCGAGATTTAATGTGCACGATTGCGTGATAATTGCCATAAACCGCTGATATCGGGGTGTGGCGTGGCTGGTTTTTGCCCCCGCCCGTGTCGTCGCTGCGTCCGCTTCCGCATGGAACCGGCAGACGAGTCCTACCGCGGGAGTGTCGATGTCGAGCTGGAAACAGATTGTTGTTGCGTTTGTGATCCTGGTCGCGGCCGCCGTGGCCTGGGCGCGCTTCTATCCCGGCGCCCCACAGGTGTTGGCGCGCTGGGGCAATGGCGCGATACCTCCGGCTGGCCCCTCGCAGACAGCGCGCAGCCGTGCCGGCCAGATCGTGACCATCGTCGCCTCGCCCGCCGGCACCGCAACCATCAACGACAGGCTGCAGGCGATCGGCACCGGCCGCGCCAATGCCACCGTCACAGTCAATCCCTACTCCCCCGGACGCCTTGTCGAATTGCCGGCGCAGTCCGGCACCCGTGTCGAGAAGGGCGATGTCATCGCCAGGCTCGATTCGGATACGGAAGTGATCGCGCGCGACCGCGCCAAGGTTGGTGTCGACGACGCGCAGGCGAAGCTCGACCGGGTGAAGTCGCTGCGCGCCTCCAACGCCGCCACACCGGTCTCCGTCGCCGATGCGGAGGTGGCGCTCGCCAATGCCAGGTTGGCATTGCGCGACGCCGAACTCACGCTCGAGCGCCGCTCGATCGTGGCGCCGATCGCCGGCACGGTCGGCATCCTGCCGATTGCCGCCGGCAACTACGTGACCAGCCAGTCGGCGATCGCCACCCTTGACGATCGCTCCAGCATTCTGGTCGATTTCTGGGTGCCGGAACGCTTCGCCGCCGTCGTCAAGGTTGGCCAGCAGCTGTCGGCCACGCCGCTTGCCAATCCCGATCATGCCTATGGCGGCACCGTATCGGCCATCGATAACCATATCGACGAGAACAGCCGCACCTTGCTCGTCAAGGCGATCATAGCCAATCCGGCCGATTCCCTGCGCGCCGGCATGTCGTTTCAGATCGGCATGAAGTTCCCCGGCGACACCTATCCGGCCGTCAACCCCTTGGCCATCCAGTGGGGAACCGACGGCGCCTATGTCTGGGCCGTCGAGAACGGCAAAACCAGGCGCATTCCCGTGCGCATCATCCAGCGCAACACTGAGACCGTGCTGGTCGATGCCGCTGTCGAAAGCGGCGACATGGTGGTGACCGAAGGCACGCAGAGCGTCAGCGAAGGCGGCGACGTTCGCATTGCCGGCGACAAGGGCGCCACCGAGGCCGAAGGCTCATGAGCACTCCCGACTCGGCTGCCGGATCGAGCCTCACCGCGCTTTTCATCCGCAGGCCCGTCATGGCCTTCGTGCTCAATACGCTGATCGCTGTCGCCGGTCTTGCCGCCTTTTGGGGCGTCGAGGTCCGCGAGTTGCCGGATGTCGACCGCCCTGTCGTCACCGTCAGCACTACCTTCGAAGGCGCCGCCTCCGAAACGGTCGACCGCCAGGTGACCGACACGATCGAGGGCGCCGTGTCGCGGGTCTCGGGCGTCAAGTCGATCTCGTCGACTTCGTCCTTTGGCTCGAGCCGAGTCACCGTCGAGTTCAACGACGGTGTCGATCTCAACGTCGCCGCCTCCGATGTGCGCGACGTCGTCAGCAGGGTCGCGAACCAGCTGCCGGACACGGCTGACGCGCCGCGCATCGTCAAGGCCGACGCAAATTCCGACGCCGTGATGCGGCTGGCAGTTACCTCCGACACCATGTCGGTGCAGGACATGACGGTGTTCGTTCAGGACCGCATCGAGGACGAGCTCGCAGCGGTGCCCGGCGTCGCCGACGTCCAGGTCTATGGCGGCCGCGACAAGATCTTCCGCATTGATGTCGACCAGAACAAGTTGGCGAGTCAGGGCCTCACCATCGCGGATCTGAGAGCGGCCCTCGCCTCGGTGGCCTTCGATTCGCCGGCCGGTTCGATCACCACCACGAACCAGGATCTCATCGTGCGCACGACGGCCGACGTGACCACGCCCGAGCAATTCGAGAACATCGTCATCGGCGGCGCGACGCGCATCCGCGACGTCGCCACCGTCACGCTTGGCCCCGACACCGGCCAGACCTCGCTGCGCTCGGACGGCAAGACCGGCATCGGCCTCGGCATCATCCGCCAGGCGGAATCCAACACGCTCAACATTTCGACCGGCGTCAGAGCCGCCGTCGACAAGTTGCAGAAGAGCCTGCCGGAAGGCATGTCGATCAAGGTGACCAGCGACGATGCCGTCTTCGTCAATGGCGCGGTGCACGAGGTCGAGATCGCGCTGGCGCTCTCCGTCTCGATCGTGCTGATCGTCATCTATGCTTTCCTGATCGACTGGCGCGCCACGCTGATCCCCGGCCTGTCGATGCCCGTCGCCATGATCGGCACCATCGCGGCGATCTATCTCGCCGGCTTTTCGATCAACATCCTGACCCTGCTGGCCCTGGTGCTTGCCACTGGCCTGGTGGTCGACGACGCCATCGTCGTCCTCGAAAACATCGTGCGGCGGCGCAACGAAGGCATGGGCCCGCGCGCGGCCGCCGTGTTCGGCACGCAGGAAGTGTTCTTCGCCGTCGTCGCCACCACGCTGACGCTGGTCGCGGTCTTCGTTCCGATCTCCTTCCTGCCTGGACAGACCGGCGGCCTGTTCCGTGAATTCGGCTTCGTGCTGGCGATGTCGGTGCTGCTGTCCTGCGTGGTTGCGCTCACGCTATGTCCGATGCTCGCCTCGCGCATGCTCTCGGGCGCCTCGCTTTATCACGAGGGCGGCAGCGGTATCGGCGCCCGCATCGGCGGCGCGCTCAACGCGCTCTACCGCCGCTGCCTGCGTCTTTGCCTCGACGCCCCGTGGATCGTGGTGCTCGTGGCGCTCGTCTTCGCTGGCACGGCCTTCACGCTGTTCGGCACCATCCGCCAGGAGCTTACCCCGACGGAGGATCGCGCGGCCGTGATGCTACGCATCAACGCACCGCAGGGCGTCAGCCTCGACTACACGACCGAACAGATGCGCAAGATCGAAAGGTTGATCCAGCCGCTGCGCGATTCCGGCGAGATCCGCGCCACTTTCGAAAGTGCCGGCAATAACGGCGCCTATAACAGCGGCTTCATGGTGATGACGCTGGCGCCGTGGGACGAGCGCAGCCGCAGCCAGCAGGAGATCATGGCCGACATCAACCGCCTGACCAGGCAGGTGCCGAGCCTGCGCGTCTTCCCGGTGCAGCCCAACAGCCTCGGCATCCGAGGCGCGGGCAACGGCTTGCAATTCGCGCTGGTCGGCAACGACCGCAAGGCGCTGAGCGCCGCGGCGGTCAGGATTGTCGAGGAGATGCGCCAGGACCCGCGCTTCCAGTCGCCCAGGCTCTCCGTCGACCCGACGCAGCCGCAACTGGCTGTCGCCATCGACCGCGAGCGCGCCTCCGACCTCGGCATGGATATCACCGGCCTCGCCAACACCTTGCAAGCAATGCTCGACGGCAACGACGTCGTCGACGTCTACATCGCCGACCGCGCCTATGGCGTGAAGCTGGTGTCGACCACCAATCCGATCAACGATCCGACCGACCTGGAGAACATCTTCCTCAAGACCTCGGACGGCCGCTTCGTGCCGATGTCGACCATCGCCACGCTGACGGAGCGTGCCGTGCCGCCATCGCTGACGCGCGAACAGCGACAGCCCTCGGTCGCGATCACCTCGAATCTGGCCGGCGACTTCGCGCTCGGCGATGCGCTCGCCCGTGCAGAGCAGATCGCAACGCCGCTGCTGCCGCCGGGCGCGCGTATCCTGCCGCTCGCCGAGGCGGCGACGCTTGGCGAGAGCAACAGCGCCATGCTGACGGTCTTCAGCTTCGCGCTCGTCATCATCCTTCTGGTGCTGGCCGCGCAGTTCGAGAGTTTCGTCAGCGCCGTCATCATCATGGCGACCGTGCCACTCGGGCTCGCCTGCGCCATCTTTGCGCTGCTGCTGTCCGGCACCAGCCTCAACGCTTACAGCCAGATCGGCCTTGTGCTGCTCGTCGGCGTCATGGCCAAGAACGGCATCCTGATCGTCGAGTTCGCCAACCAGCTGCGCGACCGAGGGCTCGGCGTGCGTGAGGCGATCGAGCAAGCCTCGATCATCCGCCTCCGCCCGGTGATGATGACCATGATCTGCACCGTGCTCGGCGGCCTCCCGCTGGTGCTGGCTTCCGGCGCCGGCGCCGAGGCCCGCGTGGCGTTGGGCTGGGTCATCGTTGGCGGCCTCGGCCTCGCCACCGTCTCGACGCTGTTCCTCACGCCCGTCGCCTATCTGCTGCTCGGTCGCTTCGTCACGCCCAAGGCGCATGAGGAGGCGCGGCTGAAACGGGAGCTCGAGGAAGCCGCCTACGCCAGACCATGATCCCGAAAAGTGGGAGATGGTTTTGTGTGGGCAGTTTTCCGTCTTGAAATGCGGTGATGCTATTTCACCAACCGACCTTCGATCGACCAGCGCGCCGCCAGGAA
>JBFLWR010000117.1:0-4242 GCA_040755925.1 Pseudomonadota bacterium
GCGGGCTTCGCGCCTATGCCGATCTGGTCGGCAACAAGCGCGCCTCGGTCATCACCACCGAGGACGTGATGATCTCGGCGGCCGGCATGCTGTCGGTGTTCATCCGCGAGCCGGAATTCGTCGGCCAGACCAAGGACAGGCTGGCGACCATCGAGGCGATGCGCATCGTCGAGACCGCCATCCGCGACCCGTTCGACCATTGGCTGGCCGACAATCCGCAGGAAGCCTCGAAGCTGCTCGAATGGGTGATCGCGCGCGCCGACGAGCGCGTTCGTCGCCGCCAGGAAAAGGAAGTGTCGCGCAAGAGCGCGGTGCGCAAGCTCAGGCTGCCGGGCAAGCTCGCCGACTGCACGCAGAACGCCGCCGCCGGCGCCGAGCTTTTCATCGTCGAGGGCGACTCGGCCGGCGGCTCCGCCAAGCAGGCGCGTGACCGCGCCAGCCAGGCGGTGCTGCCGCTGCGCGGCAAGATCCTCAACGTCGCCAGCGCCGGCAACGACAAGCTTGCCGCCAACCAGCAGATCTCCGACCTCATCCAGGCGCTAGGCTGCGGCACGCGTTCGAAATACCGTGACGAGGACCTGCGTTACGACCGCGTCATCATCATGACCGACGCGGACGTCGACGGCGCGCATATCGCCTCGCTGCTGATCACCTTCTTCTACCAGGAAATGCCGAGCCTGATCCGCGGCGGCCATCTCTTCATGGCGGTGCCGCCGCTCTATTCGATCCGGCAAGGCGGCAAGGTCGGCTACGCGCGCGACGACGCCCACAAGGACGAATTGCTGCGCACCGAATTCACCGGGCGCGGGAAGGTCGAGATCGGCCGCTTCAAGGGCCTGGGCGAGATGATGGCCTCGCAGCTCAAGGAAACCACGATGGACCCGAGGAAGCGCACGCTTCTGCGCGTCGACGTCAGCGAGGCCGAGGCGGCGACCAAGGATGCCGTCGACGCTCTCATGGGCACCAAACCCGAAGCTCGCTTCCGCTTCATCCAGGAGCGCGCCGAATTCGCCGAGACGGACGTGCTGGATATCTGATCGCCGACTGGTCCATAACTGGCTCCGGCACGGAGAACCGATGTGACCTGGACGCGGCTGAAAGAGCTTGTCGAGACACCGTTACGCGGGCTGACGCAGCCGACCCGTTCGGATTGGATATTTGCCCTGCGCACCGTCTCGGCCGGGCTGATCGCGCTGCTTGCCGCCTATGCGCTCAAGCTGGATCACCCGCAATGGGCGATGATGACGGTGTTCATCGTGGCGCAGCCTGTGGCGGGCATGGTGCTGGCGAAAGGCTTCTATCGCCTGCTCGGCACGCTGGCCGGCGGTCTGGCGGCGATCGGCATCACGTCCCTGTTCGGCACCAATCCGTGGCTGCTGGTCACGGTGCTGGCGCTGTGGATCGGCGTCTGCACGCTCGTCTCCTCGCTGCTGCGCAATCCGGAGGCCTATGGCGCAGCCCTTGCCGGCTATACGGCAATGATCATCAGCCTGCCCGCTCTCGGACAGCCGCATCTCGTTGTCGATCTCGCAATTGCGCGCTGCGCCGAGATCGTGCTCGGCATCGTCTGCGCCGGCGTGACCAGCCGGCTGATCCTGCCGAAGCTGGCGGCCGACGCCATCATTTCCAGGCTCAAGCGCAGCATTCTCGACCTCGCCGACTACGCGGGCGGCGCTTTTTCCGGCGGCGACCCGGCCAACCTTGCCGCCCTCCAGCGCAAGCTGATCTCGGATGCGCAGACACTTGCCGAAATGCGCACCTATGCGCGGCTGGAAGCACCGAGCTTCGCCACGCGCGCGCATCCGGTCCGGCGCACGATCGGGCAGCTGTTGTGGGCGCTGTCGGCGGCGCGCGCGCTGCACACCCATGCCGCACCGAAGAATGCCGCTCTCATACCGGTGCGCGGCGAGCTGAAGACTTTCGTCGGCGAGCTTGCCGCGACGCCCGGCGCGCTCGATGACACCGCGCCATGGCTGGCGAGGCTGGATGCGATCGCCAGCAAGGCGCGCCAGGCGCCAGCTGCCCCGGCGGATCCCGGCGAGGACAGGGTCGGCACCATAACGCGGCTCACCATAGCCGCCGACTTTGCCGAAGCGCTGAAGCAGGTGATGCGCGGGCTGGACGCTCTCCGATCGCCGGTATCCAAACCTACCCGCGAGCGGCGCCAGCCGGCGCTGGTGGTGCATCGCGACCACCACGCAGCCTGGCGCAACGCCGTGCGCGCCGCGCTTGCGACGTTTCTGGTGGCGGTCTTCTGGCTGACGACCAAATGGTCGGAAGCTGCGGGCACCGTAATTCTCGTCGCCGTCGTCTCCAGCCTCTTTGCTTCCCGTCCCGATCCCATCCAGTCGGCCTGGGGTTTCTTCACCGGAACGCTGCTTGCCCTCCCTTTTGCGTTCCTCGTCGGCCAGGTCGCATTGCCGGCGTTGCCGGGTTTCGGCTGGTTCACGCTTTTTGTCGTGCCGATCCTGGTGCCGGCGGCGCTCGGCATGGCCAATCCGCGTCGCGTTGGCGTCGCCACCGCCTTCGCCATCAACTTCCTCGCCTTCCTCAGCCCACACCAGCAGATGACATACGCCCCCGGCCCGTTCCTCGCCGGATCGGCGTCGATCCTGGTCGGCATCCTGATTGCCATCGGCGTGTTCATCGTCGTGTTGCCGGCCAATCCCTGGGTGACGGTCAACCGCATCTCGCAGGCGATGCGCGAGGATCTGGCGCGGCTTTGCCTGCACGACCGCATTCCGCGGCGGCTGGCATTCGAAAGCCTTGCCTATGACCGCATCAACCAGTTGATGCCATTGCTCCAGCAGACGGGCAGGAAGGGCGACCCCATCCTGGGCGGCAGCATCTCCGTCGTCACAGTCGGTCTCGAAGTGCTGAGGCTGCGCCATGCGCTGCTGAATTCCAGCATCCCGCGCGAGACGGTTGAGTCCGTCGGCAATTTCCTGCGCGGCCTGGCGCGGGAGCTGCTGTTCAGGCGACATGGCGAGCCGCCGACCTCGACGATCACCGTTGCCCGGCAATACGCGGCCGGTATCGCTGAACGCGGCGATCGTCCCGAACTGCTGCAGATCGCGGCCTCGCTGCGCATCATTGCCGCCGCGATGGAGGACTATCCGGATTTCTTCGCGAAAAGCCGCGGGTGACGGCTAGAGCAATTCCAGGAAAAGTGTTGTCGCGGTTTTCCGTCTGGAATTGCGTAAAAACAAAGAGTTAGAGCGGTTCAGCGTGAAGCGCTGAACCGCTCTAAGCCGCGGCGATGGCCAGGGCATGGCCGCGCGCGTTCTCGCGCAGCGCGTCGAGATGGATCGATTTCACCAACCCGGCGAGATCGCCCTCTGCCGATTGTCCGCCGAGCTCCTTCAGCATAAGCCAGGTGACTTCCTGAACGCCTGCGACGCGTCTGCCATTGGCGACCTCGCGCCAGACCTTCAGCGCCCGAAGGATGATGCCATGGGTCGCCGGCGCGAGCCCGGCGCTGCGGAACAGCGCCTGCAGCGCGACGTCGTGGCCGCCGGCAAGCAGCGCCCTCACCCGCTGTTCCGATTGCTGGGCGAGCGCAACCAGCGCCGAGCCAAAGAAGTCGACCTTGCCATGCGCGACGGTGCGGATGATGAAGCTCGCAGTGAGGTCGCCGCGCAATCTCAGATGCTCGATCAACGCGGCATGCTCGTCAGCCCGCGTCCCCTCGATCAGCGTCACCGATGCTTTCACGCAGGCGTCGCGCATCACCCGCTCGGCCCGAGCGGCTCCCATCAGCGCCAGCACCAGCGGCGAGCCCTTCAGCGTCTCGCCGAGCTTGACGAGCAGCATGTGCCGGCAGTCGGCAGGCAGGCGTTCATCCGCGATCAGCGCTTCCCGCACCAGCGGCAGATGGCCGTGCCGCTCGGCCATGCGGCGGAAACTCAGCGACGCGATGTCGGCGCCGCTGTTGGCGACCAGCGTGGCGCAAGCCTCCGCCTCGCCGATCTCAGCGATTGCCGCAGCGAGCGACATCGAGACGACCGGCCGGTTGGCGATCAGCTTCTGCGTCGCCTTCTGGCCGCAGGCGATACGATCGATGAGATCTGCATCGGTAAGCAGCGGCGAACGCGCCAGCACCAGTGCCGCCACTTCCGGTTGGTCGGAAGCCAGCGCGCCGATCACTTGCGGTGGCGCGTGATGGCTCATCGACAAGGCTTCGGCGAGCGCCTGCCGGACCTTCGAGGACGCATCGTCAAGCAGCAGCGTGAGCGCCGCCTC
>JBFLWR010000118.1:0-5127 GCA_040755925.1 Pseudomonadota bacterium
GGTGCCCGCGGTGTGGGTCTGCGCGCCGATCTCCGCGATCGTGCTGTTGCTCGTCGACCTTTCCTGGCCGACGGATGCCGTGGTGCGGCTCATCCGCACCGCGGCATTCGTGCCGTTCGAACCGTGGGTGGATAGCGTCTACTGGACACTCGGGATCGAGATCGCCTTCTACTGCATCGTCTGGGTCCTGCTGCGGTTTGGCCGTTTCGACCTGATGGAGCCGGTCGCCATCGTCATCGGCCTCGTCAGCACGCTGTTCTGGTGCGTCTATTTTGTCTTCGACTGGTCCGATCTCGCCGAAACGCGCTGGTTGCAATTGGCGCTGGTGCATCACGGCGCATTCTTCGCGCTTGGGGTGCTCATCTGGCTGATGCGCTTCAAGGCGATGACAATGCCGCGCCGTGGCTTCAGCGCGCTGTTCCTGGCCGGCGGCGTGCTGCAGATCGTCAGCTCGGTCGATGTCCACAGCACCAAGGTGGAAGCCGCCATGCCTTATGCGCCGCCCGTCATGATCTTCATTTCGGCGGTCGCGCTGATGGCATGGTCGCTGCGCCTCGATCTTTCCTGGCACGGTTGGCGCAGGATCGGCTTGATGACCTATCCGCTCTATCTCATCCACGACGTCGTCGGGGCGGCCATGCTCGGCGCCATCATCGATGCTGGCGTCCCGTACCTTGCCGCGATGGCAGCCGTCGGTGCGGGCATGATCGCCGTGAGCTGGCTGATCGCCGGCGAGGCCGAGCCGCGCATCCGCCTGCTGCTTGACCACACGCTTTTCCGCTACCGGCTGAAGGCCGCGTGATCGTCCAGCCTGCCCCGCTGCGGTCACAGTTCCAGGCGCGTACCGTCGCCGGTGTGGAATTGTTTGCATTCCACGTGATATCGAGCCCGTGCAACCTGTGACGAACCCTTGCGCGAGCGTCGAGCCTCAATCCGTGAGCCTGTTCCAGCGATCCAGACGACCCCGAACCATGCCGCGCGAGCGGCTGGTGATGGATATGCGGGACAGCGTGGTCTATGCGATCGGCGATGTGCATGGGTGCCATGACGAGCTGCGCGCGCTGGAGCAGAAGATCCAGCTCGACGCTCAAACCTTCCATGGCCGCAAGATCATCATCATGCTCGGCGACTACGTCGATCGCGGGCCGCAGTCGCGCCGCGTGCTGGAGCATCTGATGTCGCCACCTCCGAAAGGCTTCCTGCGCGTATGCCTTGCGGGGAACCACGAGGTGGCGATGCTGAACTATATCGACGGATATCTTTCGCGCGAGCTATGGTTGCGCATCGGCGGACTGGAGACGCTGTTTTCCTACGGTCTCGATCCGGCTCGTCTCGCAAGCCTCTACGGTTCGACCGTCGAGGTCGATGCGCGCATCCGCGCATCCATTCCCGCCAGCCATGTCGAGTTCCTGCGCACGCTGCCGGCGATGGTCTGCTCCGAAAAATTCGTCTTCGTCCATGCCGGCATCAGGCCCGGCATCGCGCTCGAGGAGCAGGACGAAGCCGACCTGCTCAACATCCGCGAGGAATTCTTCCGGGCCGCGGATCAGCTCGACCGGTGGGTGGTGCACGGGCACACCATCGTCAACGTCCCGAAACTCGACGGACGCCGGCTGACCGCCCTCAGGATTGTCGGCAGATCCGGCCGCCTGCTTTCGACCGGCGACCAGCGCAGTCACCGGGAAAGCCCGTAACGGCTTTCCGGGGATCCAATCCGCGCCTCAAGCGGCCTGCTTGGCCCGCGTCTCCGACTTCTCCAGATAATAGGTCGAGTAGCGGTCGAAGAATTTCTCCGAGCCACCGAGCGAGCCATATTTCGCGAGTTTCTTCAGATCGACCTTGTTGAGCACCGCGCCGATGATCTTGTTGGCGATGTAGGGCTCCGACTCAAGTGTGGAGCGCACCATCGCACGCGGCGTGCGGCCCCATTCGGCGACCAGCACGAAACCGTCGACCAGCGGCGCGAAAGCCTTGGCGTCGACCACGGGGCCGAGCGGAGGCAAATCGACGACGATGTATTCGAATGTCTCCTTGGCGTTCTCGATGAAGCGCCGCATGCCGGCCGAGCCTAGGAGCTCGCTGGTGTGCGAGAACTGACCGCGCAACACGGCAGGGATGATCGCGAGCTTGGTCTGGCGGTCGACCTTGCCGACCGACTGCCAAGTCTGGCCGTTGACCACCGCTTCCATCAACCCTTCCTCGGATTCCATGCCGAGGCTGCGGCTGAGGCCGGGGTTGCGAAGATCGCCGTCGATCAGCAATGTCCTGGCGCCATTGGTGGCGAGCAAGCCGGCGAGGTTTGCCGCGACCGTCGACTTGCCTTCGCCGGGCAACACCGAGATGACGCCGATGACCCGGCTGCCCTGGTCTTCCATCACCACGTCGAATGCGATCTTGGCGTTGCGAAGCGTCTCGGCGAACATCGAGGCGGGAGCATCTATGCTGACGCGCATGCGGGCCCGTTTCTCGGCCGCCGAAAGGCTGGCGACCTTGCCGTCGGCAGGCAGGTCGTCGGGTTTGGCGTCCCTGGACTTGCCGCCGCCGATCATCGGCAGATAGCCGAGGAATTTCAGGCCGACGCGATCGCGAACATCCTCGCCCGTGCGGAAGAAGCGTTCATTGAACTCGTTCAGGCCGCCGAAGCCGGCGCCGAGCATGAGGCCGAGCACCAGCGACAGCGCCAGCACCCTGGACGTGCGCGGGCTCGATGCCGTGAGCGGCATCGTGGCGTCCGATATGACGCGGACCTTGCCGACCGGGAAGGACTGCTGCTGCGAGGCTTCCTCATAGCGGCTGAGGAAGGTCTGGTAGAGCGTGGTCAGCGCCTGCGCCTGCTGGTCGAGCTCTTTCAGCTTGACCTGCGACTGGTTGTCGACCGAGCTCTTTCCGGCGGCGGTGGAGATCTTGTCGCGGAGCGCGCTCTCGCGCGCCTGCGCCACCTCAAAGTCGTTGCGGTAGCTTTCGGTGAGCTGCTTCAACTGCCCGAAGATCTGGGCCGACACGTCGGCCTTCTCCTTCGCGAGCGCCACGGCCTGCGGGTGATCCTTGCCGAAATTCGTCTCGACGTCCTGCAGCCGCTTGGCGATGGCGAGATAGCGGGTCTTGAGGGCAATGATGACCGAGCTGCTCGGCTGATCGGCGCCGACGGCCGAATCGTTGAAGGCGCTTTCGGAGCCGCTGTCGACGATCGCCTTGTATTGCTGGTAGCGGGCGCTGGCGCGGGCGGTATCGGCCTGGGCGACGATCAGCTGGGCGTTCAGATCGGACAGCTGCTTGTCGCTCATCAACTGGCCGTCGCTGTTGGCCGACAGGCCATGCGCGGCCCGGAACTTCTCGACCGCCAGCGAGGCCGCCTGCGAGCTCTCGCGCAACTCGGTCAACCTGCCCTGCAGCCACACGGCCGCGCGCTCGGTGGCGTCGAAGCTGGCGTTGAGCTGGTCGGCCAGGTAGGCGTCGGCATAGGCCTTGGTGACGGCCGTGGCCAGGGCCGGGTTCGTCGATTGGTAACCGATGGAAAGCACGTAGCTGCGGCCGTTTCGCTGCGCCAGCACCTCGCTCTGCAGCTTGAGCACCGCGTAATCGTGTCCCGCTTCCTTGATCATGGCTTCGCGTGTCGCGGCGTCGACGTTCTCGATGCCGGGAATTTCATCGGCGGAGCTGCTGCGGAAATAGCCGATGATGCCGCGCACGAAACCCACGCCCTTGGCCAGGGCCGACTGCGGCGGGTTCATGAAGTCCGGGTTCTGGTCGAGCTTCAGCTTGTCGACCACCACCGACGCCAGGCGCGCGGAGGTGAGAATCTCGATCTGGCTGAGCAGCGAGGCGTCGGTCTGCATGGTGGCCGACGCCGCCGAGATGTCGTCCATGACCTTGTTCAGGCCTTCGTCGATCAGCACGCTGGCGACCGACATGTATTGCTTGGGCGTGGTCTGAAGATAAAGCACGCCCATGAACAGGCCGATGATGGCGCAGACCGCCACCACCTTGGCCTGCCGCGCGGCCATGCCAAGCAGACGCTCGACGTCGATGAAGTCTTCACCCTTTTCCGCTTCGGTACTGGGCAATGGCATCCTCTTGTCGAGAGGGAAGTTGGCATAGTTCATCTTCGGTCCAATTCCAGGTTGCAGGCGCTATCGGCCTTGGAAGATCGGCGTCGTTACCAGAAAAGACCACGCGACATCGGTGCCAGGGAGCGCCCGGCCAGAAAGGCCAGACGCCGGCGTGGCTGTCGCGCCATCGCGATTGCACATATGCACCCGAAACATGGGCATTATGCGGCTACTTCCCGGCGCTCATGCGACCGCACGAACTCCCGCAGCATTTCAAGGACAGGCCCTTTCATGTCGTCGCGCGCCAGGGCGAAGGCGATGGTGGCCTCGATGAAGCCTTCCTTGGAGCCGCAGTCGAACATGCGGCCGTTGAAGGGCTGGGCATAGAATGGCTGGTTCTCGGCGAGGCGAACCATCGCATCCGTGAGCTGGATCTCGTTGCCGGCGCCACGCTTCTGGTTGCCGAGCAGCGCGAAGATCTCTGGCTGCAGGATGTAGCGGCCGTTGATGTAATAGTTCGACGGCGCATTCGCCGGGGCCGGCTTTTCGACCATGGCCGTCACCTCGAAGCCGGAGCTTACTTCGCTGCCGCGGCCGACGATGCCGTATTTGCTGGTTTCGGACGGATCGCAGCGCTCGACGGCGATGACGTTGCCGCCGGTCCGCTGATAGAGATCGACCGTCTCGGCGAGACAGCCGGGCGCACCGAAGGACACCATGTCGGGCAGGAGCAGCGCGAAAGGTTCGTTGCCGATCACCTCGCGGGCGCACCACACCGCGTGGCCAAGGCCCTGCGGCGATTGCTGGCGGATGAAGCTGGTGGCGCCGGCCACCGGCAGCAGGCTTTCCAGCGACTGCAACTGCGCCTTCTTGCCGGTCTGCTCCAGCGTACCGATCAGTTCAGGATGCAGGTCGAAATAGTCTTCGATGACCGCCTTGTTGCGGCCGGTGACGAAGACGATGTGCTCGATGCCGGCCTCGAAGGCCTCGTCCACCGCATATTGCACGACAGGCTTGTCGACGACGGGCAGCATCTCCTTCGGCATCGACTTGGTCGCGGGCAGGAACCGCGTTCCGA
>JBFLWR010000119.1:0-21956 GCA_040755925.1 Pseudomonadota bacterium
GCGATCGAGGATGTCATTGAAATCGACCAGGATCGCCGCCGGGCCATAGCGTGAGCCGGCGCCTTCGAGCACCGAGGCGGCGTCAAAGCTCAGCTTGCGTTCCGTGCGCATCGGCATGGAACGCGACGCCGCGACATGCAGCACGAACTTGACGCGGCCGGTGTCCAGCAGGAATTGCCCGAGTGCGGTCAGCGTGCCGCCGCCCGAGCCGACAAACCGCACGGTGGGTTCGCCCGCACGGCCAAGCACCAGCTTTTCGACGGGTCCCCAGACGGTATCCGTCAACGCGGCATCATTCATCCATGCCGGCGGCGGCCCGGCGATGCGTGTTCCCGGGCAGACGGCGTTGATCTTCACCAATATCGGCCTGTCCAGCGCCTCTCTCGCCACAGGCCGCTCGCGCCCTTCCGGCGTCATCACCATGTCGACATGGTCGTGACCGGCGATCGACCGACAGAGGCCGCAGCCGATGCAAAGGCCGTTCTCGACGATCTCGCCGAGCGTCAGCGGATCGGCCGCGAGCGGCGGCGTGTCCTGACCACAGTTGGTTTCGGAATGATCCATCCCGGTCCCGATCTCAGACCGGTTCCGAGATGCGCCGGTACTGATCGGGGCGGCGGTAGAGCGCGAAGTTGAAATTCACCTTCCGGCAAATCTCGATCAGCTCGAGATCGGCGCGGTGGACGATCACCTCGTCGTCGAGCGACATCGCTTGCGCGGCGATCTCTCCGGTCGGCGCGATGATGCACGAGCCGCCGATCAGCGCCTGCCCGTCCTCCAGTCCGGCCTTGGCGGCGGCGGCGACCCAGAGCGTGTTCTGATAGGCGCCGGCCTGCATCGGCAGATGGTTGTGGAACATTCTCAGATGCGCCAGCGCCGGCGCTTCGTCGAGCAGCAGCGGCGTGTTGTAGCCGAGCAGCGCCACCTCGGCGCCGTTGAGGCACAGCATGCGATAGGTTTCCGGCCAGCGGCGGTCGTTGCAGATCGCGAGGCCGACGCGAACGCCGCGATAATCGAAGACCGGAAAGCCGAGATTGCCCGGTTCGAAGTAGCGCCGTTCGAGATGCGTGGTCGTGCCCGCTTCCGGCTCGCTAGAACCGGGCACATGCATCTTGCGATACCGGCCGATGAAGGCACCATCCGGCCCGACCAGGTCCATCGTATTGAAGTGGCGCGCACGGCCATCCTCATGCGCAAGTTCGCAATAGCCGAGCGCGAAGCCGACCTTCAGCCTGGCGGCGGCATCGTAGAGCCGCTGCGTCTCGCGTCCCGGCATCGAGGCTTCGAAGAAGGCGTCGATCTCGGCCTGGTCGTCGATGCGCCAGCGCGGGAAGAAAGTGGTGAGCGCCATCTCCGGAAACACCGCGATGTCAGCGCCGGCGGAAGCGGCTTGTTCGAGCAGATACACAAGGCGCCCGACCGTCTCGGCGCGTGTGGCGCTGCGCTGGATCGGCCCCGTCTGGCAAACGGCGATGGTCAGGCATCGAGCCATGGTGTCCAATCCTCGACTGGTTTTCTAAGATGCGCCGGATCGGCGGCGCTGCGCGTCACAAAACGGCCGAAGCCCGACGCGACCTGCAGCTTGCCGTCAGCGACCACCGGCGCGCCGCGTACCAGCACCGTCGTCGGCTTGCCGGTGACGACCCTGCCCTCGTAGGGCGTGAAATCGACCCGCGAATGCAGCGCGTTGTGTCCGAGCGTCCAGCGTGCCGTCGGATCCCACAGCGCCAAGTCAGCGTCGAGCCCGACCTTTATGCTGCCCTTGCGGTCGGCGAAGCCGTAGATCGACGCAGCATTGCGCGAGGTGAGGTCGAGATAGCGCTCGAGCGTCAGCCGGCCGGTGAGCAAGCCCTCCGAAAACAGCAGCGGCAGCCGCGTCTCGATGCCGGGAATGCCGCTCAGCGTCGTGGTGAAGCCGGGCGTTTCGGAATGCCCGATCTTGTCCGCGAAATAGTATGGCGAGTGGTCCGACGACCACAGATCGATGCCGCCGTCGATCAGTTCACGCCACAGATGCTCATGGCTGCGCGGAGAGCGCGGCGGCGGCGAGAAGACGAAGCGCGCCGCGTCGATTGCCGGGCGGTCGAGATCGGCCGCTCCCAGAAAGAGGTATTGCGGACAGGTTTCCGCGATAGCGTCGACGCCCCGTGTCTTCGCGCGGGCCACCTCCTCAGCCGACTGCCAGGACGAGACGTGGACGATGGTCATCCGCGCGCCGGTCATCTCGGCAAAAGCCAGCGCGCGATGCGTCGCCTCGCGCTCCATCGTCTCGCTGTGGGCGACCACATGGTAGCGGATATCGGTGCGGCCGAGATCAATGAGCCGCTGTCGCGTGCGCCGGATCGCGGCGTCGTTCTCGGCATGGACCATGACGATCCAGCCGAGCCGCCGAGCCCTATCGAGAACCTTGAAGAACAAGTCGTCGTCCACGGCAAAACCCTGATAGGTCATGAACAGCTTGACCGAGACGATTCCGCGCCCCGCGAGTTGGTCGAGCTGAGCCTCGACATCCGCGCCGGTGCCCATAGTGACCACGGCGTGCAGCCCATAGTCGATCACGGCGCGTCCCGCCGCGCGCTCCAGCGCGCGGTCGATCGCTCCGACAGTCGTCATGTCTTGTCCAGGCATGCCGAACGGAACGATGCAGGTCGTGCCACCGAAAGCGGCGGAGATCGTGCCGGACTCGAAATCGTCGGCATTGCCCGCCCCGCCCCAGACCGGCTGATCGAGATGGCAGTGCGCGTCGATGCCGCCAGGCATGATCCAGCGGCCACTGGCGTCCATCGACTTCTGTCCGGAAAGGCCCTTGCCGATGGCGGCAATGCGGCCATCGTCGATGCCGATGTCGCACTCGGCCCATCCGTCATCGAGCGCCACGCGCCCGCCTCTGATCGCCAGCTCATGCATTGGCGCCCCCTCGCCGACCGGCTCAGCCGACCGCCGCCGTCACCATGATCTCGACACGATACTGGTCACCGGCAAGCCGGGCTTCCACTGTGGCGCGCACCGGCATGGCGCTCCTGTCGATCCAGGCATCCCAGGCCGCGTTCATCATCTCGAAATCGGCGATGTCCCTCAGCCAGATCTGCGCGCTGAGCAGCTTCGACTTGTCACTGCCGGCTTTGGCGAGAAGCGCGTCGATCTTGGCGAGGATCTGCTTGGTCTGGCTGGTGGTGTCGCCGGAAAGGTCATCGGCCGTTAGGCCCGCAACGTAGACGGTGCCGTTGTAGCGGAGCACCCGGCAGAAGCGCTGGCCGTTTTCGAGGCGTTCGATCGTCATGTCGTTCCCTTCGGCTGGTTTTCGGATTTTGGTTTTTGCCTATGGTAAGGAGGGTGCAAAACGCCTGTAAAGCCCGCAACGAGCCGAGACGCCGCTTTCCTTCGCCGGCATGGCCAAAAAAATTTGAGCCATAGGCGCGTCAATCTTCGTTTGTGGCAAGCACGGCAGCGTGTAGCTTCTGCTGGGCTGCCGTCGGTCAACGGTGCCCCAGGGGAGCCACCGCAGCCGCATCCATGAGGTCGATCGCTCAATCCGCGGCGCGGCTCTGGCGAAATGCAGAGCGGTCTCGTGCCATGCTGCCGATCATGGTCGGCATCTGCCTGGCCTGCATCGGCAGCGCCATGCTGACCACCGCCGTCTCGCTGCATCTCGGCAGGCCAGGCATTTCTCCCCAGGTGGTACAGATCGTGCTGACCGCCTATCCCGTCGGCTTCCTCATCGGCTGCCTGGTCACGCGCGCGGCCGTCGCGCAGTACGGCCATGAGCGCACCTTTGTCGTGATCTTGGTGCTCGCGCTGCTGGCGGCATCCGGCTTCGTCTTCACCGACTTCCTGCCAAGCTGGATTTGCTTCCGTCTGTTGGGCGGCCTGGCGATGGCATCGCTGTTCGTCGTATGCGAAAGCTGGATCAACCTCTATGCCGAGCACCACAATCGTGGCGCGCTGTTTTCCATCTACATGCTGACGACGGCAATCGCCGTGCTGCTCGGACAGGTTCTGGTTGCCTTGGTCGGTCCGCAATCACCGCACCTGTTCCTGGTCGCCGCCGCGACGGTGCTGCTGGCGCTGATCTCCAAATTCACCGCCGGCCGCTGGCCAGCGCTGCCCACCGATCCAGACCGCTCGAGCGGTGCAAGACCGGTCAAGCGCCTCGGCCCGCTGGCGCTGTTCCGGCTAGCGCCGGTAACCGTCGTCGCGATCTTCCAGGGCGGCATCACCAACATGAACATTTTCGTGCTGACGCCTATCTACGGCACCCAGATCGGACTGCCAGCGTCGACGACGGTCGGGCTGGTCACGACCATAAGCATCGCCGGCATGCTCGCACAGACGCCGGTCGGCTGGCTGTCGGACAGATTTGAGCGGCGCATCATTCTGCTTGTCCAGGGCATCCTGTCCGTTGCGCTCTGCGCCGCAATCGCCTGGGTGGGCAAGCTTTCAGAGCCGCTGCTCTTCGTGCTGTTCTTCCTCTATGGCTGCACGGCGCTCACCGTCTACCCGGTGGCGATGGCTTTTGGCGCTTCTCAACTGCACAGCCGGCACATGGTCGGCGCTTCCGGCACGCTGCTTCTGCTTTACTCGATCGGCAATGTCGCGACGCCCGGCATTTCGGCCGGCTTGATGGAGCATATGGGCGCGCCAGCCATGTTCCTTTTGCTTGGCGGCGGCGCGGTGCTGGTCACTCTGGCCGCCTGCTACAATCTGTTGCGCCATCCGGTCACCCTGGCGACCATGCAGGCGATTGAGGAGCAGGCCTGATGACGAGCCCAGTCATGAAGCGTCTCGAAGGCAATGTTGTCCTGATCGCGGGTGCGGCCAGCGGTATAGGCGCGGCGATTGCCCGGCGCTGCATCGCCGAAGGCGCAAAGGTGATCTGCGCCGACTATCATCGGGAATTGGCGAGCGAACTCGCCCAAGCGCTCGGCCCGTCCGCGGCCGCTTGCCAGTGCGATGTGACGAAGATCGAGTCCGCCAGGGCGGCCGTCGAATTCGCCGGGCACACATTCGGTCGGCTTGACGGGCTGGTGCACAATGCGGCCGCGCCCTCGACCAGCGCCACAGTCGTCGACCTCGACGAAAGCGTCTGGCGCCACGAGATCGATGTTGGCCTGACCGGCGCCTTCCTGATGAGCAAGTTCGCCGTGCCCTTGATCGCGGCAAGGGGCGGCGGTTCGGTCGTCTTCATTGGCTCGCAGTTCGGGCGCGTCGCCACCAAGAACGCCGTCGCCTATTGCGCCGCCAAGGCCGGGCTGATCCACCTCGCCAAGGCGATGGCGGTCGATCACGCGGCCGAAAAGGTTCGCGTCAACAGCTTGTCGCCAGGCGCGGTGGCTACGACACGCCTGCTGCGCAGATTCGCCAATTTCGAGGCGGCCAATACGGGCCTCGGGCCGGCCCATCTGCTCGGTCGTATCGCCGACCCCGACGAGATCGCGGCGGCCGCCGCCTTCCTGCTTTCCTCCGACGCGTCCTTCGTCACCGGATCCGACATGCTCGTGGATGGCGGCTATGCGACGCGCTGAACCCCGGCCCTCACTTGCAAAGGAGTTTGCATGACCTTGCTCGTCACCGGCGGCACCGGCTTCGTCATGAGCGTGGTCGCGCGCGCATGGCTGGACCGCGATCCGCAAGCTCGCGCCGTCATCCTCGACCGGTCCGGTCTCGACGCGGCGGCCGAAAGGCATTTCGCGCCGGTGCGCGACCGGCTCACGGTGATTTCCGCCGACATCCTCGACCCGAAGTCCTGGTCCGCGACGCTCGACAAGCAAGGCATCACGGCGATCGTGCATGGCGCGACGATCACGCCGATCTCGCGCGGCAGCGCCTCGGAGGCAAAACGCCAGCCGGAGGCCGGGGACCCAGCCCGCATCGTCGACGTCAATCTGATGGGCACGGTGCGGATGCTGGACTGGGCGCGCGCAAGACCGGGCCTCAAGCGCTTCGTCTATGTCAGTTCCGGTTCCGTCTACCGCCACAACGGGCCTGACTGGGGCGGTGAGCCGCTGCCGGAAGACGGCTATGTCGCGCCGCTGACGCTCTACGGCATCTCCAAATTCGCCTCCGAGATGGTCACCAACCGCTATGCCGACCTGTTCGGCCTGTCGGCGGTCTCGGTTAGGCTTGCGTCCGTCTACGGCCCGATGGACCGCGCCACCGAGAGCCGCAACTTCCGCCATGTTCCCAACCGCGTCGCGCATATGGCCTTGGCCGGCGAGACAATCAGGCCGAACAGCCTGGAGCCCGTCGGCGACTATGTCAGTTCGACTGACGTCGCCGACGCGATCCTGGCGCTGATCGATGCGCCGCGCCTAAACTATCGCCACTACAATATCGGCTCCGGCTCCAGCCAGACCATCGGCGAGATCATCGACTGGGCAAGGGAGCGCGTGCCGGGACTGAAGGCCGAGGTGACATCGGGCGACGACGCCAACATCGTCCAGGATGTGGCGCTGAAAGGCGGCATGTGGGGCGCCTACGACATCGCCCGCATCCTGCGCGACACCACGTGGCGGCCCCGTCCCGGCAAGGAAGCCTTCCATGCTTACATGGACTGGATTGCCGCCAACGAAAGCTGAAGCAAATCGAAGGAGGGATGGCCGATGCCGACTGATCCGCAGCAAATGCCGCAGCCGCGTGACTTTGTCGGCTACGGCCCGCATCCGCCTTTCGTCGTCTGGCCGAGCGGCGTCAAGCTCGCCGTCAACCTCGTGCTCAACTACGAGGAAGGATCGGAGTACAACTGGCTGGAGGACGGCCGCAACGACAATTGGGGGGAGTATAATCTCACGTCCAGCCCGCCGGTGCGCGACCTCGGCACCGAGACGCATTTCGAATATGGCAGCCGCGCCGGAGTCTGGCGCCTGACCCGGTTGTTCGACCGCTACGACATCCCGGTCACCATTTCCGCCTGCGCCGTGGCGCTGGAGCGCAACCCGCCCTTCGTCGAATGGATGAAGGCCCGCCGGCATGACTTGCTCGGCCACGGCCTGCGCTGGATCGACTGCACGACGATGGAGCGCGCAGAAGAAGCACGCCATCTGCATGAGGCGATCGTGCTTTACGAAAAACTGCTGGGCAAGCGGCCCCTCGGCTGGAACTGCCGTTCGCTGCCCAGCGTCAACACGCGCGACCTTCTGGTCGAGGAAGGCGGCTTCCTCTACCACTCTGATCCCTGCAACGACGACCTGCCCTACTTCCTCGACCACAAGGGCATGGAGATCCTGGTCGTGCCCTACTCCAAGACCCTCAACGACAGCCGCTATTTGGTCGCTCCAGGCTACGGCAATCCGCGCGACTTCGCCGAGGACTGCCGCGCGGCCATCGACTATATGCTTTCTGAAGCCGACGAGACCGGCGGCCGCATGCTGACCATCGGCATCCACGCCCGCTGGACGGGCCAGCCCAACCGGGCATCCGGCCTGCGCGAGGTGATCGAGCACGTCAGGAAAAGCGACGGCGCCGCCTTCATGCGCCGAGAGGATATTGCCCGCTTCTGGCTAGAAAGCCATGCATGCTTCGAACAGCGCGGCTGAGTGATGCTCGAAATCTTGATCCGTGGTGGAACGGTGGTGAACGCCGACGGCCTCAGCCGCGCCGATATCGGCATTGCCGACGGCAAGGTCGCAGCAATCATCGCGCCCGGCGAAGCCGCCGAAGCCAGGACGGTCGTCGACGCGTCTGGGAACTTTATTCTTCCCGGCCTGGTCGACGCGCATGCGCATCTGCGCGACCCGGGGCTGACCCACAAGGAGGATTTTTCCTCCGGCACGCATGGGGCAGCACTTGGCGGCGTGACGACGGTGCTCGACATGCCGACCGACGAACCGTGGACGGCGACGGCCGAGCAACTCGCGGACAAGATGGCGACGGCCGAGGGCCACATCCAAGTCGATGTCGGCCTGCAGGCCGTGGTCAGCCGCGACCTGTCGCTCGTGCCTCGCCTGCTCGATCACGCGCCAGTGTCGTTCGAACTGTTTACCGCCGACGTGCCGGATGCCTTCCTGTTCGACACGCTCGACGCGGTGGCTGGGGCGCTGCAAGTTTTTGTCGGCGCCGATACGCTGATCGGCATTTCTCCCGGCGATCAATCAATCCTGGCAGGCAGCGCCGCGCGCGACCGCTCTGGCACTATCGCCGCCTTCCTGGACAGCCGGCCGCCGCTGGCGGAAGCCAACGGCATAGCCCGCGCGCTGGCCGCGGCTGCCTCAACGGAGGCGAGGATTCACGTCCGCCAAATCAATTCCGAACTCGGTGTCGAGACCTGGAGCCGGCTGCGTGGCCTGGCCGACGCCAGCGTCGAGACCACACCGCAAAATCTCTTCTTCACCGCCGCCGATTACGAGACGCAAGGCGCCAATTTGAAAGCCTCGCCGCCGTTGCGGTCTCCGCATGACGTCGACGCGCTGCGCGCCGCGCTGAGCGCAGGACTGATCGACATCGTCGCCACCGACCACGCGCCGCACACGCCAGCCGAAAAGGCTGCGCCCCACGCGGCCTTCGCCGACATCCCAGGCGGCATGCCAGGACTGCAGACGCTGCTTGTGACCATGCTAAAACTGGTCGATGAAGGGCTGATTGCCCTGCCCGATCTGGTGCGCATGTGTTCCCGCAATCCGGCCGAGCGTTTCGGCCTCGGCCGGCGCAAGGGGAAGATCGCCGCCGGCTACGACGCCGATCTGCTGATCCTCGACACGCGCCGATCCAGTACCATCGCCAATACCGACCAGGTGTCGCGAGCGGGCTATACGCCCTTCGACGGCTGGATCGTGGAAGCGCGCCTGATCAACGTCTTCCTGCGCGGTCGCGAGATCATGCGCGACGGGCGGCTGATCGGCCCGGCGCAGGGAAAGATCGTCACCCGGGAGAGCTGAACACCATGGCCTTGCTCGCAGACAAAACCGCCATCGTCACCGGAGCAAGCTCCGGCATCGGCCGTGCGATCGCGCTGAAATTCGCGACCGAAGGCGCCAGCATCGTCGTTGCCGACACGGTCGAGCAACCGATCGAGGGCGGTGAGAGCACAGTCGACATGATCCGCTCGGCCGCTGGTACCGCCATCTACGTCAGAACGGATATCTCGGACTGGAACGCCGTCGATGCGCTTGTCGGCACGACCGTCGATCAATTCGGTCGTCTTGACGTGATGGTCAACAACGCCGCGATCTACACCAGCACCAATCTGATCGAGACGACGCCGGAACAGTGGAGCCGCGTCATCGGCGTCAACCTGACGGGTTTCTTCTACTGCAACAAACGCGCAGTCACGCAGATGCTGATCCAGGCGCCGCTCAACGAGGTGCGTGGGCGCATCATCAACATCTCCTCGCAGCACGGCATGGTCGCCTGCCCCGGCGATCTGCCCTATTCGGTGAGCAAGGGCGGCATCGTTCAGATGACGCGCCAGATCGCCGTCGACCATGCCGACGACCTGATCGTCTGCAACGCGATCGCGCCGGGCAAGATCATCACCGGCAAACCTGGCGTCGCCAACGACCCTGATGCGCTCGACCATTCGCGCCGACGCACGCCTTGGCCGCGCCTCGGTCATCCGAATGACGTGGCGGGCGCGGCGCTGTTTCTCGCCAGCGACATGGCGAGCTACGTCACCGACATCAATCTGATGGTGGACGGCGGTTGGATGGCCGGCTGACGACGGCCATGGGGCCGCAAGCGGAACGACGGCCTTCCAGGCATCGATCGGAGATCCCGGACGTTCGAATCGAACTGCCCTCAAGCAAGCGGGCCTAGTGGTTGCGTTTCGACTACCGGTCTGAGAGCCGCGGTGTTATCGCTCTCACGCCAAGCCTTCGGGTCTATCCTGCAGCTATGCAAAACTAACGGGTGCGAGGCCATTCCTTTTATCTTGCAGCTGCAGTGAATGCCGGGTCAGGTTTCGCCAGAATGCCTCCTGTGGATGCAATGCTCCTTCCACCAGCGACGGAAGTCCGGTTCAGCGAAACGAAGGGAACAACCTTCCCTTAGATCGACTAATGCTTCAGTATCTGGCTGAGGAACAGCTTCGTCCGAGCTTGCCGCGGGCAGCCGAAAAACTCGTCTGGAGTGCCCTCTTCGACGATCTGTCCAGCATCCATGAAGATGACGCGGTCGGCCACCGCGCGGGCAAAGCCCATCTCGTGCGTCACGCAAACCATGGTCATGCCATCGCGGGCAAGACCCGTCATCGTTTCCAGCACCTCCGAGACCATTTCGGGGTCGAGGGCGGAGGTCGGCTCATCGAACAGCATGACGTCCGGTTTCATGCAAAGGCTACGGGCAATTGCGACACGCTGCTGCTGGCCGCCGGAAAGCTGGACCGGAAACTTGTTCGCCTGCTCGGGAATGCGGACGCGTTCCAGGAACTGGAGGGCGGTCTTGCGCGCCTCCGCAGCGGAGACTCCCTTGACCCACATCGGCCCGGCCATGCAGTTCATCAGCACCGTCATATGCGGAAACAGATTGAAGTGCTGGAAGACCATGCCGACGTTGGAGCGAACGGCGGCGACGTTGTTCATCTTGCCATGCAGGGCAATACCGTTGACGACGATGTCGCCTTCCTGATGCGCTTCAAGTCGGTTGAAGCAGCGGATCAGTGTCGACTTGCCCGAGCCGGACGGCCCGCAGATGACGATGCGCTCGCCCTTGTGGACCGTCAGGTTGATGTCCTTCAGCGCGTGGAATTGGCCGTACCATTTGGAAACGGCCTTGGCTTCAATGATGGCTTGAGCGCTCATCGCACCTTGCTCCTGGCATAGTGCCGCTCGATGCGGGACTGGATCAGCTCGAGGCAGATCGACAGTACCCAGTAGATCATGGCGGCTGAGATCAGCATCTCCATGTGCTGGAAGGTCTTCTGACCGAGCGTGCGCGCAAGGAACATCAGTTCCCATACACCAATGACGGAGACCAGCGAGGAATCCTTCAGCATCGAGATGAACTGGTTGCCGGTCGGTGGAATGATGACCGGCAATGCCTGCGGCAGGATGATGCGGCGCATGGTCAGAGCGAAGCCGAAGCCCATGGAGCGCGAAGCCTCCCACTGGCCGCGATCGATGCTCTGGATGCCGGAGCGGAAGATCTCGGTCATGTAGGCGCCATAGCAGAGCGACAGCGCCAGGATGCCCGCGGGCACTGCGTTGATGACGAAGCCGAGCTGCGGCAAGCCGAGATAGATCAGGTAGACCTGCATCAGCAGGGGCAGGCCGCGAAAGAAGGACGTGTAGAAGCTGGCGATGGCGTAGGCAAAGCCATTGTTGGACAGCTTGGCGACCGCGCCCGCAACTGCGATGAGCGAGGCGATGACGATGGAGATCGCCGAGACATAGAGCGTGGTGACGACGCCTTGGCTGATCAGGAACGGCAGCTTCTCGCGGATGAAAGGCAGGCTGAGATGGAAAGTCTCGAAGAAGGCGATGAAGAGCAGCAGCAGCTCCAGCCAGACGATGCCGATCTGCAGCTTGAGCGGCGCGAAACCGATCAGCACGACGTTCAGCGTGAAGATCACCGCAATCGCAAAGCCGATAGCAAAGCGCCCATAGACGCCGCTCGTCGATGGTTCGCCTATCACCGGACGCATGAGTTCGGCAAAGCCGGTGCCCGACATGTTGAACGCCATGAACACTAGCAAAACGACGCCGAACATCGTCGCCACGAACCAGGGCTTATGCACGAGGACTTCGGCCTCGACTGTATCCGGATAGAGCATCTTTGAGCACCGGCGGTTCGGCGGCCTGCGGACGGCAGGCCGCCTTTGGAGAGATCAGTTCGTTTTCGAATAATCCTGGCCGTACCATTTTTCCGAGAGCTTGCTCAGCGTGCCGTCCGCTTTCATCGCCTTCACGGCGTCGGCGATCTTGGCCGACAGTTCCGGATCGCCGTGCTCGATGGCGATCGCCAGCGGCTCGTAGAACACAGGTTCGCCCAGTTGCTTGATCGGGTACCCGGCCTTTACCGCATCGAGGATGGACGGCAGCGACGACACCACCGCATCGAGGCGCACGCCGTCGCCGAGGCGAAGGTCGTCGAAGGCGGTGGTCGAGTTCTCGTAGGAGTGGACTTCCTTCGGATTGAGTTTGTACTCGAATGGCGGTGCGCCGGCGGCGTCGAGCGTGAGATCCTTCTTGGCATAGGCTTCGAAGGTGGATGTGCTGGTGGCGCCTACCACCTTGCCATTGAGATCGGCCAGAGTCTTCGCCTTGCTGTCCTTGTGCACGGCGACCGCCGCCGGCGTGTAATAATACACCGCCGGAAAATCGAAGATTTCGGCGCGCTTCTTGGTCGGCGTCATCGAGCCGACATGCATGTCCCAACGACCAGCCCAGTTGCCTGCGGTGATGATGTCCCAGCCGGGCGTGACAAACTCGACCTTGACGCCGAGATGCTTGCCGATCGCCTTCGCTACATCGACGTCGAAGCCGTCGAGTTCATTGTTGGCATTCATGAAGGATTGCGGCGCCCAATTTGCATCGGTCGCAACCTTGAGCGTCCCTGCGGCGGTGACGCGGTCGAGCACCGCTCCGGCGTGGGCGGGATAGGCACCAAGCACAAGTGCCACGGCGGCCATCGTCAGCTTTCGTCTGTTCCAGATTGTCATGTGCGTATTCCCCTGTTGTTGTTGAGTTCCTTGCGGTCGCGACATTTTCATTTGCTCATGAACTCGCAGTTTCGTGCCAATCAGGCAGGCGTCCCGCTTGAGTGGCTTGGCAATTTAGCGACGCATTGGCCCGACCGGTCTTCCGATGCCGCGGAGGACGTTTGCCGCCTCCATTTCCCTCGATACGCGGAAGGTCTTGGCCTGAAGGCTTCTGCCGGCGCTGCTCCGTGGTGACGCGAAAGTCGCTATGCATGGGCGGCCTCCCCCGTCTGGCTGCCGTGCCCCAGCAGGAAGTCGCTCATCACGGCAGCGACCCGCGCGGGCGCTTCGATCAGGATCGAGTGGCGAAGCGCCGGCAGGATCGCGAGCTCCGATCCCTGGACCTGTTCATGCATGAGCCGCGCCATGCGGGGGCTGGAGCCTTGGTCGTCCTCGCCGGTCACGATCAGCGTCGGACAGGTGATGCGATCGAGAATGCCGCCAAAATCCGTTTCGGCGAGGACCCGGTAGGCGGCCGCGTAGCAGTCGCCATCGTTCTCGGCGTCGCGCCGGCGCAGCTCGGCGATGACCTCCGGATTCCTGTCCTGAAAATCCTCCGTCAGCCAGCGAGACAACGAGGCGGCGTGGTGCGCCGAGGCATCGCTTGCCATCAGCGCCGCCAGGCGGCCACGCACCGCCTGCCGCTCCTCGGGCGTGCGGCCGGCGACGGTCGACAACAGCACGAGCTTTTGCAGGCGTTCGGCATGTGTCAGCGCCAGGCGCTGCGCGATCAGCCCACCCAGCGAAAACCCGGCCAGATGGAAGCTGGCGAAGCCGACATGACCGGCCAGCGCCAATGTCTCGCCGACGAAGTCGTCGATCTCGTAGCGCCCCTTGACCCGGCTGGAACGGCCATGGCCGCGCAGGTCGAAGGTCAGCACCGCGAAGCGGTCCTTCAGCCGGTTGGCAACGCCATTCCAGGCTTCGAGATAGGAGCCGACGCCGTGGATGCAGACCAGCGGCACGCCACCCTCGCCCTCAAGGCGCCAGTTGAGCAGCACGCCATTGACGTCGAGCTGGCCAGAGCGCGCCATGGTCACGCCCTCGCCGCCTGGCGCGCCGCGTCGCGCTCGCGCGCTGCAAAGACCGGCATCACCTCGTCGACCCACAGCTTGATCGTCTTCTTCTGCAGCTCGAACGGCAGGTTGAATGTCAGGCCGAGGCAATATTGATCGACGCCCGCCGCTTCATAGTCGAGCAGCTTCTCGATCACCTCGTCCGGTGTGCCGAACATCAGGTTGCGGCGGATGTTCTCGGGATTGTAGTTGTCCTTGCCCTTGACGCTCTCGTAGGGCACCGCCTCGGGGAAGCCGTTTCTCACCGTGCCGATGTTCTGGAACAGGTTTTCGAAAGCGCGGCCGTAGTCGATCGCATGGCCGACTGCCACCTCCCATTCCTGCTCCCTTTCATAGACGCAGGTGCGCCGCTGCATCATCAGCCGCGGACGTGGCACCTCGGGATGATCGGCGACGGCTTTGCGGAATTTCTCGCCGAGCACCGCGATCTCGGCTGCCGGCGCCGACAAGGGCGTCGACAGGATCGAGGCGCCAATGCCCACCGCCCAGTCGAAGGTGCCGGGGTCGCGCGCCGCCACCCAGATCGGCGGATGCGGCTTCTGCAGCGGTTTCGGTACGCCGGCGGCTAACGGGAATTTCCAGTAGTGGCCGTCATGGGCATAATCCTCGGCCCACAACTTCTTCACCGCCGGCACCAGTTCCTTCAGATAGGCAACGCCTTCCTGCTGCGGCATGCCGCCGGCCATGCGGTCGAATTCATACTGGTAGGAGCCGCGCGCGATGCCGAATTCCAGCCGCCCGCCGGTCAGATTATCGCAAAGTGCGGCCTCGCCCGCCAGCCGGATCGGGCTCCAATAGGGCGCGACCAGCGTCGAGGTGCCCAGCCTTATCTGCTTGGTATGCTGGGCCAGCCAGGTCAGCGTCATCAGCGGGTTGGGTGAGATCGTGCATTCGATTGTGTGATGCTCGGCCGTCCATAGCGTCTCGAAGCCGCCCTCGTCGGCCATGCATGCGAGTTCGAGCAAATTGCTCTTCACCCGCTCCATCGGGATGTCGGGCGAGAAGCGCTCCATGGTCAGCGATACGGCGAATTTCATGTCGGTCTCCCGGTCGTTGAGTCGGGTTTTGTCAGCGAAGGCGGATGACGAACGGGTCCTGCATGGCACCCGAATAGTCGATGACGACGTTCTTCAGGCGCGAGAACTCCTCCATCGCGTCAAAGCCGCCGCGTCGGCCGTAGCCGCTCTCCTTGAAGCCGCCATTGGCGGACATGAAGGAGGAGGCGCGATAGGTGTTGATCCACACCGTGCCGGCTTCGACATTCCTGGCGAAGCGCAGCGCGCGGTTGATGTCGCGGGTCCAGATGCCGGAGGCGAGCCCGTAGCGTGTGTCGTTGGCGAGCCGGATCATCTCGTCCTCCGACGAGAACGGAATGACGCCCACGACGGGGCCAAACAGCTCCTCCTGCATGAACTCCATGCCGTTGTCGGCATCGGTCATGACGGTTGGTTCGAAGTACCAGCCACCGGCAAGTTCGTCCGCCTGCGGCCGCTTGCCGCCGGCCGCAATCTGCGCGCCCTGGCGCACGCCGGAGGCAACGTAACCTTCGACCTTGGCAAGCTGCGCCGACAGCGCCAGCGGGCCGATATCGGTCTCCTCCAGCATCGGCAGGCCGACGCGCACGCGGCGGGTGCGCTCGACCAGCGCCTCGACGAAACTGTCATAGGCGCTCGCCTCGACGAAACAGCGCGAACCGGCAACACAACTCTGGCCCGCGGCCGCGAAGACGCCCGACACAACGCCGTTCACCGCGTGCTCGATGTCGACGTCGCCGAACACGACGTGCGGCGACTTGCCGCCAAGCTCCATCGAGCAAGGGACAAGGTTCTGAGCCGCATTGGCTGCGATGCGGCGCCCGGTTCCGGTCGAACCGGTGAAGACCAATTTGGCGATGCCGGGATGGCTTGTCAGCGCGTCGCCCGCCATGGCGCCCGTACCGGTCACCACGTTGACGACGCCGGCGGGAAAGCCGGCCTCCATAATCAGCTCGGCTAGGGCCAGCGTCGAGGCCGACGCGTGCTCGGACGGTTTGACGACCACGGTGTTGCCGAGCGCCAGGCATGGCGCCAGCGTCCCGGTGAGCAGCATCAGCGGCGAGTTCCATGGCGTGATCATGCCGACCACGCCGATTGGCTCGCGTAGGTTGAAGTTCAGCATGTCGAGCTTGTTGACGGGGATGGTGTCGCCGAGCAGCTTGTCGGCCATGCCGGCGAAATAGGTGTAGCTGTCGGGCATGGCGCGCATCTGCGCCCGCATTTCCTTAAGCAGCTTGCCATTGTCGCGCGTCTCGATCAGCGCCAGTTCGTCGGCGTTTCCCAGCACCAGTTCCGCCAGCCGGCGGACGAGCTTGCCGCGATCGGTCTGGGTCATGCGCCGCCAGGCCGGATTGGTGAATGCCGATCGCGCGGCTTCGACGGCGGCGCCGACATCCTCGGCGCCGGCCTCCGCGAACTGGTACCACGGCCTACCGGTGGTCGGGTCGAAACTGTCAATGTATTGCCCGCTCCTCGGCGCCACGAAGGCGCCGTTGATGAACAGGTCCTGGCGCGAACCTTCGAGCGATCCGACCGTCGTTTTCATGCTGTCTGTCCTGTGTAAAACATCATTCGGACGCGGCCCGCGTCCACGATTGCGACTGGCCGTCGATCATGGCGACGCGACCGCCGTCGCCGGTGTCCATGTAGATGCCGAAGCGTTTCTCCTGGCGTTCGCGCGCGTAGCGGCGCAGCATGGCGCGCAACTCATGCGTGGCGATCTGCTCGTAGGGCAGCGCATCGACGGCAAAGAAGGCATAGCCTTCCGGCAGCGCAGCTTCGGCGCTCTCGCGGCTGAGTTCGGCGCGATAGATCAGGTAGCCGGGGTCGCTGTCGGCGACGTCGAAGACCGAATAGAGGAAGGTGTTTTCAGGAACGAGGCTCAGCGCCTCGCCACCGTCGAGCACCAGCTTGCTGTCGGCCTTGCGGCGACGCGCCGTCGGCAGCACAAAGCCTCCCTTGCCGTCGCGGCGCAGAAGGATGCGGTCGCCCGCTTCGACCAGATAGCCTATGATCATGTCCTGCGAGGCCAGCCAGCCGGCGGGCAGCGGATCTTTCACGCTGGCGTAGCGGCCGCGGCAGAAGCCGAGCGGCGGCGACGGGCTGGTGCCGAAAGCCTGGACCTGGCCGATCAGGATGATGTGGTCGCCGGCCTCGATGCGGTTGTGAACGGTGCAATCGAACCATGTCAGGCTGTCGGTAAGCACCGGCGCGCCGGTGTGGGCGCGGTCATGATTGACCGACTGGAATTTGTCGGCCGCCTTCGAGGCGAAGACGGACGAGACGTCGGCCTGGCCTTCGTGCAGGAAATTGACCGCGAAGGCGCTCGTTTCGTTGAAGGCCCGAAAGCTCGCCGCCGACTTGCCGACGCAGACGAGCAGCAGCGGCGGATCGAGCGAGACGGAGGTGAAGGAATTGGCGGTCATACCGCGCGGGTTGCCATCGCCGTCGCGCGTGGTGATGACGGTGACGCCGGTGACAAAGGTGCCGAAGGCACGACGCAAGGCGATCGGGTCGATCGTCCTTTGTGCCACCGCGTCCGCCATTGCCTTCCTCCACATCGTCGGATGGAAGCTAGGCAGGAGCAGGCGGCGGTTCTTCCTTCGATCGGTAGGAAAGAGTTCGCGGCTGGCTGCTGCCATCCCGAGCAAAGCGCAAACGCGGCGAGATCGTGCTGGCAGCGAACAGCAGCGGCGGTGTCGAGATTGGTAGGCTTAATGCAAGGCCGGGACGCGGCTGTCGATGATGCCGCTGAGACGGATCGCGAGTTCCACCGCGAAACGCTGTTCGGCCGTGTCGAGCCTGATGCCGAACAGCTCCTCCATTCGCGACAGGCGATAGCGCAAGGTGGTGACGTGGAGCCCGATGGCGTCGGCGCAGGCCTGGCTGCGGCAGCCTTCGCGCAGATAGGCGAACAGCGTGTCGAGATAGGGCGTGCCGTGCTCACGGTCATGCGCGATCAGCGCGCCGACGCTCTTGTCGACGAAGTTGCGCACATCGGATACCTCCGCGGCGGCGACCAGCATCGGTAGCGGGCCGAAATCCTGCCCGGCGAAGACGCCGGTGCGGCCGAAGGAGCGGCCGATGCGGATCATGCGGCGGCACCGTTCCCAGGCCGTCGGGTAGTCCGCAAGCGTGGAGCAGGTCTCCGAAGCCAGTACCGCCGGCTCGCGCTCGAAATAGCGGCCGAGCTCCTCGACGATCTTGCCCGGTAGCTTGCCCAGGCGGTTGCCATCCTGCCCCGCGTCGCTCTCGACGAGGCAGACGAGACCGCCTTCTACAGCCACGACCGTGCCGGCCACGCCGACCTGCTGCAAAAGCCGCACCAGCGCATGATGGGGATCGGCAAGACCGCCGCCGGCATTCTTGGTATCCTCGGCGTAGTCGACGACCACCATTTTGTGGGACGCGGCCAGGTTCACGCCCAGCCGACGCGCCCGGTTGACGATATCGGCCTCGTCGCGCCAACGGCGCTCCACCACTTCCAGGAAGAGTTCGGTCAGCGACCGGGTCTCGAAGCGGAAGCGGACGAAGCTGCGCATCATCTGCACGCTGAGCGCGAATTTGGTGCTGTCGAGCAGCATCTGATCGAGCTGTCCGGACTCCCGCGGCGTCGGAAAAATCATAAGCGCCCCAACGACTTCACCATCCACGGTGAGCGGCTCGATGCGCACCGAAAGCCTGAGCCGGTGCTTGCCGTCATCAATGAACAGCGTCTCGTTCGGCCGGGCTTCGGAGGCGCCACGCGCGGCCTTGAACAGCTGCCGGTTGAGCGCTCCACCGACGGCCTGCCGCCAGGAGGCGGCGTCGAAATGCGCCTCGCTCGGCGAGCGGCCGGCCACGACCAGGTTGGCATGGAAATCGACCACCATCACCGGGTTGGGCAGCAGGTCGCTGACCTTTTCGGCGAGCGAGACCACCGAAGCGTCGGACAGAGCCTGCTGCAGAAGCGAGGTGTGCGCCCGCAGGACCCGCTGCAGTCGTTCGCCGGCCTGCTTTTCCTGACGCAGGCGATGCTGCTTCTCCACCGCGATCTCGCCGAGATGCACGATCATGCCGATGAAGGCGATGTCCTCGGCGCTCACCTCGGTGATTTCACGCGAGACCACCGTCAGCACCATCGGCCTGCCGTCCTCGTCGACGCAGTTCATCGGCATGACTAGAACGCTGCGATAGTCGCGCTCGAACGCCTCGCGTCGATAGCCCGGGAACTCCTCGGACACACGCGCGTCCCTGATATAGACGGGTTCGTTGCGATTGAGCGCGACGATCGACGGACTGGTCGCAAGTTCCCAGCGATCCGGCAAATTGCGCTGGATGAGCGTCGGGTCGTGGCGCACGATGACATAGGCGTGGCCATGCGGCGCATCGATGCTCATGATCGAACCCAGGGTCCACTGGGCATGACGGCAGGCCGCCAGCACGAGATCGCGCAGCACGGACTGGAGATCGCCGCCCGAATTTATGAGGCTGGCGGCGTCCCGCAGGGAGAGAATTTGCGACTCGTGGTCCACGACTGAACTTCCGCCATTCGCGAAGGGCGAATTTAAGCCGTCGCGGATATACCGACGCTACACCGCTTCCATGTGGCGTGCACGCCGATTCTTCCTACGAACCGGAGGAATACCTGTCCGCCCGGCCTTAGTAGGCTGCTGGCCTCCACCAACAGGAACTAGATCATGGAATTGCGCAAAGTCTGCACCTTCATCGAGGAAGTGCATATCGAAGGTGGCAAGGCGGGCGCCAGGCCGGTGACCTCGATCGTCGTCGCCGCCATCCTGCGCAATCCATGGGCCGGGCAAGGTTTCGTCGAGAATCTGCGACCGGAGATCGTGGCCATCGCGCCCCGGCTCGGGCATGAACTGACGCGCCGCCTGCTCGACCTGATGCCGGCCAAACGCATCGAGAGTTATGGCAAGGCCGCCGCCGTCGGAACCGCCGGCGAAATAGAGCATGCGTCGGCCCTGATCCACACGCTGCGCTTCGGCAACGTGTTCCGCGACGCGGTCGGCGGCACCACCTATCTCGAGTTCTGCAACACGCGCAACGCGCCGGGCGCACTGCTATCGCTGCCGATGATGCACAAGAGCGAGAACGGGCGCCGCTCGCATTTTATCACCGCAAACTTCCAGATCGCCGACGGCCCCGCCGCGGACGAGATCGTCGTGGCCATCGGCGCGGCGGATGGCGGCCGGGTCCACGCGCGGATTGCCGACCGGTTCCAGGACATGAAGGAGATGGAGCAGGAGGCCGCTTTGTAGCACTTTGGGTGACACGCTCGCCTTCTAGTCGGCGCGTTTTGGGAGAAATTTGCGAGCCTTTCGACGGCAGCGATTCCTAGTCCATCGGAGCGCATTACTGCGCCCCTTAGTCGATGCGAAATGTCGCAGAATATGCTAAATTCTTGATATTAAAGGATTTTTGGTGGTGCTGGCAGTCACATGCGAACCAGTCTCTGTCTGATTTTCCCTGTTTGGCGCCACAAAACAGCGAATTTTCGAGTTTTGCCTCCCAGCCCCGATTGGGCGCGGGAAGTCACTGCGAAATTTCAAGGATTTAGAAGAAAATTCCCTAGAGCTTCTAATAGCGAATTTTCAAGCACGAACAGCGAACTCAAGAGAAGATCCGGCATCACCTAAGGGTAGGTTGGGATTACCGAGTCGTTCGCTTCTAACGGGAAGTGTAACTGGGCTGGCCCAATGGTGAGTTACCAGCCGAGGCTGAGCTTGATTGCAATAGCTGCGTTCGTGGCCTACTCCTGTCGGCCGTGGCTCTCGTTCGCAGCATCACTATAAGTTTAATGCTCTGATGGGGTGATCATTGCAGCAGCTGGCGCCGCAAGCTCGACGTTGCCTATATCGCGCCGATTGTGTCGAAGCGTTTGAGGGCAATCGGCCTCCATTTCATCGGGGCAACCATTGTTTACAACCGTCTCACGCCAGCCAAGACCCGAAGCGCCGCGGTACGGTCCAGCATCCCCACCACCACTCCGTCACGGACAACCGCCAATCGGCTTTCATCTTCGATAAGGCGGCTCGCGAACCTTTCAACCGTCTCATCGTGTCCGACCGTTGAAGCTTGGGAATCGATCTGATCGTCGCCGATGAGGGTGTCCGCCCGAACCACCTTGGCCGGCGCAATCGAAGATGTGAAGCGCGCGACGTAGTCGTCAGCGGGAGCAAGCACTAACTCTTCCGGCGTCGCAATCTGGATGATCTCGCCATCCTTCATGATGGCGATCCGATCCGCGACCCTGATCGCCTCGTCGAGGTCGTGGGTAATGAAGACGATGGTCTTTGCCAGCACGTCTTGGATGCGCAGAAGCTCGCCTTGCAGGTCCCGCCTGATTAGCGGATCGAGCGCCGAGAAAGGTTCATCGAGCAGCCAGAGTTCCGGGTCGACCGCCAGCGAGCGTGCGATGCCGACCCGCTGCTGCTGACCGCCAGATAGTTCTGAGGGCATGCGGTGCTCAAATCCCGAAAGCCCGACCATCTCTATCATTTCCATTGCGCGGTCCCGCCGGGCCGCTCGGTCACGGCGCTGGACCTCAAGCGGGAACTCGACGTTGCTCAGGACATTCCTGTTGGGCAGTAGCGCGAAGCTCTGGAAGACCATGCCCATCCGGTTGCGGCGTAGGTCCACCAGTTCGGCGTCGGGAATGCGCATGAGGTCGCGATTATGGTAAAGCAAGTCGCCGCTGGTCGGATCGATCAGCCTAGGCAGGCAGCGCAGGAGCGTCGATTTTCCGGAACCGGACAGGCCCATGATGACGAAGACCTCACCTGGAGCGATGTCGAACGTAGCGCTGCGAACCGCGGCGACCCATTTCCGGTCCGCTATGTCGCCTACAGCGGATCCTGCTCCTCGCGCCTGGGCAAACTGACTGGCGGTCGCTCCATAGACCTTCCAGAGATTTCGCACCGAGAGCGCCGGTGTGACGGTTGCCGCCGCAGACCGCCGAGACGCGGAAACCATTTGCAAACGTGGGATCACGTCGAACCTCGCGTGCATCGCTTAGACCTTCACGCCGATACTGTTGGCCGCGCTGCGCGCCGCCGCGCGTATCAACGCGTCCGAAACGAGCGCGATCGACGCAACTGCCAGGCCGGCGACTATGCCGTCCCCAACCCGCATCCGTGACAGTGCAATGAAGACCTGCTGCCCGAGGTCGCGCGTGCCCACCAGCGCGGTGATAACCAGCATAGCGATTGCCATCAT
>JBFLWR010000012.1:0-7216 GCA_040755925.1 Pseudomonadota bacterium
TTCGCACCACCTCAAAAGCCACGCGGCCGGCCGCCGAAAAATCCGCAATACGCCCTGTCGTCCACGTCGGCATAAGTGGGGAATTTTACTTCGGCACAACTGGGGAAAATTCACCCGGCATTGACAGGTACGGCCGTCGCGGCTGGCGCCTGACAACTTCTCTGAGCGAATGACCTCGCAGCCCTCGGCCTTCAACTTCGCGAGTTGCGTTTCGAGATCTTGATCGATTGTGCTGACGCAAGCGTATCCGATGCGAGCCATGGTCTGTCACCTCAAGGTATTGAGGCCTGACGCTACTTTGTCGCAAATAGTCGATGTCAAGGCCCGATGCGTGGAAGCCCGACGCGATTGCTGGAAGTCAATTGGTGCCTCGGTTGGTTATCGCCGTCCGGGACGAACATCAGTGCGCCTTCGACCTCAACCGGGCCAGTGGCATCGCCTGCGTCGACGGACTTCCTCGCGAACTGCCTTATGCGACGGGGAGAGCAACTTGAGCGCTTGCTCGGGGCGAACGTGCGCTCAGTTCAAACGGCTCGAAATAGGCCTCTAAGGAAGACAGAACAACACGGTTACCTCAACGCGGCGGACTGCCGTCTCGGCTCACGTTTCCGTGATGGCGAAACCGTTCGCGCTCAGGTTCCGTACCAGTTGTGCATTTCCCGAAGGCTATCAATCCCGATATGCCCGCCATTGTGGAGGACACGAGATGCGTTTGTCGTCACTGAAGGTTATTGCGCTTTCAACATTCGTCGCGTCGGGAACGATGTTGGTTCCTGCCTTCGCAAAAGACCCTATGGTCGGCGGTGCGCCGATGTATGCCAACAAAGACATCATCCAAAACGCCATCCACTCCAAGGACCACACCACGCTGGTTGCCGCTGTCAAGGCTGCCGGTCTGGTTGACACCCTTGAGGGACCAGGACCGTTCACCGTTTTTGCCCCGACAAACGAAGCATTTGCTGCACTGCCAAAGGGTACGGTCCCTACGCTGCTTAAGCCTGAAAACAAGGGAAAGCTGACCAAGATTCTAACGGCCCATGTCGTGCCCGGCAAAATCTCTGGGGCTCAGTTGAAGGCGAAGGCAATGTCCATGGGCGGCAAATATGAGATGAAGACCGTCTCGGGTGATACCCTCACAGCCGAAGTCAAGGGCGGCAAGCTCTACATCATGGACGAGTCCGGCGGCGTGGCACGGGTCACGATTCCAGACGTCAATCAGTCGAATGGCGTTATTCACGTTGTCAACAAGGTGCTATTGCCGAAGTAACGTCTCCGGCGTTCGCGAGTAGTCGGGTTTCTATGGCTTTCCGAAGCTCGGCTTTGCGACCTTCATGACGAAGGAGCCATGCTTCTTGGGAGTCGTCTCGGCAAGGCCGGGGCTCTGCAATGGCTTCTGCAGAGTCCCGGTTTCCACAAATTCTTCGGCCCAGACGCCATCGTGCAACTCACTGCCGCCCAGGATGGACAAAACTTGCATTTCACGGCCCGCGTTGCTGGCCAGCGAGCACCCCAACCAGACCAGGAGGTGAGCGCGGTGATCGAAGGCGAACCCGACAACGGCAACATGAACGAATTTCGCCATCCGCCAACCTCTCCCGACGGTCAGCTCGGGAATTTGCGATGCCGCCAAACAAAGAGCAAGTGACTACCTGAAAGACTTAACACTTGATCAGGCAACGAATTTTAGATCGGCGAACGCGCTTTGCCGTCTCGCTCTATCGCCGGACTTCAGATGCGTCAGTCCTAGTTGCTGCAAGTGGTCAGCAGGCGTCGAAACAAGGTCCGCCTTTCAGAAAGATCACTCCGAAAGTGGACCTACTGGAGACACGCAACCAACGGGCCTGACTATACGACTCTGAACACAACGTCGGTGCGCCGGCTGGGCCGTGCGGTGGGATCGTCCGACAATTAAAGATTACCAATTCGTATGGGTAAGGCGACTTCCTCGTAAGCTTAGTATGGCATTCAAAAGGACCTGCCGTTTTAGCCGGAGGTCACATGACTATCTTCTGCCCGAAGGCCGGCTCTGGCCTGCCGATGATGGCGCTCTTGGCGTTACTTGGAGCGCAATTCCCTGAAATCGCCCCGGCGCTCGCAGCCGAAAAGGCGGTTCCGGCCGAAAAGAACCCACCCGGCGACATCCCTGACAGCCAGGTCTTCATAGACTACGTCTCGCCGCTAGGTTTCACCCTGAAAGTGCCGGAAGGTTGGGCAAGGTCCGACCGAGCCGACGGGGCAAGCTTCATCGACAAGCTTGACGGTGTGATCCTGTCGATGGCCAAGGCGGACGCGTTGCCGAGCATCGAAAGCACCAAGGCCGACTATGTTCCAAAACTCGAGGCCAGTGGCAGGGCAGTCCGGGTGGCCGCGGTCAAGCAGGTCAAGCTGGCCGCCGGGCCCGCGATCCGCATCGTCTATACCTCCAACTCCGAACCGAACGCCGTGACCAACAAGCAGGTCCGCCTGGAAAACGAGCGCTACCTCTACTTCAGGGACGGCAAACTGGTGACGCTCGAGCTCTATGCGCCCAAGGGCGCCGACAACGTCGACCAGTGGCAGTTGATGTCCAACTCGTTCCAGTGGAAATGAGATGTACGCGCTCGAAGCGCATGAGCTCTACAGGTTCTTCCACATAGGAGACGACGAGACAGCCGCGTTGCGTGGCATCAGCCTCCATGTGTCGGCAGGCGAGATCGTGGCCCTCGTAGGGCCTTCCGGGAGCGGCAAGTCGACCCTGCTCGCCTGTGTCACCGGATTGGACGAGCCGGACGGCGGTCATGTCGAGGTGGCCGGCAAACGTCTGACTCGCCGATCGGAGGCCGAGCGCTCGCGCATTCGTGCCGAAAGCTTCGGCATCCTCCTGCAATCAGGGAATCTGTTCGGGCATCTGAGCGTGGAACAGAACCTCCGCCTGCAGATGCTGTTGGCTGGAACGCGAAACGAAGACCGAATTCAAGCGCTGCTGGAAAGCGTCGACCTCCTGCACCGCGCGGGCGCGCTTCCAGCCGAGCTCTCGGGCGGCGAGGCCGCACGGGCCGGCCTTGCGGTCGCACTGGCGGCGGATCCACCGATCCTTGTTGCGGATGAGCCCACGGCAGAGGTCGATAGCGATACAGAATCCCGCCTGGTCGGGCATTTCCTGGCAAGGCGCCGTGCCGGGCTGGCGACCTTGCTCGCAACGCACAGCAATGCGCTGGCGCACAAGGCCGATCGCATCATCGCCTTGAGGGATGGGAGAATCGACAGTGAGTGACACGCTCGTTGCCGGCAAGGGAATTGGCCGCGATTTTCAACGCGGCCCGGCTGCGCTCCACGATGTTCACTTCAGCATCTCGGCCGGCGCGCGCATTGCGGTCGTCGGGCCGTCCGGTAGCGGCAAGACGACGTTGCTGCATATTCTGGGCGGGCTGGACAAACCGACCGCTGGAAGCATCGAATGGCCGGGGCTTGGCCGATTCGACGACCTGAGACCGCGTCGAATCGGGATGATGTTCCAGTCACCGAGCCTGTTCCCGGCCCTGACGGCCGCTCAAAATGTCGGCCTGCCTCTCATGCTGGCCGGAGAGCATCTGGCCGCCGGCAGCACCGCCAAGGTGCTGCTTGAACTCTTTGGGCTTGGCGAACTTGCCGACAAATTGCCTGAAGAGCTGTCCGGCGGGCAGTCGCAGCGCATAGCGATGGTTCGGGCACTGGCCATGAAACCCAGGCTGGTTCTCGCGGATGAACCGACCGGCCAGCTCGACAGCGTTACGGCGCAATTCTTCCTCGACGCAATCCTGGAGCAGTTGGAAGGCATGGACACGGCGCTCGTGTTGGCGACCCATGATGAGGCCGTCGCCGCCCGCATGGCCACCAGGTGGACAATGGACCATGGGAGGCTTGTCTCGGTATGGCCGAGGCTCGATTCGGGCTGATGTTGGCTCTGCTTTGGATACGCGGCATTCTCACACGCCGCTTCCCGCGCTTCGCAGGCGCCGCGGCCGGCGTGGCGCTTGCCGTCGCCCTCCTCGCGGCAATGACCTCCTTCCTTGTTGAGGCCGGTGCCTCGATGACGGCGCGCGCAGTCGGCACCGTCCCAATCGATTGGCAGGTCCAGGTGATTTCTGGCGCCGACCCGGACTCGGTCCGCAAGGCGATGAGCGAGGCCGTTCCAGTCAAGGCCGTTCACGATGTCCGCTTTGCCGCCGTCCCGGGCTTCGAAGCCACCACAGAGGGCACGACGCAGACCACCGGTTCAGGGCAAGTCGTTTCCTTCGATGACGGCTACTTGAGGGATTTCCCGGCAGAGGTCCGGCTACTCTCCGGCGAAGCGGATGGCGTTCTTGTCGCGCAGCAGACGGCGGCCAATCTTCATGTCCGCCCCGGCGACACGGTATCGATCAAGCGGACGGACCTGCCGCCCGTGATGGTCAAGGTCACCGGCGTGATCGATCTCCCGGACGCGGATTCGCTGTTCCAGGCCGTCGGCCTGCCTGCACAGGCCGCGCCGCAGGCGCCGCCCGATAACGTATTGATCCTGCCCCGGCAGGACTGGACTCAGCTCTTCGAGTCGCAAATGCGGCAACGTCCCGACACGGTCCGGCTGCAATGGCATGCGCGGCTAGCCCACCGCACGCTGCCAGCGGATCCAGTCGTCGCCTATACCTTCGTCACCGGCGCGCAACGCAACCTCGAAGCCAGGACCGTGGGGCAAGCGCTGGTTGCCAACAATCTTGGCTCGCGACTCGGAGCGGTTCGCGAGGATTCGCTCTACGCCTCGGTTCTTTTCCTCTTCCTGGGGTTGCCCGGCATCGCTTTGGCCGTGGCGCTTACCTTCGCGATGACGTTCTCTGGCGCACCACGGCGACGGGCGGAGCAGGCGCTGCTTCGCACACGCGGCGCCACCACGCGAACCGTCCTCTTCCTTTGCGACGTAGAGGCAGCGCTCGTTGCCATCGTCGGCACCTTGCTTGGCCTCGTTGGCGCATGGCTATTTGGAATGGTTGCCCGGCCTGAACCCGACGCCTTTCTCGGTACAGGCAATTCGTCGCTGATGGTCGCCGCGCTATTCGGCCTTCTGCTGGGTTTCGTCGCCTTGCTGTTCCCAGCCTTGCGCGACGCGCGAAGCGTCACCGTGGCGGCGGCGCGCCAAGTCGTCGGCCGCCCCGGCACACCGCTCTGGCAGCGGCTATGGCTCGATGTTCTGCTGCTCGCATGCGCGGGGCTTGTTTTCTGGCAATCCGCGAGCACCGGATATCAGATCGTGCTGGCGCCCGAGGGCGTCGCGGCGACGTCTGTCGACTACAAAGCTTTCATTGCGCCTACCTTGTTCTGGCTGGGCACCGCGCTGCTGACGATCAGGCTGTCGACCATGGTGATCGCTCAGAATGGCACGCTGTTGCGAGCGATCGTGGCTCCCGTGTCCGGGCCGCTGGCGCCGGTGGTGTCGGCTGCTTTGTCGAGGCAGTCTCGCCGTCTGACCGTAGGTATCGCCATGACAGCGCTGGCGGTCTCCTTCGCCACTTCGACGGCGATTTTCAACACCACCTATAATGCGCAGGCACGTATCGACGCCGAACTGACCAATGGCTCCGATGTCACAGTGTTCGGCACCTCGGACAGACCGGCCGGCACCCATTTGGCGGCGCTGACCGCGTTGACCGATGCAGCGGCGGCGGAACCGATGCAACATCGCTTTGCCTATGTCGGCTCAGACTTGCAGGACCTGTATGGCATCGATCCAAAACGCATCGAGCACGCTACGGACCTCTCCGACGCCTATTTCGGCGGGCCTAGCGCCGAGGCGACCTTGGGCCAACTCGCCGCCACGCCGGACGGGGTCCTGGTCTCGGAAGAGACGGTGCAGGATTTCCAACTCCAGCAAGGCGATACGATCAATCTACGTCTCGTCGATGCAACGGACCACCAGTACCATCCGGTGCCGTTCAAGTTCATCGGCGTCGCGCGCGAATTTCCAACGGCGCCGAAGGATTCGTTCCTCGTTGCCAATGCCGCCTATGTAGCTCGCATGACGGGTTCCGATGCCGCCGAATACGTGTTGATGCGGGCAAAGGGCAGTTCAGCCGCGCTGTCGCGCCAGGTCTCGTCCGTGCTCGCCGTGGACCCGTCGCTGAAAGTCGCCGATGTCGGGCAGGCCGCGCGTCTCATCGGATCGAGCCTGACGGCGGTCGATCTCGGCGGCCTGACCCGAATCGAGCTCGGGTTCGCGGTCGTGATGTCTGCCGCGGCGGCGGGCCTGATGTTGGCGCTGGGCTTTGCCGAGCGCCGCCGGCCGTTTGCGATCCTTGGCGCCATCGGCGCCAAGCCCGGCCAGCTTGCGGCTTTCCTCTGGAGCGAGGGGATCGTCATCCTTTTGGGCGGTCTGATCTTTGGCCTGGTATCGGGTGTGCTCACCACATGGATGCTGGTGAAGCTTCTGACCGGCGTATTCGATCCGCCGCCTGAGGCCCTGGCAGTGCCGTGGCTCTATCTTCTGATCGTGCTTGTGCTCGTCATCGCCTCGGTCGCCGGCGCCGTTCTGTCCGCCGGACCATCTTCGGAGCCGACTGTCAAAGAGTTGCGCGACCTGTGACTTACCGGAGAAGGCGCGCCGGCGAAAAGTGTCGCTAGGGCCCGCAGCCTTCCATAAGCCGCCGACGATCGTGTTTGGTACTTATGAACTCCTTCGCTATTCGCAGCCGGAAGGTCCGCTTCTAACGAAGCGCGCCTCGAAGCGGCCTGTCGGTTCTCGGCCCGTTTCGGCCGTGAGCTTCCGCATAGTCCGGCTCATCAAAGGAGGCTTGGGCGGGATCGTATGAGGGTAGCTAAACGAGAGGAAGCTGGCAAAATCGATGACCCCCCGATCTCGCATTGCAGGAACGATCCAGGACGCACTACTCGCCAAGAATAATGCGTAAGAGGTGAACCGTGGTTCTTGTGTTGGTTTTCTTTAGGAGATTGGCCCTATGGAACTCGACGGTTCGAGGGGTAATTCCCAAGGCGCGGGCAATCTCCTTGCCCGAATAACCCCTGACGATTTGGGCGAGCACGACACGCTCGCGGGCTGTGAACGCGGCATGGCCGGCGTCCGAGAGGACATCCAGCGCACCATTCAGCTTCCTGATTTCCTGCTTGGCGGCCTGAAGCTCCGGCGTCTCGAGAAATTCCCATTCCCCCTTTCGCCGGGTGATGGTGAATTGGTGGGCGCGGGCGACATCGAGCAAGTCCACCGCCCTGC
>JBFLWR010000120.1:0-8724 GCA_040755925.1 Pseudomonadota bacterium
CTCGAGAACCGCCGCCAGGCAATCGAAACCGGCGAAGGCATCGACTGGTCGACGGCCGAGGCGCTGGCCTTCGGCGCGATCCTGCTCGACGGAAATCCGATCCGGCTCTCCGGCCAGGATTCGGAACGCGGCACCTTCTCGCAGCGCCATTCCGTGCTCTACGACCAGCGCGACGAGAACCGCTATATCCCGCTCAACAACCTGTCGGCCGCTCAGGCCGGCTACGAAGTCATCAACTCGATGCTGTCGGAAGAAGCCGTGCTCGGCTTCGAATATGGCTACAGCCTGGCCGAACCCAAGGCGTTGACGCTCTGGGAAGCGCAATTCGGCGATTTCGCCAACGGGGCCCAGGTGGTGTTCGACCAGTTCATTTCCTCGGGCGAGCGCAAGTGGTTGAGAATGTCGGGCCTCGTCTGCCTCCTGCCGCATGGCTATGAAGGCCAGGGGCCGGAGCACTCGTCGGCACGTCTCGAGCGCTTCCTGCAGCTCTGCGCCGAAGACAACATGCAGGTGGCCAACTGCACGACGCCGGCTAACTATTTCCACATCCTGCGCCGGCAGTTGAAGCGCGACTTCCGCAAGCCGCTCATCCTGATGACGCCGAAGTCGCTGCTGCGCCACAAGCGGGCGGTGTCGACGCTGTCGGAGATGGCAGGCGAAAGCTCGTTCCACCGGCTGCTGTGGGACGACGCGCAGCTGCTTGCGGACCAGCCGATCAAGCTGGTCAAGGATTCCAAGATCCGCCGCGTGGTACTCTGCTCCGGCAAGGTCTATTACGATCTCTACGAGGAGCGCGAAAAGCGCGGCATCAACGACATCTACCTGCTGCGCGTCGAACAGCTCTATCCGTTCCCGGCCAAGGCGCTGATCACCGAACTGTCGCGTTTCCGCAATGCCGAGATGGTCTGGTGCCAGGAAGAGCCAAAGAACATGGGCGCCTGGTCGTTCATCGACCCCTATCTCGAGTGGGTGCTGGCGCATATCGACGCCAAGCACCAGCGGGTGCGCTACACCGGCCGGCCGGCCTCGGCGTCGCCGGCGACCGGATTGATGTCGAAGCATCTCAGCCAGCTGGCGGCGCTGCTCGACGACGCGCTCGGCGAATAAACAGACCTCAAGAAGACAAGAGAACGGACAGGCACAATGGCTACCGAAATCCGCGTCCCCACTCTCGGCGAATCCGTCACCGAGGCGACCGTCGGCAAGTGGTTCAAGAAGGTCGGCGATGCAATCGCCGCCGACGAGCCGCTGGTCGAGCTCGAAACCGACAAGGTGACGGTCGAAGTGCCGGCCGCGGGCGCGGGAACGCTGGCCGAGATCACCGTGAAGGAAGGCGAGACGGTCAATGTCGGCGCGCTGCTCGGCTCGATTTCGGCGGGCGGCGCGGCCGCGGCTCCGGCGACCAAGCCGCAGGCGGTGGCGCAGGCCTCCAGTCCGGACGCGGCCTCGACCGTCAAGCAGGCGGCGGCGGAAACCGCCAAGGTTGCCGGCGACGGCGGCGCCATCGAACCGCGCACCATGCCGCCCGCGCCGGCCGCGGCCAAGCTGATCGCGGAGAACAACCTTTCGGTCGACCAGCTTTCGGGTTCCGGCAAGCGCGGCCAGGTGCTCAAGGGCGACGTGCTCGACGCCATCGCCAAGGGCGCGCCGTCGCAGCCGGCCGAGACGCCGAAAGCGGCTCCGGCGCCGATCGTGGCCCGCGCGCCTTCCACGGCCGAAGACGCGCCGCGCGAAGAGCGCGTGCGCATGACCAAGCTGCGCCAGACGATCGCGCGCCGCCTGAAGGAGGCGCAGTCGACCGCGGCCATGCTCACCACCTTCAACGAGGTGGACATGAGCGCGGTGATGGCGCTGCGGTCCAAGTACAAGGACGTGTTCGAGAAGAAGCATGGCGTGAAGCTCGGCTTCATGGGCTTCTTCACCAAGGCGGTGACGCATGCGCTGAAGGAGATCCCGGCGGTCAATGCCGAGATCGACGGCACCGATATCATCTACAAGAACTTCGCCCATGTCGGCGTTGCTGTCGGCACCGACAAGGGCCTGGTGGTTCCTGTGGTGCGCGACGCCGACCAGATGTCCATCGCGGAGATCGAGAAGGAGATCGGCCGGCTGGGCCTTGCCGCGCGCGACGGAAAGCTCTCCGTCGCCGACATGCAGGGCGGCACCTTCACCATCTCGAACGGCGGCGTCTATGGGTCGCTGATGTCGACGCCGATCCTGAACGCACCGCAGTCCGGCATCCTCGGCATGCACAAGATCCAGGACCGGCCGGTGGTGGTCGGCGGGCAGATCGTCATCAGGCCGATGATGTATCTGGCGCTCTCCTACGATCACCGCATCGTCGACGGCAAGGAAGCGGTGACCTTCCTGGTGCGGGTCAAGGACAGCCTGGAGGATCCCGAGCGGCTGGTTCTCGATCTGTAAGGTTTGGCACGGTGGCTGAAACAGTCGAGCCGATCGATCTGTTCGAGCTTGTGGCGACAGGCAGAGCAGGGCCTGTTGAACTTGGCAAAAGCAACCGTGACGCGGTTCGAGGCTTGATCGACCCGGAGGATGTGCGGGCGGACAATCATTATCGCCACGAGGATGCCGAGTCGGCTTGGTGCATCTATGGTCGCAATTGGGAGTTCTTTTTCAGCCCCGATTTTCGGTTGAGATCGATCAGCGTTGAGCCCGTCTTCGGGAGATTGCAGCCAGGTGGAGCGACCGCGACTTGGTACGGCCATCTGGACGTCGATGTTGGTCGGCATCCTGTGACCTTTGCAGGCACGAGGCCGATAGAAATACATACGTTGCCGAAGGCCTTGCAGTTCCTGAACAAGAGTGAATTCAAATGGGCAATCGGTGGCGGTCGTGAGCGCGACGTCTATATCGAGCTGGCGGAGAGTTCTCGCGTCTTGACCCTCAAATACGAGGTGAACGCGGTTCCGGTGGACAGGAATGACAATATTGCGTTCGAGATAGATTATTTTCTTTCGACGGTCTTCGTCCTCGATCAGGCTGTTCAAGGCGGATAACTGTGACGATCCGGTCATTCTTGTCCGAAAGCCTTTCGACCGCATCGATAGCGGTCGGTGTGACGATGGTTCCGGTCGTCACCCAAGCCGCCTGCCCGATCCAGCTTGCCGTCTATGGCGAGGCGCAGAGCGGCGCCGAGGTCGATTTCACCCCGACCGGCACCTCGGCGACGATCACCAACACGTTCCGCATGATCCTCGACAACAATGTCGTGCTCGACGGCATCGCCATGTGGACGGAAGGTGGCGCGGCGCGGCCGCATGGCTCGCTGATGTACAAATGCCCGACCGGCGACGTCACAGGCGACGAGCTTGCCGCCTGCACCGTGTGGGAAGGCGTCATCTACAGTTCCGATGACAAGGGCACCGTCGGCCTGCTGCCGGCCGAGGGCGTCGATGCGCCGAAAAGCCTGATCTTTCCCGACCTCGGACCGTCGCTCGAAATGTCGGCCGCCTACGGTCCCGGCGGCTTTTCGAAGGTGCCATCGGACGTCTTTTCCCTGAAAGGCTGCCAGGAATGAGCGCGAATGGCAAAACCCTTCTGGTCACCGGCGGCAGTCGCGGCATCGGCGCCGCCATTTGCCGGCAGGCGAGCCAGGCGGGTTATCGCATCGCGGTCAACTACGTCTCGAACCAGGCGGCGGCCGATGCGCTGGTTGCGGAACTCAAGGCGGCGGGTGGCGAGGCCTTTGCGGTCAAGGGCGACGTCGGCGACGAGGCCGATGTCTTGGCGATGTTCGAGGCGGTGGATCGGGCCTTCGGCCAGCTCGACGCTTTCGTCAACAATGCCGGCATCGTCGACGTCAAGGCGCGCGTCGACGAGATGAGCGCCGAGCGGCTCGAGCGCATGATGCGCATCAACGTCGTCGGCTCCTTCGTCTGCGCCCGTGAGGCGGTCAGGCGCATGTCGACTCGCCACGGCGGCAAGGGCGGCGCAATCGTCAACATCTCGTCAGCCGCTGCAAGGCTCGGTTCGCCCGGCGAATATGTCGACTACGCCGCCTCCAAGGGCGCGGTCGACACCATGACCATCGGGCTCGCGCGTGAAGTCGCGATGGAGGGTGTGCGCGTCAACGCGGTCAGCCCCGGCATCACCGACACCGAGATCCATGCCTCCGGCGGTCAGCCGGATCGCGTGGCGCGGCTGCAGGACATGCTGCCGATGAAGCGGGCGGGCACCGCCGATGAGGTCGCCAGCGCGGTTCTCTACCTTCTGTCGGACGCGGCTTCCTATATAACGGGCGCGATCCTGAATGTGAGCGGCGGCCGCTGAGAGGCCGCGAAAGAGGAAAATTCCATGGCTTATGACGTCGTAATCATCGGATCGGGCCCGGGCGGCTATGTCTGTGCCATCAAGGCGGCGCAGCTCGGCCTGAAGACCGCGGTGATCGAGAAGAACCCGACCTTCGGCGGCACCTGCCTCAACATCGGCTGCATCCCGTCGAAGGCGCTGCTCTACGCCTCCGAGATGTTCGCCGAGGCCGGCCACGCCTTCGATACGCTCGGCGTCGAGGTCGGCGCGCCCAAGCTCAACCTGAAGAAGATGATGGCGCACAAGGACGCGACGGTCGCCTCGAACGTCAACGGCGTCGCCTTCCTGTTCAAGAAGAACAAGATCGACAGCTTCCGCGGCACCGGCAAGGTGGTCGGCGCGGGCAAGGTTTCGGTGACAGGCGAAGACGGCAAGGTCGAGGAGATCGAGACGAAGAACATCGTCATCGCCACCGGCTCCGATGTCGCCGGCATTCCGGGCGTCAAGGTCGACTTCGACGAGAAGGTGATCGTGTCCTCGACCGGCGCGCTGTCGCTGGCCAAGGTGCCGGGCCATCTCGTGGTGGTCGGCGGCGGCGTCATCGGGCTGGAGCTCGGTTCCGTGTGGGCGAGGCTCGGCGCCAAGGTCACGGTCGTCGAATTCCTCGACACCATCCTCGGCGGCATGGACGGCGAGGTCTCGAAACAGTTCCAGCGACTGCTCTCCAAGCAGGGTTTCGAATTCAAGCTTGGCGCCAAGGTCACCGGTGTCGCCAAGGCCAAGAAGGGCGCCAGCGTCACATTCGAGCCGGTGAAGGGCGGCGCGGCCGAAACGATCGAGGCGGATGTCGTGCTGGTCTCCACCGGCCGCCGCCCCTATGCCGACGGGCTCGGTCTCAAGGAGGCGGGCGTCGAGATGGATGAGCGCGGCCGGGTCAAGACAGACGCGCATCTGAGGACCAACGTGCCCGGCATCTATGCCATCGGCGATGTCATCGCCGGACCGATGCTGGCCCACAAGGCCGAGGACGAAGGCGCGGCTGTGGCCGAGACAATCGCCGGCCAGGCCGGCCATGTGAACTATGACGTCATCCCGAGCGTCGTCTACACCAGCCCCGAAATCGCTTCGGTCGGCAAGACCGAGGAGGAGCTGAAGAAGGCCGGCATCGAGTACAAGACCGGAAAGTTCCCATTCAGCGCCAACGGCCGCGCGCGCGCCATGCTGCACACCGACGGCTTCGTGAAGATCCTGGCGGACAAGCGCACCGACCGCGTGCTCGGCGTCCATATCGTCGGCTTCGGCGCCGGCGAGATGATCCACGAGGCGGCGGTGCTCATGGAGTTCGGCGGTTCGTCCGAAGACCTGGCCCGCACCTGCCACGCGCATCCGACCATGTCGGAAGCGGTGAAGGAAGCGGCGCTGGCCACGTTCTTCAAGCCGATCCATATCTAGGGGACACGCCGAGCGCCTATTGCTTCTCCATTCGACGCGGAGCAAGCAGCGAAGCCACGCATGGGGACTCCCGGGAGAATGCTTCCAAACAAAACGGCCCGCCTTTCGGCGGGCCGTTCGCTGTCAAGCTGTAACTCGATTACTGAGCCGGAGCGGGCGCAGGTGCTGGGGCAGGCGCAGGAGCCGGGGCCGGAGCGGGTGCAGGGGCCGGCGCCGGTGCAGGAGCCGGGGCGGGCGCGGGTGCAGGAGCTGGGGCGGGCGCAGGTGCTGCAGGCGCCGGAGCTGGTGTGCTGGCGGCAGGGGGCTCGGCAGGAGCCGGGGCATGCTCGCCGCCGCTTCTACCAAAGACATAATACGCAACCACGGCCAGGATAACGACGACAAGCGCGATCAGCCATCCGCTGCCGCCGCCGCCCGATTGGGGGGTATCGTTAGGGTTCGCCATAATATGTGTCCTCCTTGGAATGAAAGTAACAAATAACAGCCATCAACGCACGGATCCCGCAACGGGTTTCACGCGGACGGACGGAAAGCGCTGAAAAACCGGCGTTTTCGGGCCGTCAGCCGCCAGGCGACTCAGTCGACAGCGGTAACAGTATACCCTGCCTTGCGGAAATCCTCGACCAGGCCGTCGGGACCGGGCAGATGCAGGGCGCCCACCGCCATGAAGACATTGCCCTTGGCCAGGATGGGCCCGGCATGCTCCGCCATCACCCTGTTGCGGCTGGTGATCATCGTCTCTTCGAACGCGGCGTATCCGGCCTGGTCGTTGTCGGCGCCGGGCAGCAGGGCTTTGAAAAGCGGCCAGTACATGCCGATCTCGCCGCGCTGGTAGAGCACGATCATCGTCTCGTTGACGTCGTTCACCTTGTCGCCGAGCCGCATCGTTTCGACCAGGCTTTTCATATGGAAGGCGAGCGGCAGCGAAGCCATCGCGCGCAACTGGTCGGCGGCGGTCTCCAGCCCCTCGACGTCCTTTCCGGATGCCTTGGCTTCCGAAGCCAGCTTGACGTCCAGCACGGGAGCGCCGCCAGCCTGGCGCGCCACCTCGCAGGCCGGCAGCGCGATCATCGCCGAGAGGATCCACGGCTTCATCTTGGCGACCGTCAGATGCGGGATACCGCGCGCGTCGAGCCCCTTGTTCAGAACGTCCGCGTCCTGCGGCGACAGCAGCGAGGACAGCGTGGTGTTGTCGGTGAACATCATCAGCCCGGGCTCGGAGGCCAGGGCAGCCATCATCTTGGCCTTGTCCAGGGCGTCGGTGGTTTCGATGACGATGGTGTCGGCGCCATCATAGGCCTTCTGCGCGGCGGCAGTCAGCGTGGTGACGCGCGTGTCGGTCATGTGCATGGTGCCGAAGAGGTATGACGGCCTTTGGCCGGGCTTTTCCAGCTTCCAAAGCAGGCCCTTGCTGTTCGGAACGGCATCGGCTTCGGCCTGCACCTTCTTGAAGGTGGCGGGATCGCTCTTCTCGAGCGCGCCGAGCATATCCGTGCCGCCGCACGTGGAAGCCTCGGCATGCGCCCTTCCGGCAAGCAACAGGACGACGAGGAAGGACAGGAAAAACAGCACGTTGAGCGCGACGAGCAGCTTCAACGAGACGGCGGCCGCGCGGTCGGCGATGGCGATGACGCGTTTCATGGGGACTTCTTAGGAGGAAAAAACGGCAAAACGGTTAACCGGACGGCCGAAATTTTCGATGAAACCCTGATGGGCCCGCTCAGGCGCGCGGATGCGCCTGCTCGTAAATCTCGAGCAGCCTTGCGGTGTCGACACCGGTATAGACCTGGGTCGTCGACAGGCTGGCATGGCCAAGCAATTCCTGGATGGTGCGCAGATCGCCGCCCCGGCCAAGCAGATGCGTGGCGAAAGAGTGGCGCAAGGCGTGCGGCGTCGCCGTGTCCGGCAGGTTGAGCGCCGAGCGCAGCTTCGCCATGTCGCGCTGGATGATGGCCGGGTTGAGCGGCCCGCCGCGGGCGCCGCGGAACAACAGGCCTTTCGGATCGATGTGGAAAGGGCAGAGGCGGCGGTACTCGGCAACCGCGCGCAGCGCCACCGGGAGCACCGGCACCAGCCGGGTCTTGCCGCCCTTGCCGGTGACGCGCAGTACCGTGTCGGCCTCCGTGGCCAGATCGCTGCCGGTCAGCCCGAGCGCTTCCGAGATGCGCAGGCCGGAACCGTATAGGAGCGTCAGCACGGCGGCATTGCGGGCCGCGATCCAGGGTTCCTCCGCCAACTGGCCTTCGACCGCGACGACCTGTCTGGCGTCGCTCGCGGTCAGCGGCTTGGGCAGCGACTTCGGCTGGCGCGGCGCGCGCAAGGCCGCCGCGCCGGCCGCGTTGACCAGGCCGCGCCGTTCCAGAAAGCGCAGCAGCGAACGGATGCCGGCAAGGCCGCGCCCCAGCGTGCGGGCGCCGGCGCCCATGTTGCGACGGGCGGCGAGGAAGCCGCGTAGATCGGCCGGGCGCAGGTCGGCAATGTCCGAAACGCCGGGCGGACCGCCGCAATGTCCGGTGAGGAAATGCAGGAACTGGCGCGTGTCGCGCTCATAGGCTTCCACGGTTTCCGAAGACAGCCGGCGCTCATGCGCCAGCATCTTCAGCCAGTTTTCGCGCGCCGCCTGGAGATCGGGCTTTGCCGGGATGAGGAATTCCTGCATGCCGGCATTGTCGAGCAGGCCGGTTAGGAAGCGGTGAAGACGCGATCATTGAAATGACGGCTTGACGGGGCTAGAGCAGGGCAAAGGAAGCGCTGCCGATGTCCAAGCTCGAAAACCCCGTACAGATGGCCGTGATCGGCGCCGCGCACGGCATCAAGGGTGAATTGCGGGTAAAGACCTTCACCGGCGACCCGCTGGCGCTGGCCGACTACGGCCCGCTTCAGGCCAGGGACGGCCGCATCTTCCAGATCCTCGACATCAGGCCCGCCGGCACGGTGGTGGTGGTTCGCTTCAACGGTGTCAACGACCGCAACGCCGCCGAGGCGCTTGCCGGCACCGAGCTT
>JBFLWR010000121.1:0-17630 GCA_040755925.1 Pseudomonadota bacterium
AGAGTTAGAGCGGTTCGGCGATTCCGTGAAACGCTGAACCGCTCTAGGAAATCCATACTCCCCAAGGCGCAAGACCACGGAGCGCCCTTCAAGTCTTGGCACATCGTGCCAAGACTTTCTTTTTGCGTGTTTGCCGGGATGTCGCTGAAGCAGGCCGCCCAAAAGTGCGCAGCGGTTTTGGATGCGACTTTCAAAGCGCGTCGCATGTCCAAAAGCGAAGCGCTTAAGTCGAGTTAACACAGCACAACGGGCGCAGCACCGGTCTCGCGTTCAACGCGCACAGCCACATCGAAATGATTTTGTCTCAGCCGGGGTGCAATCGGCTCCGCGGGATTAAGCGGCGTGAGCGGATGATGCCCGAACCCCATATTCGAGGCAGGAGTCCAGGATGGTGTGCCAAAGGCTGTCGGCGAAACTGGTGAAAACGAGCAGGTTGAAGACAGCCTGGCCGTCCTTACTGTCAACGTCGCGCCAGATGTTCATTGCCGTATGGTCGATGGAGGTTGTCGCCGCGGCACCAAGTGGAAACACCGCGTCATCCAGGTCCAACGAGCAAAACTTCGCCAGCGCCTGACGGGCGCTAGGCCCACCGATCCGGATCAGGCAGCGCCCGTCCGACTGGTCGGAGAGCGACGCAACGCCGGCAAAGGCCTCCGATAGCTTGGAAAATTGATCATCTCCCGATCGCGCGGAAAAGGCGATGAACTGGTCCGGGCCGGACCAGATCAGCGTAGCGTTCTGACCCACCTTGGCACCAGGAGACGTCGGCGGCTCGATGCCGAACACCGTCCTGGCCGCCGTCGCGGTCTCGACCATCCTGCCACGCCGTGCCATGATCTGAACCAGGCTGATGTCGCGCAGCTCCTCCAGCGTAACGCCGCCTTGCGTAGCCGTCGCGCCGTGGTGGCCAGGGACGAGCGCACTCTCCAGCGGCGATTGGGTGTTCCAGGAAAACTCAGCCACGCTGGCGTACTCCTTCTGGATCGTAGAAGACGGGGCTGCAGATTTCGGCCTCGTAATCCTCGCTCCGCAGGGGATCATGGATACGAACGATCTCACCAACTCGCTCGCGCCCGCGTTCGACCAGACCAAGGCCGATCCACTGTTCGAGCATCGGCGAGAAGCAGACCGATGTGACGTAGCCTTGATCGGTTTGCGGGCCCGGGGTCGCTCCCTTGGGTATGACATGAGCGCCAGAGCGCAGGCGGCGGGCCCGGTCCACTGGCTTTATGCCGACGACGACCTGACGGTTCGGGGCCGTCAGCGCCTCGCGGCCGGCCATGACGCGACCGATGAAATCCTTTTTCTTGGACATCATCTTGCCGAGGCCGAGGTCATCGGCCGTGGTTGTGCCATTGAGCTCGGGGCCGGCGACATGCCCCTTTTCGATGCGCATGACGCCGAGCGCTTCGGTACCGTAGGGCGTCACCCCATAAGGCTTGCCAGCGATCATCAGGTTCTCGGCCATCGCCGCGCCGTAGCGGGCCGGCACCGAGATCTCGAAGGCCATTTCGCCGGAGAACGAGATGCGGAACAGGCGAGCGGTCACGCCCCCGCGCAGCTTGACCTCGCGGACGCCCATGAACGGGAAACCCTCATTGGTCAGATCCTCCGACGGGTCGACCAGGGCCTGCAGCAGTTTGCGCGTGTTCGGCCCGGCGATGGAGAACTGCGCCCATTGGTCGGTGGCGCTGGTCAGTTGCACGTCGAGTTCCGGGAACAGCACCTGTCGGCAGAACTCGAGATGCTGCATGACCGGACCGGCCTTGGCCGTGGTGGTGGTGAGGAAGTAATGGTCTTCGGCCAGGCGTGAGGTCGTGCCGTCGTCCATGACGATGCCGTCCTCGCGCAGCATCAGGCCGTATCGGGCCTTGCCGACCGCCAGCGAGGAGAAGGCGTTGATATAGACGCGGTCAAGGAAGGTGCCTGCGTCCGCGCCGCGGACGTCGACCTTGCCGAGCGTGGAGACATCGCAGAAACCGACGCCGTTACGCACGGCCTTGACTTCGCGGGTCACCGATTCCAGCCAGTCTTTCTCCCCTGCGCGCGGATACCACTGGGCGCGCTTCCATAGCCCCGTGTCGACGAACACAGCGCCCTGTCTGGCGGCCCAATGGTGGGACGGCGTGAGCCGCGTGGCATGGAAATTCTCGTCGCGATGGTGGCCGGCAAACGCGCCTATGGCCACGGGTGCGTATGGTGGCCGGTAAATTGTCGTGCCGGTCTCCGGGATGGTGCGCCCGGTGGCTTCCGCCATGATGGCGAGGCCATTGATATTGGATGTCTTGCCCTGGTCGGTGGCCATGCCAAGCGTGGTGTAGCGCTTCAGGTGCTCAACGCTTTCGAAGCCTTCCCGCTGGGCCAGGGTGACGTCGGACGCCGTAACGTCGTGCTGGAAGTCGACGAACGCCTTGCCCTTGCCTTTGACATGCCAGAGCGGCGAGATCGCATAGGCCTCATCGTCTGCTTTCGGTGCCTCCCCAGGCTTGCCCGCGGCACCGCATTCGGCCGCCGCATTCGCACCGGCGTTATGCCCTTCACGAAGGCAGCCGGCGAGCGAGAACTCACCATTGGCGGCGCCGGCCATGGCCATCCCCTTGGGGGCCCCGCCCGGCACAAAAGCCGCGATATCTTCGCGCCAGACTGGCTTGCCGCGGTGGAAGCACGACAGACCCACATTCGGATTCCACCCTCCCGAGACGGCAAGGCAGTCCGTATCGATACGCTGCGTGCGGCCATTCCTGTCGGTTACGGCGACACCGCTCACACCGTCTACATCACCCTTGACGTCGGATACGACCCCGGCGAGCACGCGCAGGTCGTAAGTATCGACGAGCCTGCTGTATTGCGACGGCGCCTCGCCGCGGGGATCGACGACCGCAGCGATATTGGCACCGGCCCTTTGGATGGCTTCCACCGTGCGCCAGCCATCGTCATTATTGGTGAACACGGCCACGCGCTTGCCAGGCAGAGCCGCGAAGCGATTGACATAGGTGCGGACGGCGGATGCCATCATGACGCCCGGCCGATCATTGCCGGGGAAGACGATCGGCCGTTCGATCGCGCCGGCCGCGACCACCGAGCGCCTGGCAACGATGCGCCAAAGCCGCTGCCGGACCTGATGGCGATCCGGCATCGGGACGTTATCGCTGACGCGCTCGAGCGCGGCGTGAGTGCCGCCGTCATAGACGCCGAACAGCGCCGTCCTGGTCATCATTCGGACATTGGGCAGCGCGGCAAGTTCGGTGGTCGCGCGACGCAGCCATTCCCTGGCGTCCAGGCCATCGATCTCGCCGCCCTCGCTGAGCAGGCGACCGCCGAACAGCGTATCTTCCTCAACGAGAATGACGCGCGAGCCGGCGCGGCCCGCGGCAAGCGCCGCCGACAGGCCAGTGGGACCGCTCCCGACCACGAGCACGTCGCAATGGGCCCAGGCCTTGTCGTAGTGGTCCGGATCGGGCAATTCGGCGCTCTTGCCGAGACCCGCGGCGCGACGGATCATCGGCTCGTAGATCGACTCCCAGAACTTCGCCGGCCACATGAAAGTCTTGTAGTAGAAGCCGGCGACGAAGATCGGGGCGAACAGCTGATTGATCGACATGAAATCGCGACGCAATGACGGCCAGCGGTTCTGGCTGTTCGCGACCAAGCCGTCATAAAGCTCCTGCGTGGTCGCCCTCGTGTTCGGCTCGCGCCGGGCGCCGGTGCGCATCTCGACAAGCGCGCTCGGCTCTTCCGAGCCGGCGGTGAGGATGCCGCGGGGGCGATGATACTTGAACGAACGCGCCACGAGCTTGACGCCGTTGGCCACAAGCGCGGAGGCCAGCGTGTCGCCGGCGAAGCCGGTCATTGCCTTGCCGTCGAATGAAAACTGGAGCGGCTGCCGACGGTCGATCAAGCCCTCGCCGTGCAGCCGGTGGGACTGGCTGGCGGGCGCGACGCCCGTGCGGTTGGCCTCCATCGGCGCGGTCCTGGCGAGAGGTTCGGATTGGGAATAGCCCGACATGGTCATTCTCCCGTCCGCGGCGCTTGAGCGGCGCCCGCGCCTGGAGCCGCCGTCACGGAGATAAATTCATGGGTGACGGTATTGCGCTGGGCCACGAGCCAGGAGCGACAGCCGCCGCCGTGATACCAGTATTCGTGCATGACCCCCGCCACGTTGTCGCGCAGATAGACGTAGTCATAGAAGGCATCCTCGACACGCTCGGGACTCTCCCCGCCATCCGCGGCGAAGTTGGGCCGCTTGGGCGAGGCATCGCCAAGGTAGGTGAACTCGCCATTCTCGCGTTCGCCGCAGAAAGGACATGCAATACGCATTCCGCCAGTCTCGCTTTCAGTGCAGGTTCGGCTGGGCGCCCTGGCCCTTTTCATCGATCATCGCGCCGCGGCGGAACCGGTCGAGCCGGAACAGCGCCGCCTCGGGATGCGGTTCGTCGCGCGCGAGAAGATGGGCGAAGACCAGCCCCGATGCCGGCGTCGCCTTGAAACCGCCATAGCACCAACCCGCGTTCAGGTAGAGGCCGTCCACCGGCGTCTTGTCGATGATCGGCGTGCCGTCCATCGACATGTCCATGATGCCGCCCCACTGCCGCAGCATGCGCACGCGGCCGATCATCGGGATGATGGCCATGCCGCCCTCGCAGACATCTTCCATGACCGGCATGTTGCCGCGCTGGGCGTAGGAATTGTAGCCGTCGAGATCGCCGCCAAACACCAGCCCGCCCTTGTCCGACTGGCTGACATAAAAATGTCCCGCGCCGAAAGTGATGACGCCTGGGATGAGCGGCTTGATGGCTTCGGAGACAAAGGCCTGCAGCACGTGGCTTTCGATCGGCAGCTTCATGCCAGCCATCGCGGCGACCCGCGACGAAGAGCCGGCGACCGCCATGCCGACCTTGCCGGCGCCGATCCGGCCGCGCGAGGTCTCTACACCGGTCACCTTGCCATTGGCGTCGCGCACGAAGCCGGTGACCTCGCAGTTCTGGATGATGTCGACGCCGCCTTCACTGGCGGCCCTGGCATAGCCCCACACGACCGCATCATGGCGGGCGGTGCCGCCGCGCCGCTGCAAGAGACCGCCCATGATGGGGAAGCGGGCATTGTTGTAGTTCAGGAACGGCAATTCCTTGCGGAGCTGCTCCGCGTCGAGGAGTTCGGCATCGATGCCGTTGATGCGCATGGTGTTGCCGCGGCGGGCGAAGGCGTCGCGCTGCGCGTCGGAATGATAGAGGTTGAGGACGCCGCGCTGGCTGACCATCGTGTTGTAGTTGAGGTCCTGCTCCATGCGCTCCCACAGCTTCATCGACAATTCGTAGAAGCCGGTGTTGCCCGGAAGGCCGTAGTTGGAGCGGATGATGGTGGTGTTGCGGCCGGCATTGCCGGAGCCGATCCAGCCCTTTTCCAGCACAGCCACGTTGCGGATACCGTACTCGTGGGCGAGGAAATAAGCCGTCGCCAGTCCGTGGCCGCCGCCGCCGATGATGACCACGTCATAGCGGCTCTTGGGCGCCGGATCGCGCCACGCCCGCGTCCATCCCTTGTGGCCGGACAGCGCGGCCTTGGCGAGCGAAAAGATCGAATATTTCATCGCATGTATTCCGGCGAAAAATCACGTCGTGCGGATCAGCGCCCGGTCGGGAAATCGGGCGCCGATCCTTAGCTGGTTACCGGTCAGACATCCAGCGTATGATCGCGCTCCCACTGGGTGAAGTGCGAGGCGTAGGAGTTCCACTCCTGGGTCTTCAGCTTGATGTAGGCGGAGGAAAACTCCTCGCCCATCGCCGCCTTCAGCTCGGCGTCATCGTCATAGGCGCGAAGCGCATCGAGCAGATTGAGCGGGAGCTTGGCGCCATGCGTGACGGTATGTCCGTCCTTGTACATGTCGATGTCGCTGCGTTGGCCCGGGTCGGCCTCGGTGCGGACGCCGCTGAGGCCCGCGGCGATAATGGCCGCCTGCATCAGGTAAGGGTTGGCAGCACCATCGGGCAGACGCAATTCGAAGCGGCCGGGACCAGGCACGCGCACCATATGGGTGCGGTTGTTGCCGGTCCAGGTCACCGTGTTCGGCGCCCAGGTCGCGCCGGAAATGGTGCGCGGTGCGTTGATGCGCTTGTAGGAATTCACCGTCGGATTGGTGATCGCCGCAAGCGCCGAGGCGTGCTTCATGATGCCGCCCAGGAAGTGCCTGCCCTTCTCCGACAGGCCCAATTCCATGTCCTTGTCGGCAAATGCATTGGTCTTACCGCCGAGATCCCATACCGAGATATGGGCATGGCAGCCGCTACCGGTGAGGCCCTGGAAAGGCTTCGGCATGAAGGTTGCTCGCAAGCCGTGCTTTTCGGCGATCGACTTGACCATGAACTTGAAGAAGGAGTGCTTGTCGGCCGTCGCCAGAACGTCGTCGAAGGCCCAGTTCATTTCGAACTGGCCGTTCGCATCCTCATGGTCGTTCTGGTAGGGCTGCCAGCCAAGGTCGAGCATGGCGTCGCAGATTTCGGCGATGACGTCATAGCGGCGCATCACGGCCTGCTGGTCATAGCAGGATTTGGACGCCGTATCGTACTCGTCGCTGATGTGCTTGCCGTCGGGCGTCACAAGGAAGAATTCCGGCTCGACGCCAGTCTTGACGCGCATACCTTCCTTGGCGGCTTCGGCAACGAGCCGCTTCAGGGTGTTGCGCGGCGCCTGGGCGACGCCCTTGCCTTCCATCAGGCAGTCAGAAGCAAGCCAGGCGACTTCCGGCTTCCACGGCAGCTGTATCACCGACGAAGCGTCCGGCACCGCCAGCATGTCGGGATGCGCGGGGGTCAGATCGAGCCAGGTGGCGAAGCCGGCGAAACCGGCGCCCTCCTTCTGCATGTCCCCGATGGCCTGCGCCGGGACCAGCTTTGCCCGCTGGCCGCCGAACAGATCCGTATACGACACCATGAAGTATTTGACGTTGCGAACCCTTGCGAACTCTTGGAGATCAGCCCCCTCAGACTGATCGATTTTGGCTTCGAAGGCCGTATTCATTGTCTACTTCTCCCATTCTTATTGGTTTTAGAAGCCGCCCTGCCCCGGCACCCAGCTCGTCCCTGCGAGGGGCACACCGGCCATGGCCGCCGCCTCGATCGAAAGCGCGCAGAGATCCTCCGGCTCGAGATTGTGCAGGTGGTTTTTGCCGCAGGCGCGCGCGATCGTCTGCGCTTCGAGCGTCATCACCTTCAGATAATTCGCCAGCCGACGCCCGGCTGCGACCGGATCGACGCGCTTCATCAGTTCGGGATCCTGCGTGGTGATGCCGGCGGGATCCTTACCCTCATGCCAGTCGTCGTAGGCGCCGGAGGTCGTGCCGAGCTTCTGGTATTCGTCCTCCCAACGCGGATCGTTGTCGCCGAGCGCGATCAGCGCCGCGGTGCCGATCGATACGGCGTCGGCGCCGAGCGCCAGCGCCTTGGCGACGTCGGCGCCATTGCGGATGCCACCAGAGATTATGAGCTGTACCTTGCGATGCATGCCGAGGTCCTGGAGGGCCTTCACAGCGGGCCTGATGCAGGCAAGCGTCGGCTGGCCGACATGTTCGATGAACACCTCTTGCGTGGCAGCCGTGCCGCCTTGCATGCCGTCGAGCACCACGACATCGGCCCCGGCCTTCACCGCAAGCGCGGTGTCGTAGTAGGGCCGCGCGCCGCCGACCTTGACGTAGATCGGCTTTTCCCAGTCGGTGATCTCGCGAATTTCGAGGATCTTGATCTCGAGATCGTCAGGGCCGGTCCAATCGGGGTGACGGCAAGCCGAGCGCTGATCGATGCCCTTGGGCAGCGTGCGCATTTCCGCGACGCGGTCGGAGATCTTCTGGCCGAGCAGCATGCCGCCGCCGCCCGGCTTGGCGCCCTGGCCAACGACGATCTCGATGGCGTCGGCGCGGCGAAGGTCACGCGGGTTCATTCCGTAGCGCGACGGCAGGTATTGGTAAACCAGCGTCTTGGAATGGCCGCGCTCCTCTTCGGTCATACCGCCGTCGCCGGTGGTCGTCGAGGTGCCGGCGATGGTCGCGCCACGCCCGAGCGCTTCCTTGGCGGGGCCGGAGAGCGAGCCGAAACTCATGCCCGCGACCGTGATCGGGATTTTCAGTTCGATCGGCTTCTTGGCATGGCGCGAGCCCAGAACCACGCTGGTGTCGCAGCGCTCGCGATAGCCTTCCAGCGGATAGCGCGAGATGGATGCGCCCAGGAAGAGCAAGTCGTCGAAATGCGGAACCTTGCGTTTCGCGCCGGAGCCCCGGATGTCGTAGATGCCGGTCGCCGCCGCGCGCCGGATTTCCGACATCGCGTAATCGTCGAAGGTCGCTGACTTGCGCGGCGTCGTCGGAGGATTGTGATAGCTCATGTTCGCCCTCAGTATGCGTCAGCGTTGTCGATGTTGAAGTTGTAGAGCGTACGGGCCGAGCCGTAGCGGGTGAACTCTTCCGGCCTGGCGTCCGTGATGCCGGCACGGTCGAGCAGATCCTGCAGGATCGCGATGTGCTCGGCACGCATCTCCTTTTTGATGCAATCCGCGCCGAGGCTCTTGACGTTGCCACGGACGAACAGCCGCGCCTCATAGATCGAGTCGCCGAGCGCATCGCCGGCGTCGCCCAGCACCACCAGGTTGCCCGACTGCGCCATGAAGGCCGACATATGGCCGATATTGCCGCGGACAACGATGTTGATGCCCTTCATCGAGATGCCGCAGCGCGACGAGGCATTGCCCTCGATGACGAGAAGGCCTCCGCGACCGGTGGCGCCGGCATACTGGCTGGCGTCGCCTTTGACCACGATCGAGCCCGACATCATGTTCTCGCCGACGCCCGGGCCGACGGAGCCGTGCACGGTGATGGCGCCGCCGGCGTTCATGCCGCCGCAGTAGTAGCCGACATTGCCCCGGACATCGATGGTGACCGGCTGGTCGACGCCGACGGCGACTGAATGACTGCCTTTCGGGTTGAGCACTTCCCAGGCGGTCTCGTTCGAGCCCGGAGCGAGATTGTGCAGCGCCTGGTTCAGTTCGCGGAGCGAATTCTTGCCGAGGTCGAAGACGCGCTGCGCGAAGTTCACTTCACGCGACGGCGCCGTGGCAACATTCGAAATATTCATGATCCTCAATGCTCCCAGAAATAGACAGTGGACGGCTCCGGCTCCCAGACCCTGGCTTCCTCGATGCCAGGCAGGTTGGCCAGGGCGCGGTATTCCGAACCGAAGGCGACGTACTGATCGGTCTCGGCCATCACGGCGGGCTTGCAGGCGATCGGGTCGCGGACCACGCCGAAGCCGTTCTTGGTGCCGACCACAAAGGTAAAGAAGCCGTCGAGGTCGTCGAGGCTGCTCTGCAGCGCCTCGCCGAGATTCTGACCGTGAGCGATTTTGGAGGAGAGATAGGCGGCGGCGACTTCGGTGTCGTTCTCGGTCTCGAAGCGCATGCCGTCGCGGATCAGTTCACGGCGAAGATTGTTATGGTTCGAGAGCGAGCCGTTGTGCACCAGGCACTGGTCCGGACCGGTCGAGAAGGGATGCGCGCCCAGCGTGGTTACAGCGGACTCGGTCGCCATGCGGGTGTGGCCAATGCCGTGGCTGCCGGACATGTTGGTCAGGTCGAACCGCTTGACCACGTCGGCCGGCAGACCGACTTCCTTGTAGATCTCGATCGCCTCGCCGGCGCCCATGAGGCGCGCGTTGGGGCGCAGTTCGGAGATCGCGGCGCGGGCCTCCTCGAGTTTGTCGACCGGCACGTCGAAGACGGCATGAGTCGACTTCACCGTCGATGAAACCTTGGCTCCGATCTTCTTGCCGAGTTCCGCTTCGAGGCCCGGGAAATCCGTGGCGGGGGCCGGAGACTGAATGGTGATCTTGGCACGTCCCTTCGCTGCCGCGCTGTCATAAATGGCGATGCCGGCGCTATCGGGACCGCGGTCGGTCAATGAGACCAGCATTTCCGACAGAAGGGCACCCAGTCGTGGCTCAAGTGATTTGTCTTTCAGAAAGAGTCCAACGATCCCACACATCCCGGTCACCTCGATTGGTTGTTACCTATCGTAATGCCTAGCAGGTTCCCAATCGCAATTCAACTGTCATGAATTTTTTTTTCCTGTAGAAAAACACGCCGGCTCAGATGCCGGGCGGCCCCGGCTATCCTTTTCGATAGCGGCAAGCTTGGCCAACCCGCTCGGCTTGCAGGCCCCGGGAGTCATCACGTCAAATGTCGAGAAAGTCCCTGAAGCCGGGGCCTCGGCAGCGATTGTCCGGACGCGCAAAGGCGTAGAAACCCGCGGCTTCTCGAGAGCTCATAAAGGTTGCGCGCGACAACCCCGCGCGTCCTCCTGGGCGCGAGGAACGCTGTCAAAGCGCTTAAATTTGCGGTCGATGTTTTGCGAGCCTGCGGCTCGGGTCATGCGCCGGAGGTCATTGGCCCTTCGCTGAGCTTCAATCCGTCACGGCCACAGTGGCAAATAGCTGAGCAATGGCGCGGCGCGCCGCAAATGGCCCTGCGGGCTACATCAGCCTTTTCCGCGTCCGCGTGGATAGGAGATGATCGACAGGTATCGCATCGGCAAGTGCGTCAGTTCTTCGGGACCGTGCGGCGCATCGGCGTCGAAGAACAAACTGTCGCCCGGGGTCATGCGGTAGAGATTGCTGCCGTGGCGGTAAACCACCTCGCCTTCCAGCATGTAGAGGAACTCCATGCCGTCATGCTGGAAGGTCGGGAAGACATCCGAGTCTTCCGTCAGCGTAATGAGGTAGGGCTCGACGACGACGCTGGTATCCGAACCGATATGGCCCAACAATGTATACTGATGTCCGGCCCGCGTGCCACGCCGTTCCACATCCACGCCCGATCCGGCCTTGACGAAGACGGCCTTGCGTTCTTCTTCGAAGCTGCGGAAGAACGCGGTGAGCGGCACCCCGAGCGCGTGCGACAACGACTTCAGCGTGGTCAATGACGGCGAGGTGATGCCATTCTCGATTTTGGACAGCATGCCGAGTGAGAGACCGGTGGTCGTGGCAAGGTCGGCGACGGTAATGCCGAGTTTCTTGCGAAGGGCGCGAACCTCGTGGCCAATCGCGACCTCAAGCACGTTCTCACGCGTGTCGCGAACGGCGTGGGGATCCTGAACAAGGGGGGCGCTGCGAGGCAGTACGCTAACTGTCGCCGCACCCGGTCCTTTTGCGCGAGCCGGCGACTTGCCGACCTTCTTTGCTGCTTGAGTCTTCGCCATATCATTGCCACCCGCTGATTCCAATTTTATTCACTAACAGTAAACATCTCAAGCGCAAGGCACAACCGGCGAATATCGGAGCAAACGATTGCATTTCAAGCACCTGGCATGGCCCGGCAAGTGAGTGCCACAAGCGGGCCATGGCATCCGCAGTATTTCAGGCGGCAGACATTGCGACCCGATGGCTCGTCGTGCAGCAAGTTGCGGCAAGACGGCCGCACATAGTTTTAAGTTGCTGAAAAGAGGATCTTCTAGATTGCACAAGGCTGACGCAAGCATCCGCCGACTTGTATCGACGCGCCGCTTGCCGGCTTTCAGAACGTCTCGATCGTCATCTCTGCCACTGAGAGAAACCAAGGGCGCGATTTGAGTCCAGCCGGCTGCGGTCTCGCAGTCGGATTCCTCGCCAATATCTGGAACATCGGCGCGGAGGGCCAGCTCATCATCGGCGCCGTCGCGGCCTGGGGCTTCGGCTCCTTTTTTCCCAACCAGGAGAGCCCCCTGCTTTTGCCGCTGATGCTGGTGGCAGCCTGCTGCGCGTATCATTGATCATGCTGGCGCTGGCAGTCGTTACCGTTGTAGGCATCGTCATGGGCTACCGAGATGCTGTAAACCAATACAAATTCCTCTAGACCCTCCACGACAGCGCTTCAGTACAGTGCTTCCGAAATGTCGGGTTTCAGGAAGCCGCAAAGTTGATCTGAATGTCCAAGATGCCGCGCGTTGCTGACTGGCAGTGTCGGGGCCGGAAGCAGTCAGGCAGCTCTCGGCCGGGTAGGACGGAAGCGGGCACCGGGTCGGTCCCGCTTCCTAGGTACTACTTACTCCGCGGCCAGTCGGGCACCCGAGCGGCCGGAGACTAGCACCCCGGCTTCAGCAACAGCCTGAGCCGCACGCTTCAGGATCGATTCTGACCTGAGCACGCCATCCGTGAAATCCCGGTCGGTCGCATACACAGCCGTCGGCAACGTGAAGGCCTCGAAGAAGCCGAACAACGGGCGCAACTGATGTTCGACGATCAGCGCATGTCGCTCCCCTCCCCCAGTCGCCGTCAAAAGTACAGGCTTGCCCCGTAGCGCCGACGGATCAATCAAGTCGAAGAAGTGCTTGAACAGCCCGGTGTAGCTGCCCTTGTAAGTTGGCGAGCCAACCACGAGCACATCCGCGGCGAGGATGTCGGAGAGGATCGCCTGCGCCTTTGCATCGAGGTCTCGCGCCCATTTGGCGGCACCCAGCGACGGGCCGACGTCATCGATGTCATAGGTTCGTGCAGAGAGGCCGTGTCGGTTGGCGATGTCCTGTGCGATGAGGTCGACGAAGGCGCGCGTCTTTGAAGGGCGTGTGATGTTGCCGGAGAAACCGACGATTGCGGGATTTGACATGGAACGGGACCTCCTGGTGGCTCCGGCATTTGAGAGGCAGGCGGCCCTGCCGGGCCGCCGTCTGGTGAAAGTCGGTCGAAGCTGGCCGAGCTCGACAGCAATCAGCTCCACGCGTGCAGCGGCGGATTCTCGCCGTTGAGGAAATACTTGCCGAGGATGGCGTATTTCCAGCGCACGGGATCGTGCAGCGTGTGGGTGCGGGCGTTGCGCCAGTGGCGGTCGAGATTGTGCTCGGCGAGCGTCGAGCGCGTGCCGGCCAGTTCGAACAGCTTGTTGGTCGCAGCGATGGCGATCTCGGTCGACAGGATCTTTGCTTCCGCCGTCACGATCTGGGCGTGCGCCACCGTCTCGGCGCTCGGCTCGGCGACCGCCCGATCGATTGCCAGGCCGGCCTTTTCCAGAAGCGCCTGGGCGGCGTGCAGGCGAAGCGTCAGGTCGCCGATGGCCTGGATCGTGTAGGGATCGTCCCAGGCATTGGCGACGCCGCTGTCGATCCAGGCGCGGCTCTTGGTCCTGACGAAATGGACCGTTTCGTCGATCGCCGCCTGCGCTATGCCGGTGTCGACCGCCACCTGGATGATCTGGAAGATGGCGCCGTCCGCCGTGGGCTTGTCGAAGCCCTTGTAGCCCGGAACGAGATGCGTCTTTGGCACCTTGACGTTGTCGATGATGACTGTGCCCGACAGCGTCGTGCGCTGGCCGAAGCTCGACCAGTCGTCGATCACCGTGAGGCCGGGCGCGGCACGATCGGCGATGGCGTACCAGGCGCGGCCCTGGTCGTCGAGCGCCACGATCGGCACGAGATGGGCGAGCAAGGCGCCGGACGAATAGAATTTCTGACCGTTGACGACAACATGGTCGCCGGCGTCGGTGAACTTTGTCTCGAAATCCGCGGCGCGCCTGGAGCCGAATTCGGAGAAGGCGTTGCCGAACCGCGTGCCTTTCAGAACTTCCGCGAAGAGCAGGGCCTGCTGCTCCTTGTCGGCGACCGTGCGGATGGCCGCGACGATGCCGAGATGGTTCTGCGATATCTGGCCGATGGAAGAATCGGCCGCGGAGATGATCTCGACCACCTTGGCCAACGTCGCGTAGGACACCTCGGGTCCGCCGAACGCCTTCGGCACATTGATCGACCACAGGCCGCTCTGCGAGAATTGGTCGAGTTCGGCCACCGGCCAGATCCGCTCGCGATCGCGCCTGGAGGACTCCTTGACGAACTCCGCCGCGAGGCGATGCGCGACCGCGATCGCTTCAGCGTCGTCCTTAATGATATGCGCGGCCGTGGCTGGACGTGGCACCGGCGGGACGGCGGCCGCGGCTTTGTCGGTCTTCAGATTGGACACGGTCATTTTCATGGCTCCTTGGGGTTTCGGTTCACACGACGGCGTGGAGATGAGTTGGTTGAGTGGTGGGCGAAGGCTGTTGTCCGAGGTAAAAGGCGCGCACGTCCTCGCGCTGGCGCAGGCTGGCGGCTGCGCCAGAGAGGACCGAGACGCCGTTCTCGAGCACCGTGGCATGGTCGGCATAGCCAAGGGCGACCGCCGAATTCTGCTCGGCGACCAGGATCGACAGGCCGCTCTCGCGGTTCAGCTTCCTAAGCGTCTGGAAGATGTCCTGGACGATGAGTGGGGCAAGACCCATCGATGGCTCGTCGAGGACGAGCAGGCGCGGTCGCGACATCAGCGCCCGGCCGATCGCCGTCATCTGCTGTTCGCCGCCCGAAGTCAGGCCCGACAATGTCCGGCGCTTTTCCCGCAGGCCTGGGAAATAGGCATAGATCCGTTCCAGATCCCGGTTGATCTCGGCGCGGCTGCCGCTGCGGCCGATGCCACCGGAAATCAGGTTCTCCTCGACGCTGAGGCTCTTGAAGCAGTGGCGACCTTCCAGCACCTGGACAAGCCCGGCGCGCACCAGGTCGCCCGGCTTTCGCGGCGAGACGTCAACGCCATCGTAGCGGATGGTGCCGGCATTGACCTGGCCACGCTCGGCTGGCAGCAGGTTGGAGACAGCCTTCAGCGTGGTGGTCTTGCCGGCGCCATTGGCGCCAAGCAGCGCGAGCATCTCGCCGCGTCGGATCTCGAAGCTGACGCCGTGCAGCGCCGTGATGGCGTGATTGTAGGTGGCGTGGATATTGTCCACGGCGAGGATGACGTCATTGCCCGGCATCGCGTCCTTCCTGATTTCCGCAAGGTGGATAACCGAGCGCCGGACAATGGTCCGGCGCCTGGTCCATTGGATCAGTTGGTGGCGGCCACCGCTTCGGCATCGGCGGCGGTGCGCAGCTTGATGCCCTTCTCGGCCGCGTAAGCCTCGGACGACTTCTCGATGATCGGCCTGAGCAGCGCCCAGTCGGGCGCGATCCAGTCGGAGACGACGTTCCACTTCTTGCCGTCCCACTGCTGGAAGGTCACGTAACCTTCGCCTTCGTGGTTGTCCCAGCTGACGTTGATCGAGTGGAACAGGTCCTTGGCGCCGAGCGCTTCGACCTTGGCCGGGTCGAGCTTGAGGTGCTCAAAACCCCAGCGCACCTCGTCACCGGTCAGGGTGCGGTGGCCGAACTTCTCCTGCGCGATGCGGATCGCCTCGACATTGAGAATGCCGTTGACGATGCCGAGATTGTGGTAGACCGAGCCGATGCGCGACTTGTCCTCGAGGTTGCCCTTGCCGGCGCCGTAGACGGTCTTCACGATCTCCTGCACCACCGGATACGAGTTGCCGGAAGCCTGCGTGGTGATCGCGGTGTAGCCCTTGGCGGCGTCGCCGGCCGGGATCACATCCTCCTCCGAGTTCGACCAGACATTGCCGACGATATGGTCGACCGGATAGCCAACCTTGACCGCTGTCTTCAGCGCCACCGGGTTCATCACGCCCCAGCCGCGCAGCACGACGAAGTCCGGCTTGGCGCGGCGGATCGTCAGCCACTGCGACTGCTGTTCATTGCCGGGGTGCGGCACCTCGATCTGCTGGACGGTGAAGCCGTATTTCTGCGCCAGCAGCTCATAGATTGGGATCGTCTCCTTGCCATAGGGCGAGCCGTGGTAGAGGACGACGATCTTCTTGCCCTTCAGCTTGTCGATGCCGCCTTCCTTGGCGGCGATGTAGTTCACGATGCCGGAGGTCTCGCTGTAGGGATTGAGCAGCAGCGGGAAGACATAGGGAAAGACCCGTCCATCGGTGGAGTCGGTGCGGCCGTGATTGACCGTGATCAGCGGCACCTTGTCGGCGGTGATGCGGTCGATCATGGCGTAGGCGATTCCGACCGACAGCGGATTCCAGGCGGCCGCGCCGGCGTGGCTCTTCTGCCGCTCATAGCATTCGACGCCGCGCTCGACCTCATACTGGGTCTCGCACTCGTCCCAGGTCAGCTTGACGCCGTTGACGCCGCCGTCGCGGATGTTGATCAGGTTGAGGTAGTCGATGAAGCCGCCGAAGAAGCCGGTGCCGCCGGCCGCGTAGGGCCCAACGCGATAGCTCTGTAGCGGGAAATACTGCTCGTCCGCATGGGCGGCCGGCAAGGCCACCGATACCGCCATCGCCGCCGAAATGGCGACCGCCTTGACTGTGCTGAGGAAGGTCATGGATCGAAGTTCTCCAGTATGAGGCTTGGTCTGGCCCCGGTTCATTCTCTGAATGCTTGCAGTGTTGGAGCGCAGGGCTGCCAAATCGTCTCAGCTCGATTGCCAGGCGAGCAGGAGCCGTCTCCGGACCCTGTCCCACAGGGCTACCAGCCCGTCCGGCTCCAGGATCAGAAAGAGGATGATGAGCGCGCCGAGAACGATGCGCTGGCTCATGTCGAGCACGCCGGAATCGAACACGTCGCCGAGCAGGAAATTGCCGAGGCGCGACAGCGCTAGCGGGAAGACGACGATCAGCGCCGCGCCGAGGAAGGCGCCGCGGATCGAGGCCAACCCGCCGATGATGATGATGAAGAGGATCTGGAACGAACGGTCGAGATCGAAACCTGCCGGCTCGACGGTCCTGAGATAGGCAAAGGCCCAGATGACGCCGGCGACGCCGATGATGAAGGACGAGATGGCGAAGGCGAGCAGCTTCGTCTTCAACACCGGAATGCCGATGATGCGCGCCGCCGTCTCGTTATCGCGGATGGCGATGAAGTTGCGCCCCGTCTGCGAGGCGACCAGCCGGTGGGCGAGAAAGGTGAGCACGACGACGACGGTGAGCGCAAACAGGTAGCGGCCGATCGCGCCGTCGAACTCGAAGCCCGCGATCGAAAGCTTCGGCGCATCGATGACCCCGGAGGCCGAGCCGTTGGAAAACCAGCTGAACTTGGTCAGCGCCCACTGCACGAAGAACTGAGCCGCGAGCGTCGAAACCGCCAGGTAGAACCCGCGCAGCCGCAGGCTCGGCAGGCCGAAAAAGATGCCGATCGCGGCGGCCACGAGGCCGGAAAGGATGATGCTGCCGACAAGCGGCAGGCCCTCGACGCGCAGGTTGAAGTTATAGGCGGCGAAAGCGCCGGCCGCCATGAAGGCGGCGCTCCCCAGCGACACCTGGCCGGCATAGCCGGTGAGGATGTTCAACCCCACGCCCGCGAGGCTGAGCGCCAGGAATGGCAGCAGGATCGCCTCGAACAGGTAAGAGCTGCCGATCAGCGGGATGGCGACATAGGCAAAGGCGACAAGGAGCAGCGGCGCAAGCCACTTCGGCAGGCCGGCGGCTGGAGACAATTGCGTGGCTAAGGCGCTCATCGTCAGACCCTTTCGACAAGCTTCTGGCCGAACAGGCCTGATGGACGGATGAGCAGGAAGACGAGCGCCACGACATAGGCGAACCAGCTCTCGATGCCGCCGCCGAAATAGTCGCCGATATAAACCTCGGCGAGCTTCTCGCTGGCACCGATCAAAAGCCCCCCGACGATAGCGCCGAGGATGGAGTCGAAGCCGCCCAGCACCAGCACTGGAAGCGCTTTCAGCACCACCAGCGAGAGCGAGAACTGGACTCCGAGCCGCGCGCCCCAAAGCAGCCCGGCCACCAGAGCGACGAGACCGGCCGCG
>JBFLWR010000122.1:0-38139 GCA_040755925.1 Pseudomonadota bacterium
GCCGCGATCCCATGAAAGCTGAGCGGCGGCACTCCATTCTTCGTTGAACTTGTGCCCGACGCCGCCAGTGACCGTCCAGCCGTCGCGGTACATCAGGTCGAGCGAAGTCACTTGGGCCGGCCCATTCGTAAAGCATGCCGCTGATGGTGCGCCCACAGGACAAATCGGCACACTTTGCAGAACACTCCAATCGACCCATTTGACCGAGCCGAAAGCGAGCCAGCCCGGCGCGATACCCGACTGCAGCTTCAACTCCACCACATCCGGCATGTACTGGGTTGAGCCGTAGATCGGGATTATCCCCTGACCGACATTCGTCAGATCCAGCGTGCCCGAGATGTTGTCGAGCTTGACCTTCGAATTGTAGACAAGGCTCGCCCGCAAGGCGATCTCGGGGATTTCATAGGCGACGCCGACGCGCCAGCCCCAGCCGCTGCTCGTCAGATCAACGCGGCCGGTGCCGCCAAAATCCGGCACCAGGGGCGACACCAGGCTTTCCTTGAAGCCGTAGACCTTCTGGTAGAAGACGCCGCCGATAAAGCGAAGCTGCCCCTTGCCGGCATCCATCTTGTAAGAGCAGGTACCGGCGTAGTTGTCGCTCTTGATGTTGGTTTCGATGTTGGAGAACGCGCCGTTCCAGATGCCTGGCGCAACATGTGCGCCCCATGGCTGAGAATAATCGACCATACAGTCGACGCCCTGAACGATCTGGGCCTTGGCGCCAATGCGCGGCACCCAATAATCCTCTGCCCCCTTGGCCGTTGTGCCGTAGCCTAGATTGAGGCCACCGGGACCGAGCGCATTTTTGTACTTGCGGTCCGGCATCACATACGTCGCTTCCGCTTCAGTCGCGAACGGCGCCGGATCGAAAAGCAGGTCAATGTCGTAGCCGCCACGCTCCAGGCCGCCGGCATGCGCCGGATGCATCGCGGCTCCGATCAAGGCGAGAGAAAAGCACCCTGCCCCCAGCAGTGCCTTCAGACGTAAAATGTTCATGGAATCCCTCCCCGAATACTAAGTGGATCAAGCTAGAACCAATTCGGGTTAATGGCGCAACAACGAATTCAAAGACTGTACATGTACATCTTGACAGCACGTATTTTCGCCATGGTGGCAGTCCCCTCAATTGAGCCTTAAATCGGCTCAAACGGCGTCGAACGGTGCGAATAGGCTGCAAAAATCATCCAAAACAGCGCAAAAATAGGCGATTTTGGAGGAAATAGCCCCCATTGTTACATTATGGCAACAATGGGGCGCAAAGTTTCCGTTTACGTCAAAATTAACGCAGCGGCATGCCTATTTTCGAGGCAGCTAACGTACCGGAAAGCGCCGTTTTGAAGGGTGCGAATCTTGGCGCTCAACCGGCGTCCCGCACCCTTTTCAGCGCGACCGAAAGCTTCTCCTGCGCCTCGCGGTATTCCGCCAGTTTTTCGCGCTCGGCCTCGACCACCTCTTCCGGCGCGTTGGCGACGAATTTCTCGTTGGAGAGCTTCTTGTGCAGGCGGGCGATCTCCTCGGTCACCTTGGCCAGTTCCTTCTGCAGGCGCCCCGCTTCGGCCTGAAGATCTATCAGGCTGCCGAGCGGCAGGCAGACGGTCGCCTCATTGACGACGATCTGAGCAGAGCCCTTGGGCGGCGTGTCGCCGAGCGCGATGTCGCCCACCCGCGCCAGCCGCATGATGGCCTGGGCATGGCGCTCCAGGCGCTCCTTGGTCAGCGCGTTGGCGCCGATCACCACCAGCGGCGCGATCGCCGCAGGTGGCACGTTCATTTCCGATCGCACCGAGCGGATGCCGGAAACCAGATCGACCAGCCAGTTGATGTCGGCCGCAGCATCCTCGTCCTCGAAATCGGGCGACGGCCAGGCGGCGTGGCAAAGCAGCGAGGAGCGCTCCTTGCCCTCACCCGCGGTCTGCGCCCACAGCTCTTCCGTCATGAACGGCATCATCGGATGCAGGAGCTTGTAGATCTCGTCGAGCACGAAGGCGACACAGGCGCGGCTCTCCGCCTTGGCCGCCTCGTCGGTGCCCATGAACACCGGCTTCAGAAGCTCGAGATACCAGTCGCAGAACAGGTTCCAGACGAAGCGGTAAGCGGCGCCCGCCGCTTCATTGAAGCGGTAGGTGGTGATGCCTTCGGTGATGGCGCGCGCCGCCCGTGTCAGCTCAGTCAGGATCCAGCGGTTGACCGCTAGCTTGGCGTCGTTCAGCCAGAAATCGTCATTGCGCGCGACCTCGTTCATCTCGGCGAAGCGCGTTGCGTTCCAGAGCTTGGTGCCGAAATTGCGGTAGCCGGCGATGCGCGCCGGATCGAGCTTCACGTCGCGGCCCTGCGCCGCCATGACGGTCAGCGTGAAGCGAAGCGCGTCGGCGCCATATTCGTCGATCAGATCGAGCGGATCGATGACGTTGCCTTTCGACTTCGACATCTTCTGCCCGTTCTTGTCGCGCACCAGCGCATGCACATAGACCGTGTGGAACGGCTCCTTGTCCATGAAGTGCAGCCCCATCATCATCATGCGGGCGACCCAGAAGAAGATGATGTCGAAGCCGGTCACCAGGACGTCGGTCGGATAGTAGGTCTTGAGCTCCGGCGTCTGATCGGGCCAGCCGAGCGTCGAGAACGGCCATAGCGCCGAGGAGAACCAGGTATCGAGCACGTCCTCGTCGCGCGTCAGGATATCGCCAGGCTGGAAGTTCTCGAGCTTGTCCTCGACCCAGGCTTTCCACGGCCCCTCCAGCGCCAGGTAATATTCGACGGCCGCTGCCAGCGCCTCCTCCTCGGTCTTCTCGACGAAGACGCGCCCGTCCGGTCCGTACCAGGCCGGTATCTGGTGGCCCCACCACAGCTGACGCGAAATGCACCAGGGCTGGATGTTCTCCATCCAGTCGAAATAGGTCTTTTCCCAGTTCTTCGGCACGAAGTTCGTGCGGCCTTCGCGCACCGAGGCCATGGCCGGCTTGGCGAGCTCGGCCGCGTTGACGTACCACTGGTCGGTCAGGAACGGCTCGATCGGCACGCCGCCACGGTCGCCATGCGGCACGGCATGGCGATGCGGCTCGACCTTCTCCAGGAAGCCGCCCGCCTCCATCAGCTCGACGATCTTCTTGCGCGCCGCGAAGCGGTCGAGCCCATCGAGTTCGTCCCACACGGCCTGGCGCTCCGGCGTGACCTCGAGGCCGGCGAGGAAATCCTCGTTGTCCTTCAGCTTCACGGCGGCTTCGATGGTCAGGATGTTGATCGCCGGCAGCTTGTGGCGCTTGCCGACCTCGAAATCGTTGAAGTCGTGTGCCGGCGTGATCTTGACCGCGCCGGACCCCTTCTCGGGATCCGAATATTCATCGGCGACAATGGGAATCCGCCGGCCGACGATCGGCAGGACGACGTTCCTGCCGACCAGGTCGCGGAACCGCTCGTCGTCCGGGTGAACGGCCACCGCCGTGTCACCGAGCATGGTCTCTGGCCGTGTCGTCGCAACCGTGATGAACGTCTTGGGGTTCTCGGGGTCGAACGCCGCGCCCTCGATCGGGTAACGGAAATGCCAGAGATTGCCGTTGACCTCGTGCTGCTCGACCTCGAGGTCGGAAATGGCGGTGAGCAGTTTGGGATCCCAGTTCACAAGGCGCTTGTCCTTGTAGATCAGGCCCTCCTTGTAGAGGGTGACGAAAACCTCCAGCACCGCCTTCGACAGGCCTTCGTCCATGGTGAAGCGTTCACGCGACCAGTCGGCCGAGGCGCCGAGCCGCTTCAGCTGGTTGAGGATCGAGCCGCCGGATTCGGCCTTCCACTCCCACACCTTCTCGACGAACTCCTCGCGGGTGAGGTCACGGCGGTGAATCTGCCTCTCCATGAGTTGGCGCTCGACCACCATCTGGGTGGCGATGCCGGCATGATCCATGCCGGGCTGCCACAAGACGTTCTTGCCGCGCATACGCTCGAAGCGCACGAGAATGTCCTGCAGCGTGTTGTTGAGCGCGTGGCCCATATGCAGCGAGCCGGTGACGTTCGGCGGTGGGATGACCACGGTGAAGGCTTCCGCCCCTTCCTCGGCGCCCGCGCCGGCGCGGAAGGCGTCGGCCTCTTCCCAGATTTTGGCGATCTTCGGCTCGACGGTTTTGGCGTCGTAGGTCTTTTCAAGCATGGAGGAAGTCCGAACTGTCGGGAATTGATCCCACCGGTGTAAATCGGAAGGGCTTGGTCGAGTCAACCGCAGGCGAAGGGCACGACCGCGGCACCTTATAGATAGGCTGCCCACGGCAAGCGGCAATCGCCATGACGGGCGGACCTGCGGCCGTCCCGGTGAGCTATCAGTTCAAGCGCATCAGCTTGATGGCATTGCCGATATCCCGGCGAGACCGACTTTGTTCATCTCGAAGGAAGCCCATGTCCGCATTCGGCGCAAAACTTCGCCTTCGGCGTTCGGTACGGTTTTCCACACGCCGGGCAGTCCGGACCGTAGTCGGAGCGGCGAACGTGCAAGAGCCAGAACGTATGACTAGGTGTGATCCCGGTGTATTCGCGATAACGGTCGGCAGCCGGATCCTTCATTTCCTTCCAGAAGCCGTTCTTAGAAACGAACCTCTTGACCTGAAGGTACAGAGCCCAGGGGTCGCCGACGATCTCCCGATACTCCTCGTCGGTAAGCATCGGAACCTTTGCCCGCAATCGATAGCTGTAAGTTAATTGCCGGTTCATTCAGGAGGGATAACGGCCGCTTGCGGTATTGAAAGGGCCAATCCTGGTGTGCGGATGCGGTTACAGAGCGCATCGGAAAGGGCCGCTCCCTTGAAGCTCCTTTCAGCAACGACGCCTTCCATCTCGAACTGTTTGGAAAAATCACTGCGCGCCGCGCGCCACGCGCTCGATTTCCTCGCGAACCAGCCGCTCGACGAGGGTGGGCAGGTTGTTGTCGAGCCAATCCTGCAGCATAGGCCGCAGCATCTCTTCGGCCATCTCGTCGAAGGTCTTCTTGCTGCGGCTGGCGAAGGCGTCGGAAAGCTCGCCGAACGACGCCGCGACCTGTCGCCCCGCATGCTCGGAGAGAATTGCCGGCCGGGACGGCGGCGTTTCCGCGGACGGCGGGCGGACGACGCTCGGCCGCTCAGCGACGGCCTCGGTTACCTGTGCATCCGCAAGGCTGCTCTCATCGATATCGATGTCTTCCTCGACCTCGACTTTCGGGGCAACGCCGGGCACGCGCGGCGCCACCTTCGCGGTGACGGTTCCGCCGCCGGCAGCCGCGATTTCGCGCCGCCAATCGGCGACAATGGTCTCCGCGGTCTGCGGGCCGCTCGCCGCGGCGTCCGGGATCGCTGGCTTCACCGGGTCGGCGGTGACACTTGCTCCGACTTCCGCCAGGGTTCGTGGCGCGGGCGCCGGCTTAGTCGGCTCGATTCGGGTTGCCGTGCGACCGGCCTCCAGGTCTGCCGCCGCGAGTTGGGCCTGGACCTCGGCAAGGCTCACCGGCTTCACGGGCGAAGTTTCGGCGCGCAATTCGGAGCGGAACGCATCGACCTCGGCGGCGGGAGCCATGACAGAGGTGGGCTGGACGTCCTGGCGCAGTTCACCAGCGTCGGCGGGCTGCTTGCGGCCGGTGTCGCTGTCTTCGATGATCCTCCGGATGGAAGCCAGAATCTCTTCCATGGAAGGTTCGCGCTGTGCGCTGCTAGCCGTCGCCATCGTCACATCCGCCGCCCTTGTGACCCATTGCAGATTTTCGCTCCGGCCCCCGGAGCTCGAATCAATGCCGACAGCGTAACCGACCGATCGCCATCGGAGAATCCCCAATCTGAGGACATGTTGGATTTCAACAGATTAGAGCGGTTCCATGAAAGGTGTGAAACAGCTTTCCGCTCCGGCGGGAGTCAGGAACCGACGACAGAGCGGGTTCGGTGACCGCCGATCATGCCTATGAAAAGCAAAGCGCCGCGTGTCCATCCGACACGCGGCGCTTCTTGCAACTCTGAAGAAATCAACGACCGTCCGGCGTGTTGATTCCGAACCACTTGTTCTTGACGGCGTCGTAGTGCTCTTCCGGCTTGTACTTGGTGACCGGCAGCCCGAGCCGCTCGACCGACAGGCGCCCCATCGCCGACAGGATCGCATAGCTCGCTACCACGACATCGTGTTCCGAGCCCGCCTGGTTGATCTTGGCAGTGATGACCGCGGCCTGGGCGTTGAGCACGTCCAGCGTCGTGCGCTGGCCGACATTGCGCTCCTCGATGACGCCGTTCAACGCCAGCTGCGCGGCGGCGATCACCTGCTTGTTTGCGTCCACGTTCTCACGGGCTGCTGTATACTGCGTCCACGCCGAGGCCACCGCCTGGCGCACCTGGTCGCGACTGACATCGACCTGGATGCGAGCCTCGCTGAGAGATTCCTTGTTCTGGCGCACAACGGCCATCGTCCGGCCGCCCGAATAGATCGGAATAGTCAGCGTGGCGCCGATGTTGGCGGAAGTCGACGTGCCGTTGGTGCTCTTCAGATCGGGAACCGAGTGGCTGTAGGCGTCCGAAATGCCGGCCGAAGCCGTGACCTGCGGCAGCAGCGCGCCTTCCGACGACTTCACCACGAACGCCGCTGCGTCCACGAGATGCTGCGTGGCGAGGATGGCGGGATGCTCGACGGCGGCGATGGTGAAGGCCGAACCGAGACCGGACGGCAACAGCTTCGCCAACGGCGCCGCCCCCTTGAGCTTGCCGGGCTCCTCGCCGATGATCTGGTGGTAGGTGGCGGCGCTGGCCAGCGCCGTCGCGCGGGCAGAGGCCAATTGCGCCACGGCTGTGGCACGCGAGGCATCGGCTTGCGCGACGTCGGTGCGAGTGCCTTCGCCAACCTCGAAACGCGATCTCGCCGCACGCGCCTGCTCGGTCAGAAACTGCAGGTTCTGTTCGGTCAGCGCCGCGATCTGGCGATCGCGAATCACGTCCATATAGGCGCTTGCCGCGGTGAACAGGATGTTTTCCTCGGTGTTGCGCAGGCTCTCGACGGAAGCCTTCACCTGCGATTCGGCGGCCGCGACATTGTTCTTGGTCTGAAACCCGTCGAACAGCGTTTGGTTGATCTGAATGCCGAAGTTGCCGGTCGTCGTATTCGTGCTGAAACCGCTCGCGCGTGTGCTCGTGTAGTCGATGCTGCTGGAACCTGTAACGGTCGGGCGCCAGCCCGACTTGGCGATCGGCACGCCTTCATCGGTCACACGCACACCGGCGCGCGCCGCGTTCAGCTGCGAATTGTATTGGTAGGCCTTGGCAAGCGCGCCCGTGATGGTTTCGGCGGAAGCGGCCAGCGGCGATAGCGCGGTGGCGGAAACGAGAATAGCTACTGAAACACTCTTGCGTACGGACGGCACGTTATTTCCCTCATTCGTTTTGCATGGGAACCACGCCACGCCAGCCCACCCGATTCGGATCAGCCAGCGCCGCGTTGTTTATCGTTCCCCCGCTGACAGCTCCCGAAATGGCCGGTTAAGCAATCAGCAACGATTGTTAAGGCGCAAGCGATCATGACAGCGCCTCCGCCGCAAGGCAAAATCACTCAGAACTCGAAAGCATGAACACGTTCGAATCCCGGTAGTGGCTTAATTGCCGCATTAAACGCGCGCCTGCCGGTTACAAACCCTCCCGCCTTGAAAAATACGCGGGCCACGCCGGAATTGCCCTGTCCCTCGACTGCCACCAACCGGCCTTCCTCGGCGAGCTGGTCGAGCAATGCCGCCGGCACCTCTTCGACGCTGCCGCCGATGAAGATGACATCGTACGGCGCCTTGGCGGAATGACCTTGCGCCAGCGGCCCGGTCACCACCGTCACATTCTGGCAACCCAACGTCGAAAGCGTGGACTTGGCGGCTTCCGCCAGCGCCGGATCGCTTTCTAGCGCGACGACCGAGCGCGCAAGCCGCGACAAGAGCGCCGCCGAATAGCCAGTGCCGCAGCCGACGTCGAGCGCCGAATCACCGGCGTCGATCTCGGCCAGTTGCAGCAGCTTGGCGAGCGGCGACGGCTCCATCAGGTAGCGCGCGCCGCTGCCGTTGGCGCCGTCCGAAACGCGGATATCTTCGTCGATGTAAGCGAGGTCGCGCGGCGCGGCGCCGACGAAAGCCTCGCGCGGGATCGCCAGCATCGCTTCGATGAGCGGCGCGCTGGTGACGTCGGTGGTGCGAATCTGGCCATCGACCATCTTCACGCGGCGTTCGGAGAAATCAGCGTTCATGTCCCAACCAACCCGCTTTCCGCGCCAATCCATGCCCGCGCCAGGACGCGGCTCAAATTCGACCGGAACTCCGCCCCGGCGCAATCGCGCCTGAGCCCGGGGGTTGGAGGCCTCGCCCGGAATCGAACCGGGATGCAAGGATTTGCAGTCCTCTGCGTAACCATTCCGCCACGAGGCCTCGTAAGCTCCCGGCGTTCCGAGCGAACTCATTATGTTGGTGGTGAAGGGTCGTCAAGCGCCGCTGCGTCACTCCGGGCGCTTTCAACATTTGGTTCAATGGGCTGCCGCAAACAGCCCTTGAGCCAGGCGCAACCTGCGAACGGGCGGCCGGACTAATCCGACCGTCGTCTGCGTTCCCACCAGACGACGAAGCGCCGCCGGTGGCGGCGTACCAGCGCGAATTCATAGGACAACACCAGAAGCCCCAATGGAATCATCCAGAAGCCCAGGATCGGCAGAAAGCCGAGAATCCCGCCGATTGTGAGCACTATCCCGATCGTTACCCTCAGCCCCCTCGAGCGCGGCATTTGGAATTCGCGACCGAAGACCGTGATTTTCCGTGCCGGTGCGCGGTCGTCATTGACTGCCGTCATAGCGAAACCAGATCCCATCCGCGGCGCCGAAACCCTCTGACCCCAAAGGGAACAAGCGACCGCCTTTATTTCGAGCCTGTGTGAAACCGCTCATATGTGGGCATCCCCGGACGATGTCACAAATGGCCGCACGAAAAACTGGAGAAAAATTTCGAAATGCTTCTTTGCAAAGCCGAAATGGGTTTGCTATAGGCTGCGCCACTCACACAAGAGCATCTGTTCCCCGGTAGCTCAGTGGTAGAGCAACCGGCTGTTAACCGGTTGGTCGCTGGTTCGAATCCGGCCCGGGGAGCCAAGTTTCTCAAGCAAGACTCGAACAATCATTCGCAAGCTGCGGATTGCGCTCGCGGCTTTGCCCGGACCGGCGTGTGAATCCGAGGTCGCCCGACCTGCGGCGCGATGTTCCAATCATCGCCGATGACAGCCCTGTGGCGGCCAGGCCTGATCGACTGGCCCGCCCTCCGTTCGCTCGGCCGGCAGGGCGCCACGGTCGGGTAACGAGAATGTGTCCAGAGGCTGCGGCCAGCAATCTGGTGGAACTTTAGCTCGATGATAGGTTCGTCCCGGGGGACATCTCATGGAGTTCGCAATGAAAACTGCCGCACGCATTCTCGCCGCTTTGGCTTTCGCCGGGTTCGTGACCAGCGGGGCTTTGGCCCAGACCACGACCACGGCGCCAGCCACGACCACCACGACAACGACGCCGGCTCCGGCAAAGCCGAAGACCGCCATGTCGCCCGCGAAGACCTCGATCTCGAAGCAGTGTTCGGCGCTGGCGGACCAGAAGGGCCTCCACGGCAAGGATCGCGAGAAGTTCCGCGCGGCCTGCAAGAAGAACGGCGGCAAGGCGCCGTCGTAAGGCTGACAAGCTCGTCCCGGCACGCTTGTCGACGCTCAGCCAGGACGACTGCCCAAGCGAAAAGCCCGGTGCGTGAACTGACCCCCGAAAGTTGGACACAACCTTCGGGGGTCAGTTCACACCGGGGCTTTTTTTGTTGGCGCCTATGGAGCGTCGCTCGGATCCCGGTTCTATTTCCTGTCATCGCGTGCGCTTATCCAAGCCGGTGGTAGCTCACGACAGAATTGGCCGCCGCAACGAAGCCTGGAAGGTTTCGCATGGCTCGCGGGAACGGGACACTTGCGTCTGGATGTCCGGCGCGCAATGGTCCGCGACCTCGGGAGGAAATCATGCGAAAAACACTGACATTGGCGCTGCTTTTGACAGCGGCATTTTCGACAACCGCTGCCAACGCCCTGGACAGCAGCAACACGCCGGTGGTCGTAACGCCGCTGGCGTCCAAGACGACCACGGCCTCCGGGCAGCCGATCACGCTGCCGCAGAAAAACGTCGAGGTTCAGGTTTCATCCTACCAGATCGCGCCGGGCGCCACCCTGCCGGTCCACAAACATCCCTTCCCGCGTTACGCCTATGTCGAGGCCGGAACGCTCAAGGTGACCAATGTCGAGACCGGCGTCAGCAACACCTACAAGACCGGCGACTTCATCGTCGAGATGATCGGCCAATGGCACCAGGCCACCAATATCGGTACCGATCCAGTCAAGCTCCTGGTGATCGACCAGATTGAAAAGGGCGCCAAGAACACGATCCTGAAGCAATAGCCAAGGAAACCCCCGGGGCTCGGCTTTGGGTGTTTCGGCTTCAGCGCCTTACGATGCAGGCGCCCTCTGTGGTTCTCAACCCCAAGCGCCCACCGGCTGCCGCGTTGTCGCGTTCAGGCGGTTGAAGGCGTTGATCAGGGCGATCTGGATCACCAGCGCGGCAAGAGCCTTGTCGTCATAGTGGCGGGAGGCCTCTTGCCAGATTTCGTCCGGCACCGCGTCGGAACGATCGGCCAGCCGCGTCGCTGCCTCGGCGAGCGCAAGGGCGGCGCGCTCGGCTCCCGTAAAGTAGGGCGTCTCGCGCCAGGCCGATACGGCAAAGATCCTCTCGTCCTTCTCGCCAGCCTGCTTCAGCTCGCGCGCATGCATGTCGACGCAGACGCTGCAGGCGTTGATCTGGCTGGCGCGCAGATGGATGAGCTTGCGCGTGATGTAAGGCACGTCCGCGGCTTCGGTCGACTTGTCCAGCGCCAGCAATGCCTGCAGCGCGCCGGGAATGAGCGCTATCGGGTTCTTCAATCTAGCTTCCATGATCTGTCTCCTTTCGACATGTCTTCACAGGCCCTGGATGCGATGCTTCAGGGTCAAGTCCGATTCGGTGTTGATCGTTTGCGCGCCGTGTCGGCCGCAACAGCCGGGAGGATCAGCCCTGCCCGGCCGCGACCTGTTCGAGCCGCTCCAGGATGCGTGGCCAGCCGCCGCCCATGCCTTTGTAGCCAGGCTCGTCCTGGGGTCTGAAGCCTGCCTGCTCCATCCGCACCCGGGTGGCCGTCCCTTCCGGCGTCAGCGACCAGGTGACGATGGTCTTCAGGCCACTGTCGGATTCGCTGCCGTTACCCCAGCTGTAGGCAAGCAGGTGCGGCGGCTCGACCTTCAGCACTTCGCAATTGACGACGCCCGACCAGCCCGGCACTGGCTTCGCGCGGAAGGTGAAGCGGTGGCCCTCGACGGGTTGAAAGTCGTTTTCCATCAGCCACTCGGCCACCAGATGCGAAACGGTCAATGCACGCCAGACCTTGTCGGCCGCGTGCGGCATGACCCGTTCGACAACGATCGATTTCGTTTCGGCTCCTGCCGCAGCGCGGTTGTCCATGATTTGCTCCTGATCCAGTCTTTCCAATAGTGTTTCCAAGGAGGCCACATGGCGCTGCCAGTCGGTGCCGGCGCCCCGATAGTCTCGCTCGTCTTGCGGCTTGAAGCCCGACTGCTCCATGCGCAGCAGCGTGCCGCCCCTGCTTGGTGTCAGCGTCCAGGTGACGACGGTCCTGAAGCCGTCCGCCGCCGAGTCATCGAATCTGTAGGCTAGCCTTCTGGCGGGTTCGACGATGAGGACCTTGCCGTCGATGACGCTGTCGCGATGCACCGCCATGCGGTTCTCTTCGTCATCGTTACCAGGCACGGCCTTGCTTCCCAGATCGATAACTCATCAGCTATGATTTATGTATAACCACACAGTTATGAGTGTCAACACGCAATCGACATGCTTAGTAGAGAACAGCGGCAATACGCTGGGCTGGACCGATGGTTGCGGCTTCCCCGGCAATCGCACCGATGCTAGGGCTGCCCATATCTTCAAACATGGATGAACGCTGGTGACCGACGCGCCAAGACCCCTGATCGAGATCTGTGTCGAAGGCATCGACGGACTGCTTGCTGCGCAGACCGCCGGGGCCGATCGCGTCGAGCTTTGCGCCAGCCTTGTCGAGGGCGGCATCACGCCGAGCCTCGGCACCGTGCGCGCCGCGCTCGAAAGCGCCAGCATTCCCTTCCATGTGATCGTGCGCCCGCGCGGCGGCGACTTCCTCTACAGCGAGCCCGAGTATCGTTCGATGCTCGCCGATGTCGAAGCCCTTCGCGAGCTTGGCGTGGCCGGCATCGTGGTCGGCTGCCTGACGGCCGAGGGCACCATCGACGAGGCGCGCATGAGCGCGCTGGTGCAGGCGGCAGGCCCGCTCAACGTCACCTGCCATCGCGCCTTCGACATGACCCGCGATCCCACCGAGGCGCTCGAAGCACTGATCCGCTGCAAGGTCGGCCGCGTGCTGACAAGCGGCCAGCGCGACACCGCTGTGGAAGGCGTCGAGCTTCTGGCGCAGCTTGTTCGCCAGGCCGGCGAGCGCATCATCATCCTGGGCTGCGGCGGGCTGGTGCCCGACAACATCGGCGAAGTGCGCAGTCGCACCGGCCTGACCGAAATGCATTTCGCCGCGCTCGCCGACGTGCCGAGCGGCATGCGCTACCGTAACCCGAATGTCGGCATGGGCGGCACCGATCTCGACCGGGAGTACCGCAACACGGTGACGGACGAATCCCTGGTGGCGGCGACGATCGCGGCCGCGAGGGCCTGATGTCGGAGCCGATGATGTCGAAGGATCGGCTGCCGATCGAACGCGTCTCGCCCACCGACGAGGCTGCCATTCTCGTTCTCAACAACGAGCATGCTGCCGAATTGTCATGGCTGGAGCCGGAACGGCTGTCATTTTTGATCGGCGAAGCGTTCTACACGCGCCGTATCGGCGGGATCGAGGCGTTCATCATGTGCTTCGATCAGGACGCCCGCTACGACAGCCCCAACTTCCTTTGGTTTCGAGAGCGCTATCCGCGCTTCGTCTATGTCGACCGGGTGGTGGTCTCTGCCGGGGCGCGCGGCCGCGGCCATGCCCGCCGGCTCTACGAAGACCTGTTCGCGCATGTTCGCGATGCCGGCCACACAATCGTCACCTGCGAGGTGAACGCCGACCCGCCCAACCCGACATCGGACGCCTTCCATGCTGCGCTAGGCTTCGCCGAGGTCGGCGATGCCGTGATCCATGGCGGCGAGAAAGCGGTCCGTTACTATGCGAGACCGATCGTCGACTAAGCCGCCTTCGTCGACGCTGGCCACAAAAACAAGCTAGAGCTAATATACCTGCTCCGCTGGCTGGGGAGCAGCATGCCTAGCAACGTCTTCCGCTTCGACGAAAGCTGGGACATCCCGGAAGGGACGCCGCAAGAAGTATGGGACGTGTTGTCCGATGCCGAGCTGCTGCCGCTCTGGTGGGGCGATGCCTACAAGGAAGTCGAACCGCTCGACAGGAAAGGCAAAGGCGTCGTCGGTTCGCGGGCGAGAGCGCGGGCGCGCGGCGCCCTGCCCTATGAGCTGAATTTCATCATCGAAGCCGCCGAACTGGAACCCGGCCGGCTTGTAGTAGTGAAGACCTTTGGCGATTTCGACGGGCTGTGGCGGGCGGAGCTGTCGCCGTCCGGCACCGGCACGCATGTCGCGCTCACATGGCAGGTCACGGTGGAGAGGCCGATCCTCAAATTCTTCGCGCCATTGTTGAGGCCGGCCTTCGCCTGGAACCATCGCTGGACCACGCCGCGCGGCGAAGCCGGACTTCGCCGCTACCTGGCGGCGCGGCGAAACGGCGAGGCTTGAACTCACCAGTTGCGGTTGAGCCAGCCGCGCGACGGTTTCTCGATGATGTAGTAGCTCACCAGCGCGCAGGCGAAGACCGCGGCCAGCATCGGCACCGCCGCGCTGCCCTTCTCGTCGACGAATTTGTAGAAGGGCTGCTGCCAGAGATAGAGCGAGTAGGACCACAGCCCCAGCGCCACCATAGGTCTCGTTGAAAGGAGCCCGGTCAGATACCCGCCGGCAAAATCGAGCGTGTTGACGGCAAGCGCAAGCAGCGGCACGCCCAGTATATAGTGCAACGGGGTCGGCACCGGATCGAGGAACAACAGCACCCCGCCCGCAGCAGCAGCAAGCGCGACATGCGGGCTTTTCAGGAAGACCGGCAGGCGTCCACCGGCCTTGAGCAGGCAAATCGAGGTCGACAGCAGGATCGAAGCGATGTGGACGTCGGTTCGCCAGTAGCTGGTCTCATAGCTCATGCCGAGCGCGGAGTAGGAAATGGCGCCGTTGGCCATGGCAAGCAACGACAGCACAATGAGCAGCCGCACGACATTCGCACGCCCGGAAATCACCACGCTGATCAGCGCCAGCAGTACATAGGAATGCTCTTCGACGCAGAGCGACCAGATATGGTCGAGCGCGCCGGCTCGTTTGATGAAGATACCGGCATAGTTGTAGGTGAATGTCAGTGCCGTCAGCGCCGCTTTCCATTTGAAGGCGATGAAGGTGCCGGCAAGCCCGATCATGGCCGCAACGACGAATACCAGCAGCGCCGGATAGATGCGCGAGAAGCGGCGTTTGAAGAATTTCTTCAGCGGAAAGCGTTCGACGAACAGGATCTCACCCATCAGCCGGCCGCTGAGCACGAAGAAGAACTCGACGCCCAGGACGCCGAGATTGATGCCGGGAACGGGAAAGAAATGGCCGATGAGCACCAGCGCGATCGAGAAGCCGCGCCAACCATCGAGATAGGCGAGCCTCGCCCGCGACGCGCTTTCGACGGCGGCCCTGGGCAGGACCAATTGGGTAGCGGAAATCTCGGACATGCCGATCCTTTCGCACTGGAATGCGAAAGGGCACCGATGGCAGCGCGCGCACCGAACCCAGCTCGCTTCCCACCCAGTTCCTATATTGCAGTGCGGGATAGTTTTGTGCAAGCGCGAAGAGGCAAAATTGGACTTCTCACCGTCCAAGTCGTTGCCGCCGCACAAGAAAAAAGGGGCCGCTATGGCCCCTTTTTTCCGAACCGAGGTCGCTCAGGCGTTGGCGGCGGCGACCGCGCGCTTGGCCATCACGGCGATCAGATTGGCGCGGTAGTCGGCCGACGCATGCATGTCGCTCATCAGACCCTTTGCCGACACTTTGACGCCGTCGAGCGCCGGGGCATCGAAGGTCTTTGTGAGCGCGGCCTCGATCTCCTTCGAGCGAAAGACGCCTTCGTCCCCCGCGCCCGTCACCGCGGCCCTCACCCCATCCTTGCCCTTGGCCACGAACACGCCGACGATGGCGTAGCGCGAAGCCGGGTTGCGAAACTTTTCGTAGGCCGCCTTGGCAGGCGCGGTGAAGGTCACCGCGGTGATGATCTCGCCGTCCTTCAGCGCCGTCTCGAACAGCCCCTTGAAGAATTTTTCAGCGGTGATCTCGCGCTTGTTGGTGACGATCGTGGCGTCGAGCGCCAGCAGCGCCGCTGGATAATCGGCCGCCGGATCGTTGTTGGCCACCGAGCCGCCGATCGTGCCCTTATGGCGCACCGCCGGGTCGCCTATCATCGAGGCCAAGTGGGAGAGCGCCGGGCAGACTTTCTTCAGCTTCTCGTCGACCGCGACGTCATAATGCGTCGTCGCCGCGCCGATGGTGACCGTCTTGCCCGACACCTTGACGCCTTGCAGATCCTTCAGGCGTGAGACGTCGACAAGGTCGGAAGGCGCCGCCAGCCGCGTCTTCATGGCGGGGATCAGCGTCATGCCGCCGGAGAGCAACTTGGCGTCGCCGCTTTTCAGCAGCTTGGCGGCGTCTGCGACCGAGGCGGCGCGATGATAATTGACCGAATACATCTCTGCTCCTCCTCAATGCTTCTTGGCGCGGATTGCCGACCAGACGGTCGACGGCGACGCCGGCATGGCAATGTCGGCAATGCCGAGCGCGTCGGTGATGGCGTTTATTACCGCCGGAGGCGAACCGATCGCGCCTGCCTCGCCGCATCCCTTGATGCCGAGCGGATTGCTTGGGCAAGGCGTGTTCGAGGTCGAGACCCTGAACGACGGCAGGTCATCGGCGCGCGGCATGGTGTAGTCCATGTAGCTTGCCGTTAGCAGCTGGCCGCTCGAATCATAATAGGCGCCTTCGAGCAATGCCTGCCCGATGCCTTGCGCGATGCCGCCATGCACCTGCCCCTCGACGATCATCGGATTGATGATGTTGCCGAAATCGTCCGCAGCGACGAACTGGACGATCTCCGTCACGCCGGTCTCGGGATCGATCTCGACCTCGCAGATGTAGCAGCCGGCGGGGAAGGTGAAGTTGGCCGGATCGTAGAAGGCAGTTTCCTTCAGGCCAGGCTCCATGCCGGCAGGCAGGTTGTGGGCGGTGTAGGCCGCCAACGCGACCTGGAACCAGGGCAGGCTCTTGTCGGTGCCGGCGACCTTCACCTCGCCATTCTCGATGACGATGTCGCCTTCGTCGGCCTCGAGCAGATGCGCGGCGATCTTCTTGGCCTTCGCTTCGACCTTGTCGAGCGCCTTGGCCACGGCTGACATGCCGACCGCGCCCGAGCGCGACCCATAGGTGCCCATGCCCATCTGCACCTTGTCGGTGTCGCCATGGACGATCGAGACCGAGTCGATCGGCACACCGAAGCGCTGGTTGACCAGTTGCGCGAAGGTCGTCTCATGGCCCTGGCCGTGGCTGTGCGAACCGGTCAGCACCTCGATCGTGCCGACGGCATTGACGCGGACTTCGGCCGATTCCCACAGGCCGACACCGGCGCCGAGCGAACCGACAGCGGCGGACGGCGCGATGCCGCAAGCCTCGATGTAGCAGCTCATCCCGATGCCGCGCAGTTTTCCCTGCTTGCCGGCGTCCGCCTTGCGCTTGGCGAAGCCGGTATAGTCGGCAGCCTTCATCGCCGCGTCCAGCGATGCGCCATAGTCGCCCGCGTCATAGTTCATGATCACCGGCGTCTGGTGCGGGAACGACGTGATGAAATTCCTGCGCCTCAGTTCGGCAGGCGATACGCCAAGCTCGCGCGCGGCCGCCTCCATCGTGCGCTCCAGAAGGTAGGTGGCCTCCGGCCGCCCTGCCCCGCGATAGGCATCGACAGGGGCAGTATTCGTGTAGACGGTGCGCACATTGGCGTGGATCGCCGGGATGTTGTACTGGCCCGACAGAAGCGTGGCGTAGAGATAGGTCGGCACGCAGGACGAGAACAGCGACATGTAGGCGCCGAGATTGGCTATCGTGTCGACCTTGAGGCCGGTGATGCGGTTGTCCTTGTCGAACGCCATTTCCACCGTCGAGACATGGTCGCGGCCATGCGCGTCCGAGAGGAAGCTCTCGGTCCGGTCGGCCACCCATTTGACCGGCACGCCGGTCTTCTTCGACGCCCACAGGCAGACAATCTCTTCCGGATAGATATAGATCTTCGAACCGAAGCCGCCGCCGACATCGGGCGCGATCACCCGCAGCTTGTTCTCCGGGGCAACGTTGTAGAAGGCGCTCATCACCAGCCTCGCGAGATGCGGATTCTGCGACGTCGTCCAGCAGGTGAAGTGATCTTCCGCCTTGTCGTAGTGACCAAGCGCTGCCCGCGGCTCCATCGCGTTCGGCACCAGCCGGTTGTTCACGATCTTCATGCGCGTGACATGCGCCGCCGACTGGATCGCGGCGTCGGTTGCCTTGCCGTCGCCGATCTCCCAGTCGAAGATCAAATTGTTCTCGGCCTCGGGATGGACTTGCGGCGCGCCCTTTTCCAGCGCCTTGGTGGCCTCGACCACCGCCTTCAGTTCCTTGTAGGTGATCTCGACCGCTTCCGCCGCGTCGCGCGCCTGGCCCTTGGTATCGGCGACCACGATGACGACGGCGTCGCCGACATAGCGCACCTTGTCGACGGCTAAAGGCGACCAGGCGCCCATCTTCATTGGCGAGCCGTCCTTGGAATGGATCATCCAGCCGCAGATCAGGTTGCCGATGCCGTCGGCCTTGAGCTCTTTGCCAGTCAGGACGCCGATCACGCCCGGCATCGCCTGCGCTTTCTTCACGTCGATCTTCTTGATCTCGGCATGCGCGTGCGGGCTGCGCACGAACACGGCATGCTTCATGCCGGGAACGACCATGTCGTCGACATAGCGGCCGCCGCCGGTGATGAACCTCTTGTCTTCCTTGCGCGCCACGCGAGCGCCGACACCTTCGATACCCATAGGATTTCCTCCCGAAAATAGTGAGTGGGAAGCAGTGAGCAGTGGGGTGAGCGGCCTCTTTCAGGCTGAACTGCTCACTACTGACTACTCACTCGCTTCTTAGGCCGCCTGCTTCGCCTTGCCTTTGGCCCCCTTCATCGCTTCCGATGCGGCCAGGATCGCCTTGACGATGTTGTGGTAGCCGGTGCAGCGGCAGATATTGCCGTCCAGTTCGGCGCGCACGGTCGCCTCGTCCAGACCCTCGGGGTGGCGTGCGATCATGTCGGTAGCCGTCATGATCATCCCCGGCGTGCAGAAGCCGCATTGCAGGCCGTGATGTTCCTTGAACGCCGCCTGCACCGGATGCAGGTCGGCGCCGTTCGCCAGGCCTTCGATGGTGACGACCGTGGATCCCGAGGCTTGCACGGCCAGCATCGAGCAGGATTTCACCGCCCTACCGTCGACATGCACGACGCAGGCGCCGCATTGCGAAGTATCGCAACCGACATGCGTGCCTGTCAGGCCGACATGTTCTCTCAGGAAATGCACCAGCAGCGTTCGGTCCTCGGCGTTCCCGCTGACCCGCCTGCCATTCACAGTCAACGACACTTCCGACATGCAACCTCCCTGGGTGGAAACCTTGGTTATCGCTTTTGCCGATGCCGTGCTGATGCTTCGGCAGTGCGTTATTTCTCACACCGTACAACGGGCAAAACAGTGCGGCCAGCTTCGCTCCCATTGTACTTTCGGTCATGGACGATGCACTGCGCGTGTCAGGGCGCAGGCCATTGCCAAATCAGGGATTGAGGGCAAAGATATCCCCGACGCGCGCGTGCCCGACACGCACAAGAACAGCGTTGGAGGAATTGCGGGAGACGGGTACCTGGCCAGTTCGAGCACGCGCTACGCATGCGGCCTCTCGGCGCTCACGACCGACGAGCCCGACCCGAATAGCTTTGCCCGCGCCATCGCCACGGAAGCCGCCGCCATCGACGCAGGCTTCGCATTGCTCTTCTTTTCTCAAAGCCTCGTCGACGCAGCAGCACTTTCGCAGGCGCTGAAAATGCACGCGCCCTCGCTCGGCTATGCCGGATGCTCGACGGCCGGCGAGATCACCCCGCAGGGCCTAGAGGAAGGCCATATCCTGGCCCTGCTTTTGCCATCGGCGTCGTTTTCGACCGTGAGCACCATGGTCGAGAACCTGTCCTCTTCCGGCATGGACAGGATCACCGGCGAGGTCGCGGCCCTGCGGCGCCTGCTGCGCGGCCGTGCCGGACGGTCCACAAGCACCTTTGCGCTCTGCTTCATCGACGGCCTCTCCTATGCCGAGGAAGCGGTCACCTCGGCCATCCATTGGGGACTGGACGACATTCCGCTTATCGGCGGCTCGGCCGGCGACGACCTGAAATTCGAGACCACCAGGCTGATCTCCAATGGCAGGGTCGCCTCCGACAGCGCCATCATCGTGCTGATCGCGACCGAGATCCCTTTCCACGTCTTCAAGACCGACAATTTCATTCCGACCGACGAGAAGCTCGTCGTCACCGCATCCGATCCAGATCACCGCATCGTGCGCGAGTTCAACGCCACCAACGCGGCGGAAGAATATGCCGCTTCCGTCGGCATCGTGCCGCAGACGCTGACGCCGCTGAGCTTCGCTTCGCATCCTGTCGTGGTGAAGGTCGGTGGCGAATATTACTGCCGCTCGATCCAGCGCATGCACCCCGACGGCTCGCTGTCCTTCTTCTGCGCCATAGACGACGGCGTCGTTCTCTCCATCGCCCAGCCCAAGAACATGGTGGAAGCGACGCGTGCGGCGCTGCAGGATGTCGAGCGCAAACTCGGTGGTATCGACATGGTGCTCGGCTTCGACTGCGTGCTGCGCCGGCTCGATGCGCGCAACCGCCAGGTCTTTCGCGACATCTCCGAGCTCTACCGGACCAACAACGTCATCGGCTTCGGCACCTATGGCGAGCAGTACCGCTCGATGCACCTCAACCAGACCTTTACCGGCATCGCCTTCGGCGAGCGCCAAGCGGCGGAGTGAGGACGGTCATGCCGCTTCGCGACATCGACGATCTCGACAGGCTGAAGAAGATCAACGCCGCTCTCGTCAGCCGCGTCGAGCGCTCGATGGACCAGCAGGGCAACGCCTTCTCGCTGTTCCAGACGGCGATCTCGCTGGAGAACCGGGTTCGCACGCGCACCGAGGAACTGCATGCAACCTTGCGCCGGCTCGAACAGTCGAACATCGATCTTGTCGCGGCCAAGGAAACGGCCGAGCAGGCGAACCTCTCCAAGACCAGGTTTCTCGCCGCCGCCAGCCACGACGTGCTCCAGCCACTGAATGCAGCGCATCTGTCGGTCTCGGCGCTCGCCGAGCTGCAGACCAGCGAGGAAGGCAAGAAACTCGTCCGCCAGGTCGAGCGCTCGTTGGAGACGATGGAAGACCTGCTGCGCACGCTGCTTGACATCTCCAAGCTCGACGCCGGCGTGGTGCAGCCCGAGATTGGCGACGTCAGTCTGGAGGCGCTGTTTTCCTCGTTGCGGTCCGACTTCCTGCCCGAGGCGCAGAAGAAGGGGCTGTCGCTGAAATTCCGGCCGGTCAACGTCGTCGTGCGCTCCGACCGCACGCTGTTGCGCCGCATTCTACAGAACATCCTTTCCAACGCGCTGCGCTACACACGCTCGGGTGGGGTTCTGGTCGGTACCAGGCATCGCGGCGACATCATCCGCATCGATGTCGCCGACACCGGATGCGGCATCCCCGAAGACCAGCGCGAAGCGGTGTTCGAGGAGTTCCATCGCGGCACCTCCACCCTTGCCGAGGGCAGGCTGGCCGGTGGGCTGGGCCTCGGCCTGGCTATCGTGCGCCGCATGGCGGCGGCGCTCGGGCATCCCGTCACCTTTTCCTCCAGGGTCGGGCGCGGCACGATCTTCCATATCGACGTGCCGGTCGGCATGAGCGCGGCGGCCGAGCCTGCGTCAGGCGCCGCCGACATGGAGCGGCCGCGCGGCTATGGCCTGTTCGGCACCAAGGTGCTGCTGGTCGAAAACGACGCCGACGTGCTCGGCGCCATGACCTCGCTGCTGGAGCGCTGGCAGTGCCTTGTGCGCGCCGCGACCTCGACCGACGATGCGCTCGACCTGCTCGGCGATACCGACTGGGTGCCCGACATCATTATCGCCGACCAGCATCTCGACGGCGGCGACCTCGGCACCGCGACAATAGCCGAAGTGCGCGACTATCTCGGCCGGCCGGTCCCCGCCCTGATCGTCACCGCCGACGGCTCGGAACCCGTCGCCAAGGCGGCGCGCGCCGCCGGCATCGAGCTGATGCGCAAACCGCTGAAGCCGGCGCAACTGCGCGCGCTGCTGGCGCATTTGCTGGCTTAGGATTGCGGCCTAAAACCCCGCCTGATCCCTGAACAGCTCCGCATTGTCGAGCTTCGACACCTCGATTACCGCCTGCGTCCGGCTGTACACATTGAGCTTGCGTAAAATCTCCGAGACATGCGCCTTCACTGTCGTCTCGCCCACCTGCAGCTCGTAGGCGATCTGCTTGTTGAGCATGCCCTGGCGCAGCATCTGCAACACTTTGAGCTGCTGCGGCGTCAGCCTTGCCAGGCGCTGCACCATGTCGGCGCGGTCGGTGCTGTCGGGATCCGGCGGCTGTCCCTCGTAATTTTCCGGCACATAGACCGCACCGTCCATCACCGAGCGGATGGCGGCGGCGAGATCGCTCTTGCGCGCCGATTTCGGAATGAAGCCGGCCGCGCCGTAGGACAGCGCTTCGGAAATGATCTTCGGCTCCTCATAGCCTGAGACGATCACCACCGGCAGCCGCGGATAGCGTGTCCTGAGCTGCAACAGCCCCTCGAAGCCGTGCACGTCCGGCATGCTCAGATCGAGGAGCGCAAGGTCGAACGGCTTGGCGCCTGCCAGCAGCTCGATCGCCTCCGCGATAGAGCGTGCCTCGACGGTGTCGACATCCGGATAGGCCATCTGCACGGCGCTGTGCAACGCCTCGCGGAACAGCGGATGGTCGTCGATGATCAGGAAGCGGGCGCGATCGTTGGCGGCGGTCATTGCAGAGGTTCGGGCATCGGTTCGGATTCGGTGGCTAGAGGATAGTCTCCTGAAGATGTCCAGATTATTGCCAAATAGTACATCGCCTGGAAGCCGGCTCGCCGTCAAAATGGAAAGGCCCATGGTTTCGCGGGCTTAATGCCTTGCCCGCCTGGCGAAATCGGCCGAATGTGCAAACGCATCCGTACCCACGCAGAGACCATCGATGACAGAATACGTCCTTCCGCCGCCGGCGATCGCCTCGGTTGCCATCTCCGACTCGACGGAACGCTTCGCCGTGCGCCGCATCTTCTGCGTCGGGCGCAATTATGCCGCGCACGCGCGCGAGCTTGGCAATGACGAGCGCGACCCGCCTTTCTTCTTCACCAAACCGGCTGACGCCGTGGTCGATAGCGGCTCGGAAATCCCCTACCCGCCTTTGACTTCGAACCTGCACCACGAGATCGAGCTCGTCGTCGCTATCGGCAAAGCTGGCTTCCGGATACCGCGCGAACACGCGCTGTCCCATGTGTGGGGCTATGGCGTCGGCGTCGACCTCACCCGGCGCGACCTACAGGATCAGGCCAAGAAAGCGGCGCGCCCATGGGACTGGTCGAAGGCGTTCGACCTCTCGGCGCCCTGCGGCCCGCTGCTGGCGGCAGCGAGATCAGGCCATCCCGGCAAGGGCCGCATCTGGCTCGCCGTCAACGGCGAGACCAGGCAGGAGGGCGACCTCGCCGAGTTGATCTGGCCGGTCGCCGACATCGTCGCGATCTGCAGCGAGGCGGTCGAGCTTCAGCCCGGTGACCTGATCTTCACCGGCACGCCGGCGGGTGTCGGCGCGATCCAGTCCGGCGACAGGATCACCGGCGGCGTCGACGGCATCGGTACGATCGACGTGACCATCGGGCAGCCAAGGGCATGAGCGATCTCGTCCTCCACAACTACTATCGCTCCTCCACCTCCTACCGGGTGCGGATCGCGCTGGCGATGAAGGGGCTGGACTACACCTATGTGCCGCACCACCTGCGCCACGGCGAGCATCTCGAGCCCGCCTATCTCGCGGTCAACCCGCAAGGCCTGGTGCCGGCGCTGGTGCTGGATCATGGCAGGCTGCTGACCCAGTCGCTGGCGATCGTCGAATATCTCGACGATATCCAGCCTGAACCGCCGCTTCTGCCGAGGGATGCGCTCGGCCGCGCCCGTGTCCGCATGCTGGCGCAGATGATCGCCTGCGACATCCACCCCGTTAACAATCTGCGGGTGCTGACCTCGCTGCGCACCTTGTTCGGCGCCAGCGACGAAGATGTCGTCAACTGGTTCCGGCACTGGGTGAACGAGGGTTTCAAACCGCTTGAGAAGATTCTGGCTTCGTCGCCCGACACCGGCACGTACTGTCATGGCGATGCACCGGGGCTAGCTGATATCTGCCTCGCCGCCCAGGTCACCAACAACGCCCGCTTCGGCGTCGACATGGCGCCTTACCCTGTGATCTCGCGCATCCACGCCGCCTGCATGGCGCTGCCCGCCTTCCAGAATGCGGCCCCTCAGAACCAGATTGATGCCGAATAGAGAAGCCAGGGACGCGGACGAGGCAAGGGCACTCGCCGACATCGAAGAATACGGCTGCCACATTCTCTATGTGCTGGAGGAGGACAAGCATCCGCCCTTCGCCTATTCGGTTGGGATCGAGCACAATTTTAGTGTTCCCGAATTGGTCGTCATCGGGCTCAAACCGCAGCTTTCGATGACCATCATCAACGAATATTGCCGACGAGTGCGCGGCGGCGAGAGGTTCAGCGTTGGTGAGCGAGCGTCAGGTTTCCTGGGAGGCGGCTTCGACTGTCAATTTGGAGCAGTCCATCCCGATCACTACCCGGAACATTTCGGCTGGGACCTATGGTTCTACGACGGGCCCAATTTCCGGATTGTGCAGCTTATCTTTCCGGAAACTTCCGGTGTTTGGCCATGGGATGCCGAAGCCGATGAATGGTTTCGCGAACGACAGCCACTGCTTGACACTCCACCGCTATAGCTGGCGCCCTACTCTCACCGTTACCGCCCAGAACGCCAACGCCGCCAGGCCGATGCCGGCGCCAAGCAGGCACACGCCGGTCCAGCCCCACGTGCCATAGATCATGGTCGAGGCGATCGAGCCCAGCGCGCTGCCCAGCGAATAGAACACCATGTAGCCGCCGACGAGCCGGCTACGCGCGTCCGGCCGGCGCGCGAAGATCAGGCTTTGATTGGTGACATGCACGGCCTGGATGGCGAGATCGAGCATGACGATGCCAAGCACCAGCAGCCAGAGCGACGTGCCCATGAAGGCGATCGGCAGCCAGGCGCCGGCCATCAGCAAAAGGCTGAAGCCGGTGACCAATTGGCCGCGGCCGCGATCGGCGAGCATGCCGGCCGGGCGCGCGCCAATCGCGCCGACAACGCCGGCCAGGCCGAACAGCCCGATCTCGGTATGCGACAGCGAAAAGGGGGGCGCGGCCAGTGGCAGCACAAGTGGCGCCCAAAGCACATTGAAACTGGCGAAGATCAGCATGGCAAGCACCGCGCGCACCCGCAGCAGCGGCTCCTCCACGAACAGACGCAGCACCGAACCGAGGAGACGCGCATAGGATGTGTGCGGCCGCGCTGCCTCGTGATGCGGCAGCACCCGCCACAGGATCGCCGCCATCGCTAGCGTCAGCACTGCCGAGACGAGATAGACCGAGCGCCAGCCGGCGACATCGGCGACCAGCCCCGAAACGAAACGCGCAAGCAGGATGCCGAGGATGACGCCGCTGGTGACGGTGCCGACCGCCCGTCCCCGCTCCGCTGGCGGCGCCAGGTCCGCCGCATAGGCAACCAGCACCTGCACGACCACCGCGAGCAAGCCGACCGCCGCGAGGCTGGCGAGCAGCACCGCGGCACTGGGCGAAAGGCCGACAACGACAAGCGCCAGGGCCGAAAGCATCGCCTGGGTTGCGACCAGCTTGCGACGGTCGAAAAGATCGCCGAGCGGCACGATGAAGAACAGGCCGAGCGCATAGCCGATCTGGGTCACCGTGACCACGATGCCCACCGAGGCCGGGTCAATGGCAAAGTCGTGCGCGATGGCATCGAGCAGCGGATGCGCGAAATAGACATTCGCGACGCTCAAGCCGCAGGCAACCGCAAAGATGAGCGCGGTGAGGCGCGGTAGTCCCCTCCTGCCCTCGTCCGCCCGACCTTCCTCGACGCGCCGCGGGTCGGTGCTTTGCAGCTGCAGGCTCATCTCGCTCTCCATTCGGTTTCAACTTGAAACCATTGCGGAATAGAGAAAGAGGTTTTATCTTGCAACCACAAATCGGAAGTCTGGACGAATTGCATGGTTAAACGGACGAGCCATCAGAGCGCGGATTGCCTCATCGCCCGACCGCTGGACGCGATCGGCGACTGGTGGTCGCTGCTCATCGTGCGTGACGCCTTCGACGGCATGCGGCGTTTCGGCGAATTCCAGAAAAGCCTCGGCGTGGCGAAGAACATCCTGTCGGCGCGGCTGCGCAATCTCGTTGCGCATGGCATTCTCGAAACCGTTCCGGCGCCGGACGGCAGCGCGCATCATGAGTATGTGCTGACCGAAAAAGGGCGCGGTCTGTTCTATGTCCTGGTGGCTCTTCGTCAATGGGGCGAAACCTATTTCTCCGGGCCGGGCGAGCCCTACACCTTCATGGTCGACAGAGAGAGCGGCAGGCCGATAAGGCGCCTGGAAGTGCATGCGGAGGACGGACGCCTGCTCGCGCCCGGTGAAACGCGGCTGGCCGATTTCCGCCTGCAGCCGGAATAGCTGAAGGGCCCGGCTGTTCCCTGCGCTGGCAGAATCGATTTCCGGTCAACCGGCGGCGGAATCGGCTATCGTCGGCCAAAAATGGACCACCGTTGGGAGCGTGCCGATGAAAGCTGTCGTGTTCGAAAAGTTCGGCGAGGCACCGAAGATCCAGACCGTGCCCGATCCGAAGCCGGCGGCGGATGGCGTCGTCATCAAGGTCGAGGCGACCGGCCTCTGCCGCAGCGACTGGCACGGCTGGATGGGTCATGACGACGGCATCACCCTGCCCCATGTCCCGGGCCATGAGCTGGCCGGCGTTGTCGTCGCCGCCGGCAAGCAGGTGAGCCGCTGGAAAGCTGGCGACCGCGTCACCGTGCCGTTCGCGGTCGGCTGCGGCCGCTGCTTCGAATGCACCTCGGGCAACCATCAGGTCTGCGAGCACCAGACGCAGCCGGGCTTCACCGGCTGGGGCTCCTTCGCCGAATATGTCGGCATCGAGCATGCCGACACCAATCTGGTACGCCTGCCGGAGGAAATGGAATACGCCACAGCCGCCAGCCTCGGCTGCCGGTTCGTCACCTCCTTCCGCGCCATCGTCGACCAGGGCCGGGTGACGCCTGGCGAATGGGTGGCGGTGCATGGCTGCGGCGGCGTCGGCCTATCGGCCATCATGATCGCCAGCGCCATGGGCGCCAATGTCATTGCCATCGACTTGACCGACGAGAAGCTGGAATTCGCCAGGAAGATCGGCGCGGTGGCGACCATCAACGCCTCGACGACGCCGAACGTCGTCAAGACGGTCAAGCAGATCACCAACGGCGGCGCGCATATGTCGATGGACGCGCTCGGCCACCCGACCACCAGCTTCAACTCGATTTCCAACCTGCGCCGCCGCGGCCGCCACGTTCAGGTGGGGCTGATGCTGGGCGAGCATGCCCGCCCGCAGGTGCCGATGGACAAGGTGATCGCCTTCGAGCTCGAAATCCTCGGCAGCCACGGCATGCAGGCCTACCGCTATACCGCGATGATGGAGATGATCCGCACCGGCAAGCTGAAGCCCGAATTGCTGGTCGGCAAGAAGATCAGCCTCGATGAGGCGCCGGCCGCGTTGATGGCGATGGGCGGGTTTGAGGGCATTGGCATCGGGGTGGTGGCGAAGTTTTAGTAGGCGCCATCGAAAAAAAATCTTTACAACCATTGCGAGATAATTCAATCTTAGATTGAAGATATGCATCGATTGTCAAGGGCAAGGAGGATGAGACTCTTTTTGGCCTGGTTTCTTTTGCTTTGGCCTGCGTTGGGAGCGCGCGCGGAAGATAGCGCCATTCCCAGTGGACCTAAGACGCCCAGCCAAGGCGCCTCTACGTCAGATCAGCCGATGGCGGCAAAAGAATCCACTCTGCGTTTCGAGGACTTTCCCGCCAATGTTTTCCAAAAGAAGCCCGCAAGGAACATCCAGATTCATCCCAACGATTCCTGGGTGCGCGCTGTAAAACCTGACATTCGCGAAGCCATGAAGCGTGGCGCTGGTTTTGCCGGACACTTCGCGGTCGTCCTGGTCAATTGCGGCAACGCCTGCGTTGCCGCGCGGATGATTGACTTGCGCACCGGTCAACTCTTTTGGATTCCAGGAGGCTACCAGCTTGATTTGGAATACTATCTAGACAGCCGCTTAATGAGGGTTTCCTGGGCAGAGCCTTCCGAAAGCCCGATATGCGTACGTCAAGATTTTGAGTGGACCGGGCGCAAATTTGTCATGCGCTACGAGGACCGTGAGAAAGCCGCAGACACATCCGAGTGCTCCCGTTTAGTGTATTTGCGCAAGCCGCCGCATCAGTGAGCAAATCGCAACGGCATTAGACCTACCTTGCAAACTTCTTCGCCCCGAAAACACACGCCACCACTCCGAGCGTCACCACCACCATCAGTGGGCTGACCTGCTCGTGCAGCAGCGTCGCCGCTAGCGCCAGGCCGAAGAAGGGTTGCAGCAGCTGTAGCTGCCCTACGGCGGCGATGCCGCCTTCGGCGAGACCGCGATACCAGAACACGAAGCCGATCAGCATGCTGAACAGCGAGACGTAACCGAGGCCGATCCACGCGCCAGAGCCGATGCCGGCGAAGGAAGGCGGCAGCGTCGCAAGGCTCAATGCCAGCATGACCGGCAGCGACAGCGCCAGCGCCCAGCAGATCACCTGCCAGCCGCCGAGCTTGCGCGACAGCTTGGCCCCTTCGGCATAGCCCAGTCCGCAGACGATGATGGCGGCGAGCATCAGGCCGTCGCCGACTGGCGAGGCGGTCACGCCCTGCATCAGCGCGAAGCCCGCCACCAGGGCGCTGCCCAGGCATGAGAAAAGCCAGAAGGCGGGACGCGGACGGTCGCCGCCGCGCAGCACGCCGAAGATCGCGGTCGCCAGCGGCAGCAGGCCGACGAAGATGATGGAATGCGCCGAGGTGACATGCTTGAGCGCCAGCGCGGTCAGCAGGGGGAAGCCGACCACGACGCCAAGCGCGACGACAGCTAGGGAGACCAAATCGCCTCGCTCCGGTCGCTTTTCGCGAAAGAGCAGCAGCATCGCAATCCCAAGCAGGCCGGCAATCGCCGCGCGCGCCGAGGTCAGGAAGGTCGGATTGAAATCCATCACCGCCACGCGCGTCGCCGGCAGCGAGCCGCTGAAGATCAGCACGCCGATAAAACCGTTCAGCCAGCCGTTCAAACTCTTGTCCATCTTCCGCTCCGTTTGCTCTTCCGTACCCGCACGGTGCGTGACATTGCCAGAGACAATGCGGTACAATTACGCAAAACTGTAATGGTCAGCGGGGAAGTACAGATGGACAAGCCCGACCCAAGTACCGGCAGCGGGACGCTCGTCGAGGCCGTCATGGCAGCCATCCGGCAGCGGATCGCCGCCCGCGCGCTGACGCCCGGTGCGCGCCTGCCCTCGATACGCGCCTTCGCCGGAACGATGCAGGTGTCGAAGTCGACCGTGGTGGAAGCCTACGAACGCCTGGCGGCGGAAGGCACGATCCGCTCGCGGCCGGGTTCCGGTTTCTACGCCGCCGGGCCCCTCGCACCGCTGTCGCTGGCCGAGATCGGCCCGCAGCTGGATCGCGCTGTCGATCCGCTCTGGGTTTCGCGGCAATCGCTCGAGGCCGGCAGCGATATGCTGAAGCCCGGCTGCGGCTGGCTGCCCGCCTCCTGGATGCCGCAGGCGGCCCTGCGCCGCGCCTTGCGCACCACGGCGCGCGCAACCGACGAGGCGCTCGCCGACTACGGCACGCCGCTCGGCTTGCCGGCGCTGCGGCAGTTGCTTGCCCGCCGCCTGTCGGCGCATGGCGTCGAGGCCTCGCCGGACCAGATCATGCTCACCGAATCCGGCACGCAGGCCATCGACCTTCTCTGCCGCTTTCTGCTCGAGCCCGGCGACACTGTGCTGGTCGACGACCCCTGCTACTTCAACTTCCATGCGCTCTTGCGCGCGCATCAGGCAAAGGTGGTCGGCGTGCCCGTCACGCCGTCAGGACCCGATGTCGACCTGTTCGCGCAGGCGCTGGCCGAGCACCGGCCGCGCCTCTACATCACCAACTCCGCGCTCCACAATCCGACCGGCGCGGTGCTCTCGCCGGTCATAGCCCACAGGCTGCTGAAGCTCGCCGATCAATCGGACCTCGCCATCATCGAGGACGACATCTTCGCCGATTTCGAGCATTCGCCGGCGCCCAGGCTGGCCGCCTTCGACGGTCTCGGCCGCGTCGTGCAGATCGGCTCCTTTTCCAAGACGCTGTCGGCTTCCGTGCGTTGCGGCTTCATCGCCGCGCCCCGCGACTGGATGGAAGGGCTGACCGACCTCAAGATCGCCACCTCATTCGGCGGCGGCCATCTCTCATCCGAGCTGGTGCTGTCCCTGCTCAAGGACGGCAGCTACCGCAAGCATGTCGAGCAACTGCGCGCGCGGCTGTCGCGCGCCGTGGCCGAAACCGCCGGCCGGCTGAAACCGCTGGGTATCGAGCCCTGGATCGACCAGCCCACCGGCATGTTCCTATGGTGCCGCCTCCCGGATGGCATCGACGCCGCCGATGTCGCGCGCCGCGCCCTGACGGACAATGTCGTGCTCGCCCCGGGCAATGCCTTCAGCCTGTCGCTCACCGCCGGCCGTTTCATGCGCTTCAACGTCGCCCAATGCGCCGACGAGCGCATCTTCAGGGTGCTGGAGAAAGCGATGGTCGCCTCTCGCGGCAAGGCTGGATAGCCGCGTTTGGGTCGGTCGAGATTCAGGTCAGGCCGAGTCGAAAACGGTGGGTTCCGAGAACCGGAGCGGAGCGTACTTCTGGTACGTGAGCACCGGAAGCGCAGGAAGCCATCGTTTGCAGGCCGGCCTCACCTGAGTATCGGCGGACCCTAAGCGCCTGCCCGTTTGCGGCGCTCATACATCATCACCAGCGTTTCGGCCGTCAGCGCCGGCTTCTGCTCGCCCTCGATCTCGACGGTGTTCGCGGCCTTCATCAGATACTGGCCGGGGCCGCGGTCCTCCATCGACAGCAGGGTCGTGCGCAGCCTGATACGCGCGCCGGCCTTTACCGGCGCCAGGAAGCGCACCTTGTCGAAGCCGAAGTTGAAGGCGGCTTGCGTGTTTTCCGGCACGATGCCCATTTCGAGCGCCAGCGCCCCGATGATCGACAGCGTCAGATAGCCATGCGCGATCGTCGTGCGGAACGGGCTCTGCCTTCTGGCGCGCTCGGTGTCGACATGGATCCACTGATGATCGCCGGTGCATTCGGCGAACTGGTCGATGCGCCGCTGGTCGACCGTCGTCCAGTCAGACACGCCAAGCTCCTGCCCGGACATTGTCCTCAACTGCTCGAAGGTCGGCGGCTTTTTCGGCCGTGTTTCCGTCATTCCTGCTTTTCCCGGTGACTCCTGACCGTCTCCCGACCACGAACCGGCGGCTAATGTCAATTCGCGGCGCTGCGATTTCGCCCGTAGGGTTGACGGATTTGCAGCGAGCAAGGAACGCTTCAGCCACGGCGCCGGTTGCGTGAAAGACCGGCGCCCGCGCTGAAATCCAGCGGCCGGCGCGTTACCTCTTGTCGTAGCCGGTGCGGATTTCAGCCATCGCGTCCTTGATCCGGTCGCGCAGGATCTCGACCGATTCGGTGCTGGATTTCCGCACAAGATCGGCCACTTCGCTGGCGTTCTTCAGCGTCGTCTCGAAAGACTTTCGAGCGAAGTCGGCCTGCTTGGCCATCAAATCCTGCGGATTGCCGGGAGCCTGGTAATTCTGCGCCATGCGGGTGATTTCACCCATCGCTTCCTGCACCATTTCGTGCTGCCTCGCCAGGACCGAGGACGCACCAGCAGCACCTGCCCTGGCGGATTTCTCCAGGGCCTCGAGGTTCTTGCGGTGATGGTCGAGGATCGACTGGACGTCCACGCTCGGCAGCTTGAGGTCGCGGCCGAACCTGCTGAACATGTCCAGGAAAGAATCTGAATCCGGTTGCTTTGCCATGTCGTTTGCCTCCCGATCTGCCGCGTTTGCGGCGCCCTCAAGGGAGAATAGAGCGCGCCCGGCCCACGTCAATCGAGGAGAAGCAGCCGCTGCGCCGTATAGAGCGCAAGGCCGGCGAGGCCACCAATGATCATGCCGTTGAAGCGGATATATTGCAGGTCCCTGCCGATGTTCATCTCGATCAGCCGCGTCAGTTGGGCGAGATCCCAGCGCTTGACCTGATCGGCGATGAATTTCGACACGCCGCTCTTCTGGCTCTCGACGAAGGACGCCAGCGCTACGACGAAGCCCTGGTTCATGTCGGCCCTGATCTGGGCATCGTCGGCCAGATGCCGGCCGACCTCGACGAACATGTTGGCAAGGTGCTGGCGGATCATCGAATTCGGCGCGTTGGCGTCCTGCTCGATGAACAGGCGCAGGCTGGCCCAGGCATCGCCGGCCAACGCCTTCACTTCCGGCCTTGCGAGGAAATCCAGCTTCAGCCTTTCGGCGCGCCTCGCATATTGCTTGGAGGTTCTCAATCTCTCGATGAAGCCGAGCGCGAAACGGTCGAACTCGCCGCGCATGGGATGATCGGGGTCGGCCCTCACCTCCTCCAGCAGCGCCCCGGCCGAGGCGACGATTTTCTTCAGCAGGTAAGCGTCGGCGCGAAACAGGTTGAACAGCGAGGGCAGTTCCTCACGAATCTTTTCGCGCATGGTCTCAAGCGCCTGCTCGTCATTGAGGAAGCGCCCGACCACCCGGGTGAACTCGTCGAACAGCTTCTGGTGGCGGCGGTCGTCGGTCAGCGCCGACAAAAGATCTGCCGCAAGCGGCGCCAGCGGCACTTTCTCGATCTGCTCCAGCATCCGGCTGGTGACGAAGTCGCGCAGGCCGGACTGCTCCACCGCCGTCAGCGTCTGCGGCACCAGCAGGGCGACGAATCGCGACAGCCCCGCCGCCCGCTCGGCATCCGCCAGCCAGTCTGCAACCAAAGCGGCGAAGTCGACCTCGGCGAGCTTCTCGCGCACCGGCTCCGGCGCCAGGAAATTGGTCTCGATGAAACGGCCGAGATTGTCGGCGATGCGATGCTGGTTCTCCGGGATGATCGCCGTGTGCGGTATCGGCAGGCCGAGCGGCCGCCTGAACAGCGCCACAACCGCATACCAGTCCGCCAACCCGCCGATGGTGGCGGCCTCGGCGAAAGCGGCGACGAAACCGAGCCACGGATGCCGGCCTTCGAAGGACTTCGCCAGGGCAAAGGCAAGCACGCACAGCGCGAGCGCCGCCGTCGCCAGGAATTTCGTGCGCCTCAGCGCCGCAAGCTTGGCATCAGCATCCGTGCCGAAACGAACGGGGGCCGTGGCCTGGGCCGATTGTGACATGATCGAAGCCGCTCCTGACGGTTTGACGCCATATCTAGGATCTTTGCCGGCGGATGCCCAATGGCTCACGACTTCGGTAGTGCTTATAGCTCACGATTTGCGCCGTCATGCACATAAAGTTGACGAGGCAATTCATCTATTGCGCCCTGCTTGTCTGGAATTATTCCAAACTATGAGCCATATTCCGGCTCAAGCGATTGCTTAATGAGGATAAAATGCGGCTCACGCGCCAGACCAACTATGCCATGCGCATCCTGATGTATTGCGCCGCGAACACCGACCGGCTGAGCCGCATCCCGGAGATCGCCGCCGCCTATTCGGTGTCGGAGCTGTTCCTGTTCAAGATCCTGCAGCCGCTCGTCGAGGCCGGCCTTGTCGAGACGGTGCGTGGCAGGAATGGCGGCGTACGGCTCGGACGCCCGGCCGAGCAGATCAACCTGTTCGACGTCGTGCGCGTCACCGAGGAAAGCTTCGCCATGGCCGAATGCTTCGAGAACGACGCCGCCGAATGTCCGTTGGTCGACAGTTGCGCCCTGAATTCGGCGCTGCGCGAGGCGCTCAACGCCTTCTTCGCAGTGCTGTCCCGCTACACGATCGCCGATCTCATTACCGCGCGCCCGAATGTCCGCACCCTGCTGGGCATCGACCTTCTGGAGCAGCGCGCCCCGGCGGCCTGACTTAGGCTGCTGACTGCGGCAAGACAAACGGCGTGTTCGCGGCCGGCAGGGCGCCGACCCTCAGGCGGCAGTCGAACACCTGCTCGATCAGTTCGTCATTCAGCACGTCTCGCGGCGGACCGTCGGCCGCCAGTTGCCCGCGGTGCAGCACGAAAATGCGGTCGGCATACATTGCCGTCAGGTTGAGGTCGTGCAGGATCGCCACCACGCCGCCGCCGCGCCGGGCGAAGTCGCGGGCGATGTTCATGATGATGAGCTGGTGCTTGACGTCGAGGCTGGACACCGGCTCGTCGAGGAACAGGTAGCGCGGCCTGCCTTCGAGCACCGGCGCCCATACCTGGCAGAGCACGCGGGCCAGTTGCACACGCTGCTGCTCGCCGCCGGAAAGTTCCTGGTAGAAACGGCCGGCAAAGCCATCGAGATCGACGCGTGCCAGCGCCCGCTCCGGCAGGCGCGCGTCCTCGCCCGGCAGCACGCCGGAACGGCCGCCGACCAGGCCGAGGCGCACGATCTCTCGCACCGTGAACGGAAAGGACAGCGACGTCGACTGCGGCAGCACGGCGCGATGCGTCGCCACCTCCACCGGCTTCATCGCGGCAAGATCACGGCCGTTGAGCCTGATCATCCCCATGTATGGAAGCTCGCCGGTCAGCGCCCTCAGCAAAGTCGTCTTGCCTGAGCCGTTCGGCCCGACGATGGCCGAGATCTCTCCCGGCCGCGCCATCAGATCGACATGCGACACGATGCGCTTGCCGCCGATCGCCACGGAAATGTCGCGTGCTTCGATCATCGCAGACTCACAAATCGATGACGCCGCGCTTGCGCAGCAGGATCCACAGGAAGAACGGCGCGCCGGCGACCGCCGTGACGATGCCGATCGGCAGCTCGGCCGGCGCGACGATGGTGCGGGCGATCGAGTCTGCCAGCAAGAGCAGCGACGCACCGAGCAAGGCCGACGCTGGCAGCAGATAGCGATTGTCCGGGCCGATCGCCAGGCGAAGCAGGTGCGGCACGACGATGCCGATGAAGCCGATGCCGCCGCTGACGGCGACCGAAGCGCCAACCGCGGCCGACACACCGATGATGGCGACGTATTTCAGACGCTGCACCGGAATGCCGAGGTGACCTGCCGTCGCCTCGCCCAGCGCCAGCGCATTGAGGCCGCGCGACAGGAACGGCATGGCCGACAGCGCCAGCACGATCACCGGTCCGACGGTGCCGATCTTCGGCCATGTCGCACCGGCGAGGGAGCCGAGCTGCCAGAAGGTCAGGTCGCGCAGCTGCCGGTCGTCGGCCATGAAGATCAGGACGCCGGTCAGCGCCATGGCAAGAGCGCTGATGGCGATGCCGGCAAGCAGCATGGTGGCGACCGATGTCCTGCCCTGCCTTGTCGCGATGCCGTAGAGCAGGAACGTTACCGCAAGACCGCCGAGAAACGCCGCCAACGGCAAAGCGAGCGTTCCGAATGCCAGGGTGACGGGCGCCAGCCAGGTCGTGCCGAGCACGATGATCGCCACGGCTCCGAGGCTTGAACCGGCGGAAACGCCGATCAGGCCGGGATCGGCCAACGGGTTGCGGAACAGGCCCTGCATGACGGCGCCGCAGACCGCAAGCGCCGCGCCGATCAGCACGCCGAGCAGGATGCGCGGCATGCGGATGTCGTAGACGATCAACTGGTCGCGGGCAGCGAGCGCGGCATCGACTGGCGCGGCGCCTGTGAACCAGTCGCGTATGACGCGAACGACGGATGCATCCGAAGCGCCCGACGTCAGCGACAGGAACATGGAAAGCGCCAGCGCCAGGCCGAGCAGCAGGATGACGAACCTTGCTCGCGCGGAGCGGTCGCCTTCGGCTGACATCGTCCTGGCCGCCGCGCCGGCGATCGACTGTTCGGCCATCGCGGGTCAGTCCGTGACCTGGTTGCCGTAAAGCGCGACGGCGAGATCGTGGATGGCGTCCGCCGTGCGCGGGCCGAAGCCGAGCAGGTAGCCGCCCCACATGCTGATCATCTTGCGCCCGGTGCCTGCCGGGGTCGACGCGATGGCGGGATTGGCAAACAGTTCGTCTTCCGAGATCGGCGGTCCGCCGCCCTTCATGGTCAGGACGACGTCGGGCCTGGCGGTGACGATCGCCTCATCGGTCATCCCTTTGTAGCCGGAGAAGCCCTCGACCGCGTTGACCGCGCCGGCGAGCTTGATGATGCCGTCGGCCGCAGTGTCGCTGCCGGCGGCAAGGATCTTGCCGCCTTGCGTCGACAGCACGAACAGCACGCGCTTGCGCTCTTTGATCGACGCCGTCTGTCTTTCCGCCGCCGTGAGCTTCGCGTCGGTTTCCGCGACCAGCTTCTCCGCCTTGGCGTCGACTCCGAGCGCCCTGCCGACGACGCGGATCTTTTCGAGGATGCCGGCATGGTCGAAGTGATCCGGCACCTCGATGAACGGAACGCTGGATTTCTTCAGCACATCGACCGCTTCCTTGGGGCCGCTCCCATGCAGCGCCAGGATCCCGGTCGGATTGACCGATAGCACCCCCTCCGGCGAGAGCGCACGCATATAGCCGACATCCGGCAGCTTTGCCGCCTCCTCGGGGAAATTGCTGGTCGAATCGCGAGCGATGAGGCGACCCCCTTCGCCGAGGGCGTAGACGATTTCGGTGATCGAGCCGCCGATCGAGGCGATCCGCGAGGCATCGGAGAAGACCGTCTTTCCTTCCTCGGCCCGGGCGGACGGCGCGACAACAGTGAGCAAGATGCCGAGCATCGGCGCAAGCGCCGCGCGGAGGCTGAGAGAAACACGCATTGGGTCTTACCTTAGGCAGCGGTCGGGCTGGGGATGCGGGGCAGGTTCTCGGCGAGGAAGCGCCAGTCTTCCCGTTCGCCCTCACCTTCGTGACGCTTGCCGAAGAACTGGATGATCATGTTGCCGTTGGCGTCATAGGCCTCGAGCGACGTCACATGACCGTCCTTGGTCGGCTTGCGCACCGCCCAGACCTCGCTGATGTGGTCGGTCCGCAAATGCAGGTGGAAGGTCTCGTCGAGCACGTTGATCCACGGCCCCATCGGCTTGATCGACTTGATCGGGCCGGAATGGATCTGGATGCAGCCGCGATTCCCCACGAAGCACATGATCGGCATCTCGCCTTCGGCGGCATGGTGGAACATGGCGCCGACGGCTTCGTTGTCGAGCAGCCAGGCATAGTCCTGGCCGACCATGCGCACCGCCTGGCGGCGGCTGAGCTTCAGTGTCTTCAGCATGCCGAAGAACTGATGCACGTCGGTCAGCCGGCTCCAGCGATCGCGCAGGTCGTGGATGTCGGCGTCGGCATTATGAGATTCCGTCTCGCCCTCCGGCGCACCCGAGGCGACCGGAACCGACGGTTCCTGGTTGGAGGATTCGAGTTCCGCCACCAGCTTCTGGTAGGCGTAGAGATTGGAAGCGGGCCGCAGATGCACCTTGTGCACCGCCTCGCCCGCGGCGTCGAAGAACTGCAGGCTGCGGCGGATCTCGCCGCCGTCGCGCTTCTCGACGGCGAAGCCATGCGCCCAGACCTTCGGGAAGATGCGCAGGTCGATGTTCTCGCCGAGCACCATGGCATTGTGGTTGCCGGTGACGACTTTGTCGTAGACGCCGATCTTCTCGTGCACGGCGCTTTCATTGCGGGTCAGCGCCATCACTTCGCCGACCGCTTCCAGGCCAGTCAGCAGATCGTTGACACGCGGTTCAATGCGCACCACGCCAAGACCGCAATGGGCCGCGACCAGCTCCGCTTCCGAAATGCCGAGTTGGGCCGCGAGATCGCGTTCGCGCATTTTCGGATTGTCTTCCCGCGCCCGACGGATTTCACCCGACGAAGGTTTCACGCGCTGGTCCATGTCGTCCACCTGCCTGCTTTCTGTATGCCTGTCTTGCGCCTGCCCGGCGGCGCCTACTTGTTGAGGATCAGCTTGCCCTGACGGGTGATCTTCAAGCGGTAGAGCGCGCCATGGTGCTCGATCCCAATCTCGTGCTCGCCCTGGAAAAGGGTGTTGCTGGAGAGCGTCCTCACCGCGAGCGGTACCCGCTCGAAACGCGCGGTCACGTCATCGGAACGGCGGACGCGATAGCGGAAGTCGTGGGGATTGTGGGTGTTCATCTGGTTCGGTCCTTTCCTGTGCCGGCCAGCCGGCCGGGCGCCTGCGTAAAATGCCGATTCAATTCTTGACTCGAATAATCATGTTTACTAGTCAGTGCATTACCGGACTAAATGAGTCAACATTTAAGACGCCGGACGAGATGAAAAATGCCAGCGAGCCTCGCGCCAGCCAGCATCGAGCCTGGAAACTGGAGTTGGGGCATGGGGTTGGTGAACTGGGGACGGACGGGCCTGGCGGGCGATAGCGTGGGTTCGGGCTTCCGATCAATGGCAAGGGGCATGGCCGTGCTGATGGCCAGTGCGGCGGCAATCGCGTTCTATATGCCCGCGGCGAAAGCGCAGCAGGCAGCACAGCCGGCGGCCGGACAGCAGACCGACCAA
>JBFLWR010000123.1:0-18000 GCA_040755925.1 Pseudomonadota bacterium
CACAGACGTCGAACAGCGCGCGATCCAGCCGCATCTACCCTCGACGGGGTTTTCAACGATCGCAACTGGCGGAAAATTACCTCGCTATTCACAAACTCGCCCGAGTTCGTATCTGGCCAGGCGATAATGAGCCTACGCCCCTAGCGTTTCTGCTTTCCGCCTTCCTGCGCTTCGAGAACCGGTGTCTGCTGCGCCTCGCGTATCAACCGCAGCGCCTCGTCGGGCGCCAGTCCGCATTTGCGGGCGAAGTAAACCGCTTCCGACGCCTCCTTGCTGGAGGCGTTCTCGATAGCCGAAGCGGCCAGTCCGGGTTTCTTCTTGCTCATCGGCCTTCCACGCCGTGAATCACTTAGTCAGCTAAGAATAACATGGTTGCGCGGCGATCTGAATTCAAACGTTCGGCAGGGAAAGAGGGCGCCGCCGCGAGGCAACGCCCTCTCTTTCTCAGTCGTTCAGTCGTGGAAGTCGAAGGGACTACCAGCCCTGCCGGCCATACCAGTCGTCAATGTCGCGGCGGGCGCGGTCCTTCTCGATGCCGTAGCGTTCCTGGATCTTGCCTTCGAGCTGGTCGCGTTTGCCGGCGATGCGGTCGAGGTCGTCGTCGGTGAGCTTGCCCCACTGTTCCTTGACCTTGCCCTTCACCTGCTTCCAGTTTCCTTCGACGCGGTTCCAATCCATGGGTCATCTCCTTCGTTGGATACCAATGCGAAACGATGGTCCCGCGCCGAGGTTCCAACCTGGAAGCCGGTTCACGCGGATGCGGCAAATCCTCGTCTGCCCGCAACGATTCGCTGTTTTGCTGGAGCCAGGCACGGCGGCGCGCGCGCCCGCTATGGGGTTTCTCGCAGGAACGTCTGGACCCTTCAGGCGCCCGATTTGAGCGCCTTGGCTTCTCGAACGAGCGAGCTCCAGTTCAGTCCGATGAGAAGCACGAGTTCGAGCGCCTGGGCTTCGGTGATGCCGGTCTCTTCGACAAGCCGCTTCACCAGGTCTTCAAAGGTAGGGTTCTCTTTGTCGTCGGGCATGGCGTTTCTCCCCTTCGGGGGATCAACGCAACGTCAGATTGAGAGGTTCCGCGACTTGACGCGTATTCCGCGACTTATTCGTCCGGGTCGAGTTGCAGCATCTCCACCGGAACCCCGGGCGACGTCCTTTCGTCCAGCCTTCGTTCGAGATCGTTGCGGTTGTCGCGGCCGCACACATCCGGCAGGTCGAGCGCCGTCAGCGCCTGCTCGTCGAACTCGATCGGGGCGCCATAGAGCTGCGCCACCTGCATCACCAGCGTTTCGATGTCCTCGCGGGCGAAGTTCTGCTCGATGTTCTCGAGCCGGATCGTCTCCGACAACCCGACAATGTCGACGATGCCTTTGTCCCGCAGGGCCCGCTGGACCTTGCAGTGGGCGTCGTCCCGCAATCGATCGGAAAATCCTAGCAGCATTTGGAAAACCTCCCTTTCGCGAAGGTTTATCCCTCAGCGGCAACCATGCGCCCACAGCGTGCGAATGGCAATACACAAAAAATTAAAAATATTAAATAAATCAATAAGTTAGTATAGATCATCAAATGTGGTTTCGCGGCATCATGGACATCGTTAGCGTAAGGCTCCGTTGTCGCATCGGCCATCCTTGACGTGTTATGTGGTAAACCCTATTTCTACTCACGGTGAGCCACATACTCATTCATGGCACTTCACTGTCTTTGAGGGAAGCTGAAATGGCGGAGTTGGAAAGGCCGCAGCGCCTGCAGATCATGCTCACCGAGGATGAGCTGACGGCGCTGGAGAACTGGCGTTTCGAGAAGCGCATGCCCAGCCGCTCGGCAGCCGTGCGCGAACTGCTGCGCCGGGGGCTGGCGGCCGAAGGTTTCCTGACCGCCGGGTCCGGTGTGAAGTCGCAGGATTTCGGCGTGCTGTCGGCGGAGAGGAGGCCCGAGGAAAAACCCGACGGGTCCAAGTCTTAGATGACATTTCGCCTTGCCCCGGCCGTTGTCTTCGGCCGCGCTTGCCCTAGTTTGCGCGCATGACGAATTCCGGGGGGACAAACCGAAAGGATGCAAGCGCCGACGCCCGGCTCGCGGCGATCGTCGATTCCTCCTACGACGCCATCGTCGGCAAGGATCTTAACAGCGTCATCACCAGCTGGAACCGCGCCGCCGAGCGCATGTTCGGCTACAGCGCCGAGGAGGCGATCGGCCAGTCGATCCTGATGCTGATCCCCGAGCACCTGCAAAGCGAGGAGACCGAGATCATCGGCCGCATCCGCAGGGGCGAGGGCATAGCCGGCCATGAGACGACGCGCCGGCGCAAGGACGGCTCGCTGATCGCCGTCTCGCTGACCGTCTCGCCGATCCGCAACAGCGAGGGCGAGATCGTCGGCGCCTCCAAGATCGCCCGCGACATCACCGCCGCCAAGGAGAGCGAACGCCGCATCCGGCTTCTGATGCGCGAGGTCAATCATCGCGTGAAGAACCAGTTCGCGGTCATCCTGTCGATGGTGCGGGAAACCAGCAAGCGCTCGACCGATCCCGGCGAGTTCGAGGAACTGATCCGCGCCCGCATCATGGCGCTGTCGCGCTCGCACGATCTTCTGGTCACCTCGGAATGGGCGGGCGCCAGCCTGTTCGACCTGATCCAGGAGCATCTGAAGCCGTTCGGCCATGAGGAGCGCATCTCGCTTTCCGGACCGCTTCTGACGCTGCAGTCGAATGCCGTGCAGAATCTCGGCATGGCCTTCCACGAGCTTGGCACCAACTCGTCCAAATATGGCGCGCTGGCCCGCGAGGGCGGCCGTGTCGAGATCACCTGGAAAGTCGAGAGCGGACTTCAGGCGCAGCGCCTGTTCCAGCTCCTGTGGCACGAGACGTCGCCTGCGCGGGCCGACGCGCCGCCGCCGGAGACCACGCGCAAGGGTTTCGGCACGGTGGTGCTGCAGCGCGTGGCGCCGCAGTCGTTTGGCGGCACGTCCAGCCTGGAGCGTTCTCCCGGCGAGGTGAAATGGGCGCTGACGGCGCCGCTGGAGGCAATCATCGTGCCGCAGCTCGGCGCCGACAACGACGGCGACATCAGCGTCTGAGGGGGCGGTTGGCGCCGCTCTCGCTCGGCCCAGCCTCGGTGGGCACGCCGGGCGTCTCGTCGTGCATCGGTATCGGGGCGCGGGTCCGCCGTTCGCGCGCGGTCGACGCCGTTCGCCAGCAGTCCCAAAGCTCGCTGACAACTTCGATGATCGCCAGGACGCCGAACACGATGAGCTTCGCCATGAAAGGCCGGTGGGGACGGGCAGGGCGGCGCGCAAGGAGAGCCTCCTTGCAGCTCCGCAGAAGCGTAATTACATCAATGGGTAAGCGTGCGAACGCACGCGACTGCAGTTGCTTTGGTCAAGCTTCAACTATGGAGGTTGTCATGGCAAGCAAACTGATGGAAGGAAGACGGAGCCAGGACTGGGTCAATCTCGTCCTCGCGATCTGCCTGTTCATCTCCCCCTGGGTCATCGGATTCGCCGGTATGATGGCGCCCGCGTGGAACGCCTGGATCGCAGGCGTCCTCCTCGGGGCGCTGGCGCTCGCCGCGATTTCGGTGTTCGCCGAGTGGGAGGAATGGGTCAATCTCGTCCTCGGACTCTGGCTGATCGTGTCGCCCTGGCTGTTGCACTTCACGGCCGAGACGCACGCCATGGCCACGCATGTCGTTCTCGGCGTGCTGGTGGTCGCGGCATCGGCCTGGGCCGTCTGGGACGTCCGTCATCCGCACGCGCATGCGTGAGCGATGATTGACAGGGAGCCCGCCGCGACGAGCGGCGAGTTCCTTTGAATTCAGAAAGACAAGGAGCGCGGCGGACGCGGCTGTCCGAAGGCGACGCGCAGGGGCATCGGGCTGAACGGCGGCGGCGGCGACTTCACGCAATTGCTGCAACCGGAAACGTTTTCGTGCATTCTTGGGAATGGGCCCGATGTTCCACTCCGACACGCCTGCCAAATGCTGCTCCTATTGCGGCGGCCGCGACCATGATTTCGAGGAATGCCCCAAGCGCAAGGCCGATGCCGAGCGAGAGCAGGAGACCGCGCGCGAAGACCTGAATCCGGAACGGGAAAGGTTTGCCTCGAATTGAGCGACGTGAGGCCGTTTTTGATGGCATCGGCCAAGTAGAGAAGTTAATTCCACTTATAGTATAAAATTTTTTAATCGTAACATCTGGCGCGGCGCCCGCCGGCTATCCACATCAATTGCGTCCTGCCATCGCCGTTGCTGCGGTGCAGGCATGGCAACTGATGGGGTAATCAATGACCGAAATTGAGGGTAACACGAACCGCCGGCGGGGCGGGGCGGCGATCGGCTCGTGGCCGGTCGGTTCCGGGCTGGCGACGCTTGGCGTCGTGGCCGTGGCCGCCCTTGCGGTTATGAACTCGTGGTACACGATCGACCAGGGCGATCGCGGCGTGCTGTTGACCAATGGCGCGCTGAGCGCGGTGGTCGATCCCGGGCTGCATTTCAAGCTGCCTTTCCTCCAGCGCGTCGAGAAGATCAGCCTGCGCCAGCAGGTGCTTCGGTGGGGCTGCGAGAGTGGCAACGACTGCGGCAACATGTCGGCCATGCAGGCCTATTCGCGCGACCAGCAGCCGGCCGACATGCGCGTCACCGTGAACTTCCACGTGCCGGCGGCGGAAGTCAGCAACGTCTACACCAACTACGGCTCGGTCGATGCGCTGGCCGACCGCGTCATCGCCCGCAAGGCGCCGCAGCAGGTCAAGACCGTGTTCGGCCAGTATGACGCGGTCTCCGTGATCCAGAACCGCGCCGGCTTCAACAAGGACGTCGCGGCCGCCATCGCCGCCGTCACCGACGGCCCGGTGACGATCGATAGCGTGCAGGTTGAAAACATCGACTTCTCCGCCGCCTACGAGCAGGCGGTGGAAGCCAGGATGACGGCGCAGGTCGAAGTGCAGAAGCAGGAGCAGAACCTGCAGCAGGAAAAGATCAAGGCCGACATCGCCGTCACCCAGGCAAGGGGCCGCGCCGACAGCGTGAAGGCCGAGGCCGACGCCAGCGCCTACAAGACCAAGGTCGAGGGCGAGGCGGCCGCCGACGCCATCAAGGCGCGCGCCGGAGCGCTGGCCAACAACCCGCTGCTGGTCGAACTGACCAAGGCCGAGCGCTGGAACGGCGAATTGCCCACCTCGATGATCCCGGGCTCGACCGTCCCGTTCCTCGAGATCGGCACGCAGGCGGCGGCTTCGCATTGAGGCGCTGAGGGGCCCGAAACGGGGGACGTGTGGCGTTCCTTCGCGCCCCCTCTGTCCTGCCGGACATCTCCCCCACGAGGGGGGAGATTGGCAGCTTTGGCGCCCCGCTCGTTCTGCGACGTTGGAGATTGGCGAAAGTCCGCGTGACATCCAATCTCCCCCCTTGAGGGGGAGATGGCCGGCAGGCCAGAGGGGGGTGCTGTCCCTCCGGCGTTGAAGTCCCGGTCGCACTCAGCATCCGCCTCGATCTCGCGCCGCTGAAAAGCGCCAAGCCCCGACTTTTTCTGGGATGGTCGAGGAACGGCGTCGATCCGGTCTATAGTCCCCCTTTGAGGGTGGCCGGGTGGCGGATGTTGTCTCGATTGCAGTGAGTGCGGAGCCTGCCGGGCGTGTCTCGGCGGGACGCTTGCGGCTCTGCGCCTTCATCGCCATCGCCGGGTTCATGATCGCCGGCCCCGCCACCTCGCAGATCTTCGGCGTGCAAACCGCATTCCTGCGCTCCTGGACCATGTTCAGCGCGATCGGGATCGGCGTCATCGACGCTTCCTTCGAGATCCGCCAGCCCGATGGCGCGCTTGCCCCGCTCGACCGGTTCGAGATGCTCGGCGCCCCTCGCGACGGCAGGCTGAAGTGGGTGCAGAGCCGCGAGGATCTGGACTCCATCATCAAGCGGCTCTGCGCGGTCGCCGGGCAGGGCGCCGACATCCGCGTCCGCGCGCGCCAGGGCACGCGCGACGGCTGGCGGACCATCCATAGCGATGCCGAAAATGCCTGCGCCGGCTGACGCCATCTCCGGCTGGTCCGGGTGGCCCGCGATACGCGCTTTTGCCGCGCGCTTCGTCGCCTGGGCGGCCTATTCGGAAGGCTCCTCGCGCTCGTCCGCGTTGATCCGCGTCGGCCTGGCAATGCTGTTCTGGTCCCGCTGGGCGGGCGAGTTGCTGGCCTATATGGACCAATCGCCGGCCGGCCTTTTTCTCACGGCCAACTTCTTCGTCGCGACGGCGCTGCTCTTTGTCGGCTACCACAGCCGCGTCGCCGCTGTCTGGGCCGGCGCGGTCGGCATGGCGATGTACTATTATTTCGGTTTCCAGCTTGGCCGCGAGCCCTGGACCCATCACCATACCTATCTGCTGGCCATCGCGGCGCTGCTGATCGCGCTCACCCCTTGCGGCCGCTCCTATTCGCTGGACCGCTACCTGGCGGTGCTGCGCGCCGAGCGCGCCGGTCTTCCGCCACCGGCGGAGCGCGGCAATCTCTGGGGACTGCGGCTGATCGTGGTGCAGCTCTCGGTGCTCTATTTCTTCGCCGCCTTCGACAAGACGAACTACGCCTTTGTGAGCGGCGCGCGGATCGAGGCGATATTCCTCTGGTACTATGCTGGCTCGGACTACCCGGCGATCCCCGGCTTTGCCTGGGCGGCCACGGTCGTGTCTCTCGCCGTGGTGGCGCTCGAATACAGCCTTGCCTTCGGCCTGCCGTTTCGTCGCACAAGGCGCTACCTGGTCCTGCCGGGCCTGGCTTTTCACGCCATCATCTATGTGACGCTGCCGGTCTATACGTTCAGCGCCACCATGGCGTTGCTCTACCTTGCCTATTTCGACGCGGATGACGTCGACCGGGTCATGGCCCGGCTCCAGGGGACCGGATTGAGAGAGGAAATTTCGTGAAGCGTGGTTTGTTGTTTTCCGGCGCCGGAACCCTGGTGGTCGCGGCGGTGCTCGGTTCGGCCATGGTCTGCGGCGCGGCCCGCGCCGGCAGCGCGGAGGATTATTACCCCGTGCGTGCATGGGGCTCCTTCAGCGGCGGCCAGATGAACACATCGCTCCTCGTGTTCCGCGACCTCAACAGGAACGGTGTCTACGACATGGGCGACCGGCCGATGTCGCGCGTGGCCGTGGAACTCGACAAGCCGAACGGCGACACCATCATGCGGCTGACCAATTCCGGCGGCTTCGCCAATTTCCGCATGTCGGTTAAACAGCGGGATCTCGAGGTCGTCGAGCCCGGACATTACAGGTTCAAGGTGGTGCCTCCGCCAGGTTTTTCCGTCACCACGGGCAACGCCTTGCAGGAAAGCGACTATGTCGTTTCACCCGGGGCGCCGGGCGACATGATCGCGCTCAGCACGACGCACCCGGTTGGGCTGGCCGCGGATCTGACGATCAGCGGCGCGGTCGCCGCCGGGGCGAGCGTTTCCCTCACGGGGCCGGACGGCGTCACCGCCGCCGCCAAGGTCGGGCAGGATGGACGTTTCAGCGTCCCCGTGGCGCCCGGCGAATGGCAGGTCGATTTTTCGGCCGGCGGGTTGACCGAACGGCGCAAGGTGGTGGCCGCCACGGCGCCGATCGTGCTCTCGACGTTTTCGGGCAAGGCCGGACCCGCCGGGGAGCCGCTGCCAAACCAGCATGTCATCGGCTTCGACGACCTCATGACGATGACTGGCGTGGTCGAGATTCCGTCCGGCTATGGCGGGCTCGACTGGTACAATCTGGTTGCCATGCACCAGCGCTTCACCGACGGCTCGGGCTACGTCAACACCACGATGTCGGGCGAATTCATCGCCTATAACAGCTCGGGCCATCCCGCGCAGGTGGTCAGCGACAAGCCGTTCGATTTCACGGGCGCCTATTTCGGCGCCGGCTGGGACGATGCGGAGGGCGAGACGCTCATTCTCAAGGCGTGGCGGGGCGACCAGCCGGCATATGAGGATCAACTGGTGCTGTCGGCGAACGGGCCGGTCTATTTCGCTGCGGCTTACAGGCGCATCACGCGGCTCGAGATCCGCACGCAGCACTACTGGCAGGTCGCGATCGACGATTTCGCCTACCGCACCGGCCAGTAGTCAAGCGGCCTCAGCAGGAGCTCCGCCAGGACGATCCACAAGAACGCGAGCCGCCGTCCGAATGGCTGGGGGCGGCATTTTGATGCCCGCCGCCGGTTCCGCCGGTGCCACCCGTTCCCCCGGTGCCGCCCGTTCCACCGGAGCCGCCAGTTCCACCGGTGCCGCCAGTTCCACCGGTGCCGCCCGTCCCACCGGTTCCACCAGTGCCACCGGTGCCGCCCGTGCCACCGGTGCCGCCGGTTCCACCCGTTCCGCCGGTGCCGCCAGTTCCACCGGTACCGCCTGTTCCGCCGGTGCCGCCCGTCCCACCGGTTCCACCAGTGCCACCGGTGCCGCCCGTGCCACCGGTGCCGCCCGTCCCACCAGTTCCGCCGGTGCCACCAGTGCCGCCGGCCCCACCAGTGCCGCCCGTTCCACCGGTGCCACCAGTCCCGCCGCCGCCATTGCCGCCTGTTCCGCCACCGCCACCGTTGCCGCCGGTTCCACCAGTTCCGCCAGTTCCGCCGCCACCCCCACCGCCATTGCCGCCATTTCCACCGGTGCCGCCGTGACCGCCGTTACCACCGGTTCCGCCGCCTCCACCGTTGCCACCGTTACCACCGTTGCCCAGGGCCAGAAGCGCGCGCTTGGCATCCTGCAACCGGGCTTTGGCATCCGTGGACTGGTGAAGTCCGTCCTGCGGCTCCGGCAGGACCGAAGCCGCGCGAGCCGCCATGGCCGTCGGCAACAGCATGGTCGACGCGACCAGCGCGGCAGCCAGACCATTCCTCGGCAAGATGCGACACGCGCCCCTGGCAGCCGCCTTGAATACGAAAAACCGCAAGCGCCCCGCCGACACCTGTCCGTCAGGCCCCACGCCCGTTCCGATCGACATGAATTCCGCCACCAGCTTGTCCCCCCGCGCACCGCCTTATAGACCGGTTCGGGGCCTGTTCTTCGACCGTGCCAGAAATAGTCTGGGCTCGACGCCGCGCTTGCGGGAGGCCGGAACCCGGGGACCTTCGGTGGCCAGAGCGCTGTTGCGATGCGGCGGCGCGTGTTCGACCAGGTTGACACTTCGGGCGAGGGCCTTGCGCTCTTGTCGCGACCCGGGACTGCAGGCGTTAAAGATATAACCGGTTAATACTTGCGGCAGTGCGGAGTTGCTCCGCATTCCTATGGTTAAAATGCCTCAAGCCCTTGCTTTTGATGGGTTTGAGCTCGTTCTACTGCCTTATTCAAGTATTTTCTGGTTAAGGAAATGCTAATTTCCTGTTGACCCCGATCACTTAGCGTAACATCCTTGTGAGGTCGATGAAACGACGGGGGTAGACACTGTAGGCGGGGTAGACCCCTTTGTGTGGATGAGTAAGGGGAAATATCATGACGAAGCTTATGAGCATTGCGACGCAGTTCCGTAATGACGAAAACGGAGCGGCGATGGTGGAATATTCGATCCTCGTCGGCATCATCGCCGGCGCGGCAATCCTTGCGATCCTGGCCATCGGCGGCTGGGTGTCGGGCCGCTTCACCGGCCTCTGCACCAATCTTGCCAAGGTCACCGGCACGGCTTGTGACTCGACAACCGGCAAGGGTTCCTGATCCGGGAGAACGCTGACCCTTGGCCAATCCATCGCAGTGGCCGGGGGGCAGCGGCAAAACACCATGAAAACCTTGTTGACGCTGGCCCGGCAGTTCCGCGACGATGAGAACGGCGCTGCCATGGTCGAATACTCAATCCTCGTCGGCATCATCGCTGGTGCCGCCATCCTGGCCATCCTCGCTATCGGCGGATGGGTTAGCGGGCGTTTCACGGGCCTTTGCACAAACCTGGCAAAGGTCACGGGAACAACCTGCGACGCCGCCGGTGGCACCGGTGGCTGATCACACCGACACTCGCACGCCTCCGTCACTGAACCCGATGAGACGTGCTTGAGAGGAGGGCCGGCGCATCGTCACGCCGGCCCTCTTTCGCCATAATGGTTCATCCGAGTGAGTGCCGCCGATGGAATGGGCGCGTACCTACATTGTTGGTCGTTTTGATGCCTGGGAAACCGTATGGAGTTCACCGGGCTCGCAGTTCGCGATCGCATTCATGCTTCTGCTGCTCGCCGCCGACATTCTGCGCCGGGGCGGCTGGCGCAAGTCGCTGACCCGACGGGCCGCTGAAAGCGTGCTGGCGTCGATCGCCATCTTCCATATCAACCTGTTCGTCATTCCGGGGATCTGGCTGCTGTCCGACCGGATCAAGATTGGCTACGACCTTCTGGGCATCCCGAGCATTCCCATATCCGTGTGGGCAGGTCTGCCGGTTTGGCTTCTGGCCGTCGTCGCCATCGTCGCGCACGATTTCGCCAATTACTGGAACCATCGCCTGATGCATCAGCCATGGCTTTGGCCGGTGCATGCGATCCACCATTCCGATCCGGTGGTAAATGGCATGACCTCCTATCGCATCCATGCCTTGGAATCCCTTGTGATGTGGGGCTCCTACACGATCCTCCTGACCTGGATGGGACTTCCGGCGGATGCGCTCGGCGTCGGCGCCGTCCTGCTGGCATTGCACAACATCTACGTCCATATCGACGTCGACTGGGGCCACGGTCCTTTCCGGCTGCTGATCGCCTCGCCGCGCTTCCATCGCTGGCATCACGCCGATGTTCCGGACGCCTATGGCAAGAACCTGGCCAACGTCATCCCGCTGTTCGACTGGATGTTCGGCACCTATCGCGTGCCGGGCCCTTGCAAGGCGCCGCTTGGCGCGACTGGCATTCCTCGCAACGACGTCCTGCTTCTGACCTGCTGGCCGGTGATCGCATGGTTCGGGATGATGAGCGACCTTGTCCGCCGTCATCGGCACGGCTCTTCGGCGAGGCCGGCCTCGCCGCCGCAACTGCGGGCGCCGCAATAGCCGGCGACCTACCTCGCCACATGTCCCGCCGCGTCGGCGAACGAGATATCGCTCTTGATCTCCCGCATCGCCATCGAGGTGACGGTGCGGCGCACGCCGGGGAGGCGGCTGAGCTCGACGCGCAGCATGCGGTCGAGCGCCATCATGTCGACGGTGACGATCTGCAGCAGATAGTCGGCCTCGCCGGTGGTGGCATAGCAGCGGCGGATCAGCGGGTGCTTCTTCACCGCCGCCTCGAAGGCGTCCGACACCTCGAAGTCGATCGACACCTGGATGAAGGCCTCGATGCCGAAGCCGATCGCGGCCGGGTCGATGCGGGTCGAATAGCCCTTGATGACGCCGGCTTCCTCCAGCGCCTTCACCCGCTTCCAGCACGGCGTCTTGCTGAGCCCCACCTCCTCGGCCAGCTCGCCGAAGGAGATGCGCGCGTCGCGCTCCAATGTGGCGACTATTCTGCGGTCGAGGGCATCCAGCATCATTCGTTCTCCATGAATTAGAGGATTGGCGTCATTCGTCCTTCAATATCCGCCATCTGGATAACAGAAAGGAACAATGTTCAAGCCGAAAGCGCTATCCTTGGAGCAAATCGCAACCGTGGCCGCGCGAGGAGGATGAACCATGGACAAGAAGGAATATCACGCCCGCATCGAGACGCCCGAGATGCGCGACTACGGCGTCTATCTCCAGTGCGACAAGCTGCTGACCTGCCAGAAGCCGCTCGCCGAGATGGTCAATGCCGACGAGTTGCAGTTCCAGATCGTACACCAGGTCGAGGAGCTGTGGATGAAGCTCATCGCCTACACGCTGGTCGACGTTCTCGATTATCTGGAAAAGCAGGATACGCACCGCATCGTCACGCTGATGGGCCGCGTGCACCGGCTGATGCGCATGATGACGGCGCAGCTCGATGTGCTGGAGACCATGTCGCCCAAGGAATACCAGCAGATCCGCCTGCAGCTCGGCAATGGCAGCGGCCAGGAGTCGCCCGGCTTCAAGTTCATCCTGCGCCTGCCGCCGGACCTCTGGCGGGCCTTCAAGGCATCCTACCTGGATGGGCGCGGGCTCTCGGTCGAAGATGTCTACGACGCCCATTACGACCATGGCGACGCCTATGTCGTGGCCGAGGCGCTGATCGAGTTCGACGAGCTGTTCCAGAAATTCCGCGCCAACCACCTCTACCTCATCCACCGCTCGATCGGCCTCGGCGCGAAGTCGCTGAAGGGCCGCCCGGTGGAGATACTGGAAGGCGGCGCCCGCCACCGCTTCTTCCCCGAGCTCTGGGACATACGCTGCGACAGGACCGACCGCTGGGGCACCGCCTACGGCACCGTGCGGGATTCGATCAGCCATCCGCCGCAGGCGAAGGTGGGGTAGGGCCGGCGTCCAACGTTCGCGCGAGGCCACCCCCCTCTGTCCTGCCGGACATCTCCCCCTCAAGGGGGGAGATTGGACGTCACCCCGACTTTCGCCAATCTCCATATCGTTGCAAAGGGAAGCGCCTTCGGCGCTACAGCTGATCTCCCCCCTCGAGGGGGGGAATGGCCGGCAGGCCAGAGGGGGTACTGTCCCTCCAGCATAAACAATTTCCCTCCCCCTGTCGGAACCGCCGCGCCTCGCCCGTCCTTGGAGCATCGAACCGCTTCACCCGGAGGACATCGTGGAAACCACGCAATCGACCTGGCAGACCGCCGCCATTCTCATCGCCCGCCTGATCTTCGCCGCCATGTTCGCGATGGGGGTGGCGTTCAAGTTCATGGATATGGGCGCCACCGCCGGCTACATCGCCGCTGCCGGCTTCCCGTTCCCGTTGTTCCTCGCCTGGTGCGCGGCGATCCTTGAAACGCTGCTGGTCATCGCCTTCCTCTCCGGCGCCTTCATGACCCCTCTGGCGTTGATCGGCGCGGTCTATGTCGTCTTCCTCGGCTTTGCCTTCCACGGCCCGTCGCACTGGGCGGCGGACCAGGCCGAGTTCGGCGCCTTCATGTCGCATTTCCCGTTCGCCGCCGGCCTGCTTTACGCCGCGGTCCATGGACCGGGCAGCGTGCTTGCCGTGCGCCAGGGCTGGCCGGGCAGGGCGTGAGCCCCGAGGTCGAACCAGGCGGCCGGCCGAGGGGCCAGCCTCAGAGCGCCAGCTCGAAGAACACCAGCCAGTTCTTCATGTCGTCGGGCAGCGCGTAATAGGGCGCGATGCGCCGGAAGCCGCATTTCTCGTAGAGCTGCATCGCTTCCGCCTGGTGGATGCTGGTGTCGAGCCGCATCCTCCCATACCCAGCGGCTTTGGCGTCGGCGACGATCTGCTCGGCCAGCGCCTTGCCGGCGCCGCGCTTGCGCATCGAAACGGGAACGAACATCCGCTTCATCTCGGCGACGCCTTCGCCGAGATCGCGCATGGCGACGCAGCCGGCCGGCTCCTTGCCGAAATGCGCGACGAGCAGGCTGCCTTCGGGCGGCGCGTATTTGCCGGGCAGGCCCGCCAGTTCGCGCTCGAATTCCGCCGCATCGAAATAGCGGTCGATAAGCGCGATGTCGTCGGCATGCCGCTCGCGGTGCCAGGCGACGAAGGCCCGCATCAGCGTTCGGACATCGTCGAGCTGCGCATTGGACTGTGCCTGCTGGACACTGAGCATTGCTGCCTCCGCCGGGAAAGCGGCCCGCAGCTAAGCGCGGGAGCGGCGTGGCCGCAAGCCGCTCTCACATCTGGTCGTTATACGGTTCCTTCATCTGCCCGACCATGCGCGCCAGCTTGGAGAAGGACGGCATGTCGGCCTCCGGCTGGCACTGGTTGGCGAGCTCGAGCAGCCGGATCGGGAAGTTGATCGCGTCCCGGCTCGAGGCAGAGATGCCCTGGGAGCGTTCCTCGCCGCTCTCGCCGGCCTCGGCCTTGCGCAGCGCGACGTCGATCTCCTCGACCGTCAGCACGCCCTTGCGCACCAGCACATGGTTGATTGCCGCGACGGCCATCAGCAGGCCCTCGAGTTGCAGGTTGGCGACATTCATGGCGCGTCCTCCCATTGATCAGGCTTGAAGAACGCGCGAACGGCGTTTCCGATCCGGGGGCGACGATCTGGGAGTGATCCTAACCGGGTCTTGCCGGACCGACGGCGTCAAGCACCAGAAGCGCGTGGTCGACCCTCCACTGGTCTTCGTCCATGATGTTTGCGGACAGCAGCCGGTCGAGCACCGGCTCACCGAGCAGCCAGCGCCGCATGCGCTCGATCGTGCCGTCGCCGGCCTTTTCCCAGTAGTTCCGGTCAGCCCCATCCACGATCAGCCGCTCGGCCTCGCCCCGGAAGAACTCCGCCAGTTGCAGGACGGCGTTGGGCGAGGGGGAGGAAAGCCAGGCCTCGAGCGCTGCGTCCAGATCGCCGCCAATGAGTGCGATGCCCGTGAGCCAGCCGCTCGGATCATATTCGTCAGGATGCTGCCGAAGCCCATGACGCCACGCCTCGGCGAACACCATGCGCACCGCCGCCTGCTGCTCTCCAGGCCAGGCCGGCCAACCCGCGTAGATCAACTTGCCGGCGATCGCGGGCGGGTCGAGTCCAATATGGCTCTGGTCGCCAATCGCGAGTTCCAGGATGCGCGGCAGGAAATGCCGGTAGTCGTCGGCATCGCCGACGGTCGTCATCGCCCAGCCGGCATAAGAACCGAGGTGCTCCCCCGTCAGCTTTCTAAGCGGCGCCGAGGTGAGCGCCTTGAGGATCGCCGCGGCATCCCGCGCCGACGATGCGTCGAGCCGGCGCGGCGTCGGGTACCACACGAACGCCTCGTAGCAATTGTCGATCGCGTCCTGGAGTTCTGGCGGCATGGCCATGGCAATTGCCCTTATTCCCTGCCTTGCAGGACCCGAATAAGGCGACTGTTGTCGGCTGTCTGGGAATGGATTCCCTGGAAGTCGCGGTAAGAAAAACGGCCGCTAGCCCATCCATTGAGGAACCGGCTGCAGAAAGCCGCTGGAACCCGGGCGACGCTGACATTCATGAGCTTTGCGATGGCCTGCCTGTCCTTCAGCTGTTCCGCTCCCAATTGCTTGATGCAATCGGCCATGACCTCGCGCTTGACGGCAGGGCTACCCTGCATGACGGTCTGTGCAGTCTTCCATTCACCCTCGCTGACGCTTGTGCAGCCGGCCAGTATCGCGGCGCCGAGAAGCACCGCGCCAAAACGCATTTCGAAACGCATATTTCCCCCTGAAATCCAATACAGTGCGAACCAAGCAAAATTCGATGACGCGGACAAGACGCCCGAGAACAGCCCCAAGTAAATAAGATTGGTCCACTGCACGGTTTTTTCAGTGTTCGAAAACCGCGCGGCGCGCTAACTTGGCTGCGGCGGGCAGTTGACGCAAACCGGCGGCCGGACCGCCGGCAAGGGCGGGGCAGGGCGATGGACAAGTTCTTCGAAGTGTCGCTTCCGGTGCAGATCGCGCTCGGCGGCGGGTATCTCGGCTATCTCGTGGCCTATGTCGGCATCCGCAAGGAGCACCAGCAGGTGGATATCGTCTTCCTGACGGTGGCCTTCGGCATCGTCGCGTCGCTGGCGGCCAAATATCTGTCGCCCTACCTTTCGACGGAGCTGTCGATCGTCGCGGCAATAGCGGCCCCCGTGGTCGCGGCGATCCTGTGGCGGGTCATCGGCCGGCCGCTGCTGCGCGAAATCTACCGCCGCGCCCGCATCAGCTATGCCGACGACGATGCTACCGTGTGGATGACGCTTGCCGCCGACACCCAGCACGAGGTGACGCAGGTGACCGCGGTGCTTAAGGACGGCCGGGAGCTGTTCTGCGACGACACGGCGAAATTCGCCAATGCCGCGATCGCGCCCTTCATGGTGGCGCCGGACGGCGCGGTGACGATGTATGTCACCCACACCTACAGGCGCGGCGCGAACGGCAGGAAGACCGCAACCGCGCATCCCGATACGAGCGACGTGGTCTGGGGCGACTCGATGACGATCATCCCCGCTGACAACATCTACAGCCTCGACCTGCGCTTCAGGAGGCAGTAGCGCGGCTGTGCCGGTTCACGCTCTGCGAATTTCGATCGGGCCAGCCCGGGTCGTCGCCTATTTCTTCGGTGGTGGCGGCGGCTTGGAGGTGCCCGATGGCTTCTGGGGTTGTTTGGGGGTAGGCGGCACCCACACTTTCGTCGACACACCGGGGATCGACGGGATGAACGATCCAAGGATTCCACTGCCCTTTGCCATGGCTGACAGCCCTCGATGGAAACGCCTGCGAGCATCTCACCAAAGGCGCCGCGTCGCAACGGCGAACTACGCCTCCATCAGGCGCTGGCCATATTCGGCCCAGAGCTGCTTGACCTCGCGGCTGCCGAGCGGCGGCGTCTGGCGGTCCCCATAGGCGACGGCGACGGCGCTGAGGTCGTACTGGCCGTCGGCCTGGGCGATGAAGCGGATGGCTTCGCCAAGCGGCCTCGAATGAAAGATCGGGTCGGCCTGGCCTCTGCCCAGGCTGCGAACGCCCGAAATGCTTGCTGGCACATGCCGCATCCGAAAGACGGATGCCATGGCAGCTTTCTCCATGGTTCTCTCCGCGATTCCCTTGCGGAATGATCACATAAGGTCCGGCTAATGACCAGCCCGCGCAAAAGGCCGGGCTCAAGGGCCCGGCCTTCGCTCGGCGCCGACCACCAGTGGGCAGCCCGCGCTCGCTATCCTTCGCCGGGGACTGGAGCGTCTCACCGTTTCATGGAAACGGTGGCCGGTTCCATTTCTTTGTTTCTACGCAATTCCGGACGGAAGACCGTTTCACACTTTTCCTGGAATTGCTCTAGCGCTGCCAGCGACGGAACCAGTCCGGATCGGGGTCGGAGTTCCGGCCGATGGCGAGGCCGACCAGCACGCCGAACAGGCCGCCCAGCAAAACCGCGGTCGAGAACGTGCCCGGATTCTGCTGCACGGTTTCCGAGACGCTGTGCGCCTGGCTGCGCAACTGCCTTGCAGCGCGCGTCGCCCGGCCGGAGGCGTCGGAGTACATGTTGGAAGCCCGGTCGGCCGCATCGTGATAAGCGTTGGAAGCCCGGTCGGCCGCGCTTTCATACCAGCCATGCGCCGTTTCCACGGCCTCTTCGGCCTGGTCTGAAAGCGCACGGTTCAAGCGGCTCACCTCGCGCTTGAGCTCGGCTATTTGCTTCTTCATGGCCTCGCTGGTTTCGTGGCCGGCGGCCTTCGCGCTGCGCGAACCGCCGCGAGCGCGGGCGGCGGCGGTCTGGCTCTTTGCGTTCCCGTTTGCCGAGTTGGCCGGGGTGGTGTCGTTGTCTGCCATCGGGGATCTCCTTTTCGCTTCCTGCAACGGCCAAGGCGGCGCATGGTTCCAGCCGCGTCGCCAAAAGCCGAGGCCGCGGAGCGATCTCCACGGCCCTGGTGCGGCGAAACGCTGGACGAAAAACTACCTTACCTGCCGCATGAATTGGACTACTTGCCGCAGTGGTTGTCGTTTACCGACGGAGCCGTGTTGCCGGCCGTGGTCGAATTGGCGTCGCCCTGCGCGCCCTGGGGATTGGTCGGGCAGTTCCGGTCAGCATTGGAATTCATGTCGCCGCCCGAGATGCTGCCTGTGGTGCCGGTGTCAGGCGTGGCCTGGTCTGGCGAGGTTGCTGGCGTCTTCGGATCGACGGTGACGGTCTGCCCGCTACCGCCGCTTGCGCCATTATCGGCGCTCTGCGCCATAGCCGCCGTGGCCAGTCCGATCGTGAGGGCCGAAGCCGCAAGGATCCTCGTAAGCATGGGAATTCTCCTTCGTTGCGAAACGGTTTTCTCGGTTCGGTTGTAGCGCTACGACCTGAGACAGAACCCCCCGGTTCGAGCTTGGTTCCGAGAAATTTTGAACCCGGTAGCAACCTGAAAGCGCGAAAGGCGGATGGACCACAGAGGGCAACGGGAAATAAGGGAGAAGGAAAATATGCCTATTCGGCATTGCCAGGTGAGGGCAGGAATGCTACTATTTTATTCATGGTGCTGATTTGCGCCAACGACCCGCCGCCCGGCGGGTTTTTTGTTTTTCAACAGCTAGGCG
>JBFLWR010000124.1:0-4621 GCA_040755925.1 Pseudomonadota bacterium
GACGCCTGGGAGAAGCGCGACCATGCCGGCATCCGTCGGCGCGAGGAGGCGGCGCTCAATCTGTGGAAGGACGCGCTGCAAGGCATTCCCGGCATCGGCGCTCAGATCATCCCCGATCCGACCAACAATCCGCTCGACCGCCTGCAGGTCTTCGTGCGGCCGGAAAGTCGCTTCACGGCCGCCGGCCTGGCCTCCGCCTTGGCTGCCGCCTCGCCGCCCGTCATCGTGCGCAACCATGAAGTCGAGCGTGGCCACTTCTTCCTCGACCCGTGCAACCTGCATCCGGGCGAGGCCGAGGTCGTAGCCGAACAACTGCGCGCCGTGCTGACGGCCAAGGACCGGCCGTCCGATGCGATGAAGGTGGCCCGCAAAGATTCTTCCGGATCGCTGCGTTGGCCGGACTAGGCCACCCGCACGGACACGCGCAAGCCGCGACAATCCTTGCGGCTGTCGGCGAATTCCGCTAAGGCGCGCCTTTGCCGCCGGGGAGCGAACCCTTGACCGATCAGCGTGCCGACGTCGCCATCATCATGGGCAGCCAGTCCGACTGGGCGACGATGCGCCAGGCGGCCGAAACGCTGGAGGCGCTGGGCATCTCGCACAGGCGGCTTATCGTCTCTGCCCACCGCACGCCCGACCGCCTCTATGAATTCGCCAGGGGCGCCAAGGCCGCCGGCTTCAAGGTGATCATCGCCGGCGCCGGCGGCGCCGCGCATCTGCCCGGCATGACGGCGGCGATGACGCCGCTTCCCGTCTTCGGCGTTCCGGTCGAATCCAAGGCGCTGTCCGGACAGGATTCGCTGCTCTCCATCGTGCAGATGCCGGCCGGCATCCCGGTCGGCACGCTGGCGATCGGCAAGGCGGGCGCTGCGAACGCCGCGCTTCTGGCCGCGGCCGTGCTTGCGCTCAACGACGACAAGCTCGCCGCCCGGCTCGACGCCTGGCGCGCGGCGCAGACGGCCAAGGTCGCCATCGAGCCGGCGGACACGCCGTGAGCCTGGTGCCCGGATCGACCATCGGCATCATCGGCGGCGGCCAGCTCGGCCGCATGCTGGCGGTGGCCGCCGCACGCCTCGGCTACCGCACCATCGTGCTCGAGCCACAGGCCGATTGCCCGGCGGCGCAGGTCGCCAACCGGCAGATCGTCGCTGCCTATGACGAGACCAACGCCTTGGAACAACTCGCCACCGCTTCCGATGTCGTCACCTACGAATTCGAGAACGTTCCGGTCGGAGCCGCGGAAATGCTGGTTGCCCGCGTTCCCGTCTATCCGCCCGCGCGGGCGCTCGAAGTCGCGCAGGACCGCGTGACCGAAAAGAGCTTCCTGAACGGCATCGGCATTCCGACGGCGCAGTTCCGCCCAGTCGACAATGATGACCAGCTGACGGCGGCGTTGAAGGCGTTCGATGGCAGCGGCGTGGTGAAGACCCGCCGCATGGGCTATGACGGCAAGGGCCAGCGCGTCTTCCGCAACATGGAAGCAGGCGGCTTCGCCGGCACGTGCGAGGCGATGGGCAACGTGCCGCTGATCCTTGAATCCCTGGTTCCTTTCGAGCGCGAGATTTCGGTCATCGCCGCGCGCGGACTGGATGGCTCCGTCGCCGCATACGATCCGGCCGAAAACGTTCACCGCGAAGGCATCCTGCGTACCTCGACGCTTCCGGCAGGGATTAGCCTTGAAACGGCAGCCGCCGCCAAGGATGCGGCATCAAGAATCCTCTCGGCGCTCGACTATGTCGGCGTCATCGGCGTCGAGTTCTTCGTCCTGGCCGATGGCTCGCTGCTCGCCAACGAACTGGCGCCGCGCGTTCACAATTCCGGCCACTGGACGGAAGCCGCCTGTGTCATCTCGCAGTTCGAGCAGCATATCCGAGCCGTCGCAGGCCTGCCGCTGGGTTCGCCCGCCCGGCATTCCGACTGCGTGATGGAAAACCTCATCGGCGACGACATGCTGAAGGTGCCGGCCCTGCTCGCCGAACCTGACCTGATGCTGCATCTCTACGGCAAGGCCGAATCGCGTCCTGGCCGCAAGATGGGCCATTTCACGCGCATCAGCCGGCGAAGCTGAGCATTCCAGGAAAAGCTCTAAGCGGTTTTCTGTCCGGAAATGTGTGGAGTAGGCACCAAGCTGCTGCACATCCTAGTTGTCACCATCGTCCGGGCTGGCGCAACTACTGTCGCTCTCCTGGCAATTGGAGCCTGACGTGAGCTGCTTGGTCCGCTCATTGGTCAGCGCCGTAAGGCATAGCGAGACCTCCATCGGATGGATGGAGCCGCCTGTGCTGGCCGCGGTCGAGTAGGTGCATTCGGCGTCGCGGAACGTGATCCAGGCGCGCTGTGCCGTCTGCAGCAACTGGTTGGTCTTCTGGTCGTTGCGGCGCACAAGCTCCTGGTAGGCCTGGTTGAGCTTGGCATCCGCGGTCTGGTAGTCGACGCCGGCGCAGATCGTCATCATCGACTGGCTATCGTCGTTGGGGTCGCATTCCTGCGCCCACGCTGCCGAAGCCGTCGCCAGTGCTCCCAGGCAGACGGACAGAAAGAGACTGCGCATTGTCACCTCCGGATCGCTTCGCGTCGCGGCACCATTCCAGCGCCTCTTGAGTCGCGCAATGCCGCGCCGGCCGGATGGGCGAATATTTGATGGACCGCGCATTTGCTGCATGCCATCTGCTCGCTTGCGGTTGACACGGGCAAGGCTCTTCGTTTATGAGCCACGCAACTTCAAAGGCGCGCTTTTTTCCGGGCGCGCCTTTAAAATTCGGCCCGGGACCGGGCCCTGACCGAACAGGCAAGACCATGAAGATCAAGAATTCGCTCAAGGCGCTCAAGGCGCGTCACCGCGACAACCGGCTGGTTCGCCGCAAGGGACGCATCTACATCATCAACAAGACCGCTCCGCGCTACAAGGCGCGCCAGGGCTGAGGTTTGCGCGCGGCGTAGTGCATGTCGCCCAAAAGTGCCAAGCGGTTTTGGGACAGCGACATGCACAAACGGTACCATGCCGCGCGGCTTGATGTTGATGGCCGGCACGCCGGCCTTCTCATGCTAAATTCATTTTGACGATCCGCCGTGCGGGATTAGATTCCGTCGATGCGGATTCTTTTTGCATTTTTCACCACGCTTCTGGTGTCCGGCACCGTCCTGCCGGCATTGGCGCAGGACCAGGCTACGCCGCCTGCCGAAACGGCGCCTCCGGCGGCAACGCCGCCCGAAGCCACGCCACCGCCCCCTGCCCCGACCAAGCAGGGACGGCTCGACCAGCTCTTTGCCGACCTCAAGCGCGAACGCAACGAAAAGGCCGCCGAACGCATCGCCGGCCGCATCTGGAACGAGTGGAACCAGTCAGGCAGCGCCTCGATCGACCTGATGATGCAGTGGGCGCAAAAGGCGATGGAGGACCAGAAGTTCGACGTCGCGCTCGACTTCCTCGACCAGGTCGTGACCTTGCAGCCCGACTACGCCGAAGGCTGGAACCGGCGCGCCACCGCGCATTTCATGATGAAGAACTACGGAAAGTCGATGGCCGACATCGACCGCACGCTGCAGCTCGAGCCGCGCCATTTCGGCGCCCTGTCGGGACTGGCCCAGATCATGGCCGAAACCGGCCACAAGCAATCCGCGCTGGAAGCCTGGCAGAAAGTGCTCTCCATCTATCCGATGATGCGGAGCGCCCAGAACCAGGTCTCGACGCTTTCGGAAGAGCTGGCGGGCGAAGGCATCTGATGGTTTTGGAGGAGTAGGACTCTCCTTCTCTACCACCCTAATTCCCCGCTTCCCCTAAACTAACTTCCCTCGACACTCGTATTCCCCGTATGAACCTCATCTGCGCCGCGCTCCTCTTCATCATCGCGCTCTTCTTCGCCTTGGCCGGCGTTACCCGCACCGGCGTCTGGCTTATCGAGCGCCGCAACCCGCCTGTCGGTGAGTTCGCCGAGATCGACGGCGCGCGCATCCACTATGTCCACGTCCCGGGGCCCAAGGGCGCCAGCCTGCCGCCGGTCGTCTTCATCCATGGCGCCAGCGCCAACCTCAAGGACCAGATGCTGCCGCTGCGGCCATTGCTCGAAGGCCGCGCCGAAATGCTGTTCCTCGATCGTCCCGGCTTTGGCTGGTCGGACCGTGGCCCGGGCAACAACGAGACGCTGGCGGCGCAGGCCGATACCATTGCCGCGCTGATGGATCGCGTGGGCATCGAAAAAGCGATCATCGTCGGACACTCCTTCGGCGGTGCCGTCGCTGCCGCCTTCGCCCGCCGGCATCCCGACAGGACGCGCGGCCTCGTCTTCCTCTCGCCCGTCAGCCACCCCTGGCCCGGCGGCGCGACCGCCTGGTACTACAAGCTGACGGCCACGCCGGTGATCGGCTGGCTGTTTTCCGAAACGCTCGCCTACCCGGCAGGCATGTTGCAGATCGGCGACGCCACGGCTTGCGTCTTTTCGCCCAACAATCTGCCGGACGATTACATCGGCGAAGCTTCAATCCCGCTGGTGCTGCGCCCACCGGCCTTTCGCGCCAACGCCCGCGACGTGGCCCAGCTCTACGACTATGTCCGCGCCGCCTCGCCGGCTTATCGCGAGATCAAGGTGCCGACCGTGATCGTATCGGGCGATCGCGACAAGAT
>JBFLWR010000124.1:4631-26694 GCA_040755925.1 Pseudomonadota bacterium
GATCGTCTACGCGACGATCCACTCCGTCGGCCTTGAGCGCGACATTCCCGGCGCCGAACTGGTCTGGGTCCACAATCTCGGCCACAAGCCGGACTGGATCGCCCCCAACCTCGTTGTCGGCGCCATCGAAAAGATTGCCGGCGCGCCGATCGATTTGCAGGCCCTGGCAAGGACGGTCGAGGCGCGGATTGCCGGCGACACCCAGGGCGCCGGCAGGTGCCCGGAACTTCAGGTTCCGGATGCCGAACTAGCGCCGACCTGAAGCCGGCCCCGGCACTAGCGGACAAGCAGTGTCGTCTTGGCGGGAACGCGGTCGTACAGGTCGATGACGTCCTGGTTGAACATGCGCACGCAGCCTGAGGACGCGGATTTGCCGATGGACTTCCAGTCCGGCGATCCGTGTATCCGGTAGAGCGTGTCGACACCGTCCTTGAAAATGTACAGGGCGCGCGACCCCAGCGGATTGCTGACGCCTGGCTGCATGCCCTGGCGCCATTTCTCCAGCTTCGGATCCCTGCGGATCATGGCGGACGGAGGCGTCCATGTCGGCCATTTGCGCTTCCACTGGACGATCGCGCGGCCCTTCCATGAATAGCCCTGGCGGCCGAGCCCGACGCCGTAGCGCATGGCCCTTCCGTCCTTGAGCACAAGGTAGAGATACTTGTCGGTCGTGTTGACCACAATCGTGCCCGGCAGTTCCCCGGTCGGATCGTCAACGACCTGTCGCAGGAACCGTCCGTCGACCTTGGCAATGGGAATGGCCGGCAGGGCATGGCCGCCATCTTCCACCGCGTCGTACATGCCCGCATAACCGGACGACGCCGCGACAGGGTCGGCGGCCGCAACCTCGACCGGCGCCTTTTCATGCAGCGGCTCGGCCGGCACGGGCATCGGCAGGTTCGCGACCGCGATTGGCTGCCTGGGCAATTGGGCGCAGGCTGAGATGGCCGATACTCCAACGAGCGAGAGCCCGGTCAGCAAGGACCGGCGCGAAACAAGGGACGACATTCGGGGATACTTTCAATCGACTGGGAATGCGGGCGGACGCCGAACGGATGCCGGCGCCGGTTCACCGCCTTCTGTAGCGGCGATCGCGGCAACCCTGTGTCGCGGCAAGGGCCGCGATCATTGCCTGTGCCTTTGTTGCATTATGGCCACAGCGTGCAAAGCCTGCACGCAACGTCCGGCAGTTCCGAGTGTTATCGGCTGCTCTGCGTGTCCGAGCCGACATAGGCGATACGCAGCATGTTGGTCGAGCCGGGCGTCCTCAGCGGCACGCCGGCCGTGATGATGACGCGGTCGCCCGGTTTGCCAAAGCCTTCGTCCAGCGCGATGCGGCAGGCGCGGTCCACCATGTCGTCGAGGTCGGTGGCGTCCGGCGACACCACGCAATGCGTTCCCCACAGCAGCGACAGCCGGCGCGCCGTGTTGACGATCGGCGACAGCGCCACGATCGGCACCTGCGGCCGCTCGCGCGCGGCGCGCAGCCCCGTGGTGCCGGAAGCCGTGTAGGTGATGATCGCCGACAGCTTCAGCGTCTCGGCGATCTCGCGCGCGGCGAGCGAGATCGCGTCCGCGCCGGTCGCTTCCGGTTCAGAACGCTGCGCGTTGATGATGCCGGCATAGGTCGGGTCGGTCTCCACCTTCGTGGCGATGCGGTTCATCATGCCGACCGCCTCGACAGGATAGGCGCCGGCTGCGGATTCGGCGGAAAGCATGATCGCGTCAGCGCCTTCGAAGACGGCGATCGACACGTCGGAGACCTCGGCGCGGGTCGGAACCGGCGCGGTGATCATCGATTCCAGCATCTGCGTGGCGATCACCACCGGCTTGCCGGCACGCCGGGCGGCGCGCGTGATCTGCTTCTGGATGCCGGGCACCGCCTCCAGCGGCATCTCGACGCCGAGGTCGCCACGGGCGACCATCAGCGCATCCGACAATTCGATGATCTCGGCCAGGCGGGCGACCGCTTGCGGCTTCTCGATCTTGGCCATGATGAGGGCCCGGCCGCGGGCGATCTTGCGCGCTTCGGCGAGATCCTCCGGGCGCTGCACGAAGGACAGCGCCACCCAATCGACGCTCGCCGCCAGCACCGCGTCGAGATCGGCGCGGTCCTTCTCCGTCAGCGCGCCGACCGGCAGGTCTGTATCGGGCAGGCTGACGCCCTTCTTGTCGGAAATGCCAGTGCCGGCCACGACCGTGCAGGTGATCGACTTGCCGTCGCTCTTCACCGCCTTGAGCTCAAGCTTGCCGTCGTCGATCAAAAGTCGGTGACCGGCCTCGACCGAGCTGAGGATTTCCGGATGCGGCAGGTAGACGCGGCTGGACGTGCCGGGCGCCGGATTGTCGTCGAGCGTGAAGGTCTGGCCGGCGGTCAGCACTTCCTTGTTGTTGGCGAACTTGCCGACCCTGAGCTTCGGACCCTGAAGGTCCGCGAGGATACCGATCGGCCGGCCGACCGCCGCCTCGACGGCGCGGATGCGCGCGACCAGCGTGCGCATCAGCTCGTGGTCGGTATGGCTCATATTGATGCGGAAGACGTCGGCGCCCGCTTCGAAGAGCTTTCTCAGCATTTCCTCCGAGGAGGAAGCCGGACCGATGGTGGCGAGGATCTTGACCTTGCGGTTACGTCTCATTGATTGTTTGTTCCCGGAGCGGGGGGCGTTGCTGGCGCGCCTCCCGTTGCGGGCTCGTCGGTCAGCTGGACCATCCAGCTTGCCTGCTCGCCCGTGTCATATTCCTGAAATCCGGCGCGCTGGAAGCCCCGGGCGACGCAATCATTCACGCCGGCAATCTTGAACTCTTTCTCGGCGACGCACATGTTGATCGGGCCATCCCACCGCCCGCCACGCTCGGCGTCTTCTGCATAAAGATAGTAAAACCTTGATGACAGCGGCCCCTCGATCAGCGTCTTGCAGGTCGACCCCTCGATGTGCCACCAGCCTTCCGTGATCCAGCCCGCCTTGGCCCGATAGCCGATACCGACGCCGATCAGGTTCTGTGTGGCGTTGCAGACGCGGAAGTCGGCGCGCGCCGGCGAGGTTGCCGCGATCGCGCACAGCGCCGCGCCGACAATGAGGAATGGCAGGGCAAGGCGCTTGCGCGACCTGCTGGCAAAACCCATTCCAAATCCCTTCGCCAACCACATATGCATCTCTCGACGCCCCTTTTCAGCAAACTCCGGGCGCATGTCAACGCGCCGTTTTGTTCAATTCCAATCGATTTAGAAGAGCCCGGCGCGCGGAATGTCGTCCCACTCGGGATTTTTTGTAGAAACCGTGGCCAAACAACGGCATTGCGCCAGCGTCCTCTTCGTGGAATGACGATAGCACCCTGCCCGGAAGCCAGCGAACGACCATTTCCCGCCGATGACCCGATCCACAGTTTTCGCGCCCTTCGACATCGTCGAGGGCGACCGCAAGAAAGGCATCGTGCTTCTGGCCGACCATGCCCGCCGCGACCTGCCGGACGAGTATGGCAGCCTCGGCTTGCCGGCCGAGGAATTCGACCGCCACATCGCCTACGACATCGGCGTCGAGACGGTGACGCGCGAACTCGCGGCCGCGCTCGACGCGCCCGCCGTGCTTGCCGGTTTTTCACGGCTCCTGATCGATCCCAACCGGGGCGAAGACGACCCGACGCTGATCCGCCAGCTCTATGACGGCACCATCGTGCCCGGGAACTACCCGATGGCGGCCGAGGAGCGGGAAAGGCGGCTCGACCGGTTCTACCGGCCCTACCACGATGCCGTCGGCGCGATGATCGCTTCGGTGGCGCATGCTTCGGGAAAGGCGCCCTTCATCTTCTCGGTGCATTCCTTCACGCCGGTCATGCAGGGTTTGGTCCGCCCCTGGCATGTCGGCATCCTGTGGGACCTGGACGACCGGGTAGCGCGGCCGCTGATCGAGATGCTGGGCCAGGACAAAGACCTCGTCGTCGGTGACAACGAGCCGTATGACGGCGCGCTGCGCGGCGACACCATGTTTCGGCACGCCATTGTCAACGGCTACGCGCATGCGCTGATCGAGATCCGCCAGGACCTGATCGCTGACCGCAAGGGCGCGGCGGCCTGGGCCGAGCGGCTCACACCGATCGTTGACGCCATAGACCGGCGTCCCGATATACATGAGGTGAAGCGGTTCGGTTCGCGCACCGGGCCGGTGTGACGGAGTTCAAGAAGATGACCGAACTCAGTGAAGAGCAGAAACGCGAATTCGAGGCCGCCGCCTTCCGCCGCCTTGTCCAGCATCTGCGCGAGCGCGGCGATGTGCAGAACATCGACCTGATGAATCTCGCCGGCTTCTGCCGCAACTGCCTGTCCAACTGGTATCGCGAGGCGGCCGAAGCCGACGGCCTGGCGCTTTCGAAGGACGAGTCACGCGAGATCATCTACGGCATGCCTTATGCCGAATGGCAGGCGCTCAACCAGACGGAAGCCTCCGAGGCCAAGAAGGCCGAGTTCGAGGCAAGGCGGCCGAAGGATCATTGAGCTAACGGCACGGCAAGAGATTAAGCGCCGGCGGGACAGTGCCCCCCTCTGGACTGCCGGCCATCTCCCCCACTTGGGGGAGATCAGATGTCGCGTCGGCTTTCGCCAATCACCAAGGGCTTCAGGATGAGCGGCGCGCCGAAACAGCCAATCTCCCCCTTGTAGGGGAGATGTCCGACAGGACAGAGGGGGCGCGAAGGATCGCCATCCTCCGATTTTTCCGCTCCCCGCCCCTTGGTCCAAGCACTTCCCTGACACGGTTCTTGACTACAAATTGAATCGATCTAATTTGCCGCGAAAAGCCATTGGCACAGCGGATTTCAGACCATGAGCGCGCAAATCACGATGCAGGCCGCGACGCGCGGCCGCTGGGCCGTCGCCGGCATGTTCCTGGCCAATGGTTTCCTCACCGGCAGCTGGGCGCCGCAGATTCCGGTGTTCCTGACCCGGCTGGACATCTCGAAATTCACGCTGGGGCTGCTGATCCTTTTGTTCGGCGTCGGCGCGGTGGCAGCGATGACCTGGTGCGGACATCTGATCTCCCGACACGGATCGCGCACCGTGGTGCGCTGGTTCGGCCTCTGCGCCAGCTTCGGCCTGCTGGCCGTGGCGCTTGCTCCCAATGTGCCGCTGGCCGCCATTGCCATGCTGTTCTTCGGCGGCTCGTGTGGCGGCATGGATGTCGCCATGAATTCCAACGCCGTGGTCGTCGAACGGCGGCTGTCTCGGGCGATCATGTCGTCCTCGCACGGCTTCTGGAGCCTCGGCGGTTTCGCCGGCGGCGCGCTCGGCGGCTTTGCCATCCAGACTTACGGTTACCTCGCCCATGCGGTCGTCGTGACGGCGGTCGCTTTCGCTGTCGTTGCCTTTGCTATCGGCTACCTCGTCGCCGAGGAGAAACCGCAAACAGCCGAGCACCAGAAATTCTCCTTGCCGCGGCACGCCATCGTCTACCTGGTCGGCCTGATGGCGCTGCTGACCATGATCTCCGAGGGCGCAGTGCTCGACTGGGCGGCGCTCTACCTGCATCAGGAACTCGGCGCCGACCTTGCCGTTGCCGGCCTCGCCTATGCCGCCTTCTCCGGCGTCATGGCGCTGATGCGCTTCCTGGGCGATGGCGTGCGCAACCGTTTCGGCGCCGTGACGACGCTGCGTGGCTCGGCGCTTGTCGCGGCGGCTGGCATGCTTGTGGCCGGCCTTTCGCCCTCGCCTTACCTCGCCATCGCCGCCTTCGCTCTCTGCGGCTTCGGCATCGCCAACATGGTGCCGATCCTGTTTTCGGCCGGCGGCAATCAGGAAGGTATGTCGTCCGGAACCGGGATGAGCGTGGTCACCACCATGGGTTACTCAGGCATCCTTGTGGCGCCGTCGGCGATCGGCTTCGTCGCCGAGCATTCGAGCTTCGGCCCGATCTTCATCGCGCTTTCCGGCCTGCTGGTCATCGTCCTGTTGATGGCGGGGCTCGCTCACCGCGCCGAATTCGCCCCCGTCGCCGCGCCGGCCGAATAGCGCTTCAGTTCCTCGTGCAGGAAATCCGCCACGCGGCGGATGCGCAGGCTGGCGCGAACATCACGATGCATGGCGAGCCACACCGGCAATGACGGCAAGGGAGCGTCCGGCAAGAACTTCTCCAGTTGAGGATCGGCATCGACAAGCGGCTCCTGGCCGATGCCCACGCCATTGCCGGTCCGCACTGCTTGCCACAGCACGATCTGGTTGTCGGTCCGAAAGCGAAAATGGCTGCGGCCGACCGGAATGCCGAAAGCGGTGAAGCCGCGGATGATCTCGTCGCTGCGGTCGAAGCCGACCAGGGCGTGATCGACCAAATCGGTTGGCTTCTCCGGACGGCCGCGCCGGTCGAGATAGGACTTCGCCGCGCACAGGCAGAGTGGAATGTCCGTGACCTTGCGCGCCACCAGCTCGTTCTGCGCCGGCCTGACCATTCGGATGGCGATATCGGCATCGCGGCGCAACAGGTTCTCGACCTGGTTCGAGGCGACGATCTCGACCTCAATGCCCGGCTCCTCTTCGCCGAGCCTTGCCATCATCACCGGCAGCACGAATGCCGCGACCACCTCTGAGGCGGCGATACGCACCGTCCCTTCGATCGCCTCGACCGATCCGAGCGCCAGGAGCGAGAAGGCATTGGCCTGCTCGCTGACCACGCGTCCGCGCTCGTAAAGCGTGCTGCCCGCCTCGGTCAGTTCGTAGCCGCGCCGGCCACGTCGGAACAGCGTGACGCCGAGCGCCTGCTCCAGTTCGGCAATGTGGCGCCCAAGCGTCGGCTGGCTAGCCGCAAGCCTGCGGGCCGCCGCCGAAAGGCTGCCGGTCTCGGCCACCGCGACAAAACTCTTGATCAGGTTCCAGTCGAATTCAGCCATTCATTCTTGAATAACACATCGCCGGAATCAGTCAATTTTCATTCGTTGATGAACGCATCACATTAGCGAGGCAAACGCAAACAACGGAGACGAACAATGACCAAGATCGCAATTCTCGGTGCCAATGGCCGGCTCGGCCGCGTGGTCGCCAGGGCCTTCATCGACGCCGGCTTCGACGTCCGCGCCATCACCCGCACCGGCAACGTGCCGGCCGAGCTCAAGGGCGCCACCGCGGTCGCCGGCGACGCGCTGGACCGCGACTCGCTGATCCGCGCCACACAAGGCGTCGACATCATCTTCAACGGCCTGAACCCGATCTACACCGACTGGGGCAAGTGCCTGCCGATGGCCGAAAACGTCATGGCCGCCTGCCGCGCGAACGGCACGCTGCACCTGTTCCCGGGCACCGTCTACAACTACGGCTCGCCGATGCCGCAGGTGATCACCGAGCAGACGCCGTTCCATCCGACGACCGAGAAGGGCCGAATCCGCTGCGCCATGGAAGACCTGTTCCGCCGCGAGGCCGAAGCCGGCCGTGTACGCACCATCGTTTTGCGGGCCGGCGACTTCTTCGGCGGCACCGGCACCGGCTCCTGGTTCGACCTCGTCGTCGCCGCCAAGATGAGCAAGGGCATCTACACCGCGCCCGGCCCGGCCGACCTGGTGCATGAATGGGCCTATCTGCCGGACTTCGCCGTCGCCTTCGTTGGCCTGGCGCGCAACCTCGACAAGCTCGGCTCATACGAGGCCATCAACTTCCCCGGCCACGCCGTCACCGACCTCGACATCAAGGCCGCCGCCGAGAAGGCGCTCGGACGCAAGCTGAAGCTCACCTTCATGCCCTGGTGGGTGCTGCGCGCCGGCAGCCCGTTCGTCGCCATGTGGAAGGAGATCGTCTCGATGTCCTATCTGCGCTTCGAAGCGCACCAGCTGGTCTCGACCCGGCTGGACGAGGTCATCGGCGAGATCCCGCACACGCCGCTGGATGAGGCGGTCGAGGAAGCCATGCGCGACATCGGCACTGCGGTTGGCTCCGCCTCGCGTCAGGCAGCCTGATCGCGGTGAGCTCATGTGAAAAACGAAACGGCCGGGCACCGTAGCACCCGGCCGTTCGTCTGTGGCACCGAAACGCGCTATTCGGCGGCTTTCGGGAACGCAGTTGCCGGCTCTGCTCCGGCTTCCGGCACCGGCCCTGCGGGGGAAGCCTTGCCCTTGTCGCGCCCGAACAGGCGGCGGAAGAAGGCATAGAAACGGCTATTCTTGCTGCGCGTGAACACCATCAGCATCGACGGCGTCACCACCAGCGTCAGCAGCGTGGCGAAGGACAGGCCGAAGACGATCGCCGAGGACAGCGATATCCACCACTGCGTCGATGGCGCGTTGATCGTCGTCTCGTGATGGAAGATTTCGAGGCCGAGCCCGAAGGCTATCGGCAGCACGCCGAGGATCGCCGAGACCGCGGTCAGCACCACTGGGCGCGCGCGCTCGCGGCAGGTCTGCAGCACCGCTTCCATCTTGTCCCAGCCTTCCTCGCGCAGCCGGTCATAGGTGTCGATGAGCACGATGTTGTTGTTCACCACCACGCCGGCGAGCGCGATGACGCCGATGCCCGACATGACGATGCCGAAGGCTTCGCCTGTCAGAAGCAGCCCCAGGAACACACCGATCGTCGCCATCACCACACACGACAGGACCATCAGCACGCTGGTGAACTTGTTGAACTGCATGAGCAGCACCAGGAAGATCAGGAAGAGCGCGGCGCCGAAAGCCTTGAAGAGGAAGGCACCCGCTTCCGCGCTGTCCTCGTTGGAGCCGGCGAGTTTCCAGCGTATGCCGCTGCCCAGACCCATGTCGGCGACGGCCTTGGTGACCTCCTGCTGCACCGCCGCCACCTGCGCGCCGGCGGTGACATTGGCCTGGACGACAACGGTGCGGGCGCCGTCGATGCGGTTGAGAATGCCTACGCTCGGCTTTGCCTTGCGAATGACGAAGTTCGATATGGGCACCGATCCTTGCGAGGTCTGCACGCGAAGCTCGTCCAGCGTCGACAGCGTGCGCCGGTCTTCCGGCAGGCGCAGCCTGATGTCGACCGCCTTGTCGGCGCCGGCTGGCCGGTATTCCGACAGCTTCAGGCCATTGGTCACCAGCTGCACCACCGTGCCGACCGAAGTCGGGCTGATGCCGTATTGCGCGGCCTTTGCCCGGTCGACCTCGATTGCCCAGTCGACACCGGGCGGCGGCAGGCCGTCGGAAATGTCGATGACGTTTGGCACTTTCGCGATGCGCGCCGCGACGGCGCGCGCCTTCTCGTCGAGCCCGGCCGGGTCGACGGCCGAGAGCCTGATCTGGATCGGCTTGCCGGTCGGCGGACCGGCCTCGGGCACGCGCACCTCGACATCGACGCCGGGAATGCCGGCCATGACGCCGCGCAGGTCGTTGAGGATCTGGTTGGCGGACTTGCGCTGGCGCCAGTCGACGAACTCGTACTGGATGACGCCGACGACGTCTTCGGGGACGTCCTGGCCGCCGCCCTGGCTCTTGCCGACACGCGTGTAGACCGACTTCACGCCCGGCCAGCCGAGCAGCCGGCTTTCCGCGGCCTTGGTAGCGGCGTCCATTTCGGCCAGCGAAAGGTTGCCGCGCGCATGCACGTAGAGCAGGCCGTAGTCGGGCTCGACGCTGGGGAAGAACTCCACGCCGGCGCCATATTTGGAATAGGCGTAGCCGACGCCGACAAGCAGGCCGACGGTGAGCAGGATGACGGTGATCGGGAACCGCACCGCCTGCTTGACCACCGCCATGTAGAGGCCGTCGCGGTGATCCTCCTCGTGGTGCTCCGGCGCCTTGGCGAAAATGGCGCCCAGCGTTGGTGTGAAGACCAGCGCGTAGAGCATCGAGGCCGACAGCGTCACGATCAGCGTGATCGGCATGTATTTCATGAAGTCGCCGATGATGCCGGGCCAGAACAGCAGCGGCGAGAAAGCGGCGATGCGCGTCATCGTCGCGGCGATGACCGGGCCGGCCATGCGCCTGGCGGCCAGCGCGAAGGCTTCGGCCTTCGGCATGCCCTCGCTCATGCGCCGTTCCGCGAATTCGGTGACGATGATGGCGTCGTCCACCAGCATGCCGACCGCCAGGATCAGGCTGAACAGCACGATCATGTTGATCGTGTAGCCCATCATGGCGAGCAACAGGATGCCCATCAGGAAGGATGACGGGATGGCGAGGCCGATGAGCAGCGAGGCGCGCCCGGACAACGCGTAGAGGATGACGATGAACACCAGGATCACCGCGATCATCACGTGGTTCTGCAGATCGCCCAGCAGCTGGTTGACGAAGACCGACTTGTCCTGCGTGTAGGTGACGTGCATGCCTTCCGGCATCGTCTTGACGAAGGCATCCGAGACGGCACGCACATGGTTCAGCGTGTCGATCAAATTGGCGCCGATGCGCTTCTTCACCTCGATGGCGATGGCCGGCTTGCCGTCGAGGCGGGTGACGGTCTCGGCGTCCTTGAAGGTCGAGCGCACCGTGGCGATGTCCTTGGCCTGCACGACGGCATTGGGCGTGGCCACCACCGGCAGGTTGGCGACATCCTCGGGCGTCTCGATCAGCGACGGCACCTTGACCGCGTATTTGCCTTCGGAGCCCTCGAGATTGCCGGCGGCGACCAGGCTGTTGGACGCGCCGACGCCTTGCATGACCTGGTCCAACTGCAATCCGTAGGACGACAGCTTCACTGGGTCGATGACGACTTCGACCAAGTCGTCGCGCGATCCCTGGAGCGAGCCCTCCAGCACGCCGGGCACTTCCTCGATGCGGTCGCGCAATTCGCGCGCGGCGGAAGCCAGCACGCGCTCCGGCAGATCGCCTGAAAGCGTCACGACAAGGACCGGGAATTCGGAGACGTTGACTTCGGTGACCACCGGCTCCTCGGCCGCCTGAGGCAGGTCGGCCTTGGCGTCCTGCACCTTGCTGCGCGTGTCCTGCAGAGCGGTCGCCAGGTTGGTCTGCGGCTGGAACTCGACCAGCACGTAGCCGCCGCCCTGGAAGGCCGCCGAGCGCATCTCCTTGAGCCCCTTGAGGCTCTTCAGCTTGGTCTCCATCGGTCGCAACAGCAACCGCTCCGAGTCCTCCGGCGAGATGCCTTGGTAGATCAGGCTGACATACATCATCGGAATCGGAACGTCGGGCTCGGCTTCCTTCGGCGTCGACTGATAGGCGACCCAACCCGCGACCAGCAGGAACATCAACGCCGATATGGTGAGACGGGCGTTGCTTATGGCGAGTCTGACGATGTCCATGGCTTATGCCTGCTGTTTCTCGGAAAGCCGCGATATTGACGGTGGCGCCGGAGAGCCGGCGCCACACGGGTCGCGCTACTGCGTGCCGGCGGTGGCTTCGCCGATCAGCTTGTTGATCGTCGCCTGGTCGGCCTGGACGGGTTTCACCAGATCGCCTTCCTTGACCAGTTCCTGGCCGGCCACGATGACGCGCGCCTCGTCGGGAATTCCGCCAAGCACAAGCCCATGCGGCGTGTCGTCCACCAGGTCGATCGGGAAGAAGGCCACCTTGTCGTCCTTGCCGACGGCGCGGATGCCGAGGTCGCCCTTGTCGCCTAGCGTCACCACCGAGCGCGGCAGCATCACCGCGTCGGTCGGCTCGGCGCTGAGCGTGATCTCGGCCGTCATGCCGGCGGGAATGGAGCCGTCGCCATTGGGGATCGCCACTTCGACGCGGAAGGTGCGGGTCTGCGATGACGCATCGCGGCTGATGTAGCGCACCGTGCCGGTGACTTTCTGATCGTTTACGAGGCGCACGTCGGCCTGGTCGCCGATCTTGATGTAACGCAGGTCGCGCTCGCTGATCTCGCCGCGCGCGATCACCGGATCGAGCTTGAGGATCGTCGCCACTTCGCCGCCCTGCATCACCGAACTGCCGAGTTCCACCGGCACGCGGTCGATGACGCCGTCGAATGGCGCCTTGACCTCGTTGCGGTCGAGCTCGGCCTGCGCCGTTTCCAGCATCGACTGCGCCGCCGTCAGGTTCGACCGCGCGGTGTCGAGCTGCAGCTTGGGCAGGTTGCCGGTCTTGGCCAGTCGCTCGGCGGCATCGAGCTCAGCCTTGCGCTGTGCCAGAAGCTGTCTGGCGTTGTCGACGTTCGAAATTTTCTCTTCGGCGGCCAGCATCAGCACCAGCTCGCCGGTCTTGACGTGCTGGCCCTGCTTGACCGGCAGCTTGTCGATGACGCCGGCGACACGCGTGGCGAGCACGGCGCGCTTGTCCGCCTCGGTCAGGCCGGAAATGCGGATGGCGCGCGCATAGGTCTTGCGCGGCGGCATCACCACCGCGACGGTGCGCAATGCCGGCTTCTGCTCCGCTTCAGCCGCGTTCGGCTTGCCGGCCTCTTTTGCCGTCGTGGAGTCCGCCGCCTTGGCATTATCAGCCGCGGCGCTGCCCACGGAGGAAAACTCACCGGTTCCCATCCAGGCCGCGAATCCGATGAGCACGGCAATGGCTGCAAGCTTGTGAAACCTGATTTTCGGCATCGTCATTTTTCCGTTGCGGGCTTGGCGAGGTCGGCGCTTCGACTCCCGGGCGCGCGGCCGATATGGGTGCGCGCAAAGCCATGTTCAATTTGCCGTGATCGGCGAAGCGCCGCTTCTACCTCAAAGTTGCAGCGCACTATAGTGAGAAAAGTTACGGGACCATTGCGCCTTCGCTTACGACGCATCCATAATTTTCAACGCTTTAGCCGTCCGGGCGCCTGCCTTTTGCTGATCCGGCGGCATTTTCCGCGAGTTCCAAGGGTCGATGGCAACAGGCGTCAGCATGATGCGCAGCCACTACCTGAGGTAGCCGTCGCCGAGGACTCGAGGCGGCGGAGTCCGCGCGGAACTGCTGAGAGCCGTCGTCAAGTAATAAGGTTCAGCAACCGGAAGAGCCGTTCGAACGTCTTGCCATAGGGCGGGCGCAAAAGGCTGCCGGCGCTCAAACCCGACTGGATGAAGATCGGCTTCTCCTTGCTGAAGGTCCGGAATCCCCATTCGCCGTGATAGGCGCCCGTGCCGCTGGCGCCGACGCCGCCGAACGGCTGCCGCTCCTGCACCAGATGCATCATGCAGTCGTTGACCGTCACGCCTCCGGCAACTGTTTCCCGCATCACCCTCTGGCGATTGCCGCTGTCCTTGCCGAACCAGTAAAGCGCGAGCGGCCGCTCCGCCCGGTTCACATGCTCGATCGCCTCGTCGACCGAGCCGTATTCGATGATCGGCAGCACGGGCCCGAAGATCTCCTCACGCATCAGCCGCAGGTTCTCGCCGGCATTCCTGACCAGCACCGGCGCCATCTTGCGATCGGTCACGCCGAGCTTCTCGTTCGCCGGATTGACCTCGGTGACATCGGCGCCGCTCTCACGCGCCTCCACGATCATGTCGGCCAGCCGCTGGCGGTGCCGCTCGCTGATGATGGCGGTAAAGTCGGGATTGTCGCGCAGCGTCGGATAGAGCCGCGCCATCGCGACGGCGAGCTTCGCGGCGATGTCGGCCGCCCGCCCCTGCGGAACCATCAGATAATCGGGCGCGATGCAGGTCTGGCCGGCGTTGAGGAGCTTGCCATAGGCGAGGCTCGACACAGCCGCGTCGAGATCGCAGGACGGATCGAAGATCGCCGGCGACTTGCCGCCAAGCTCGAGCGTCACCGGCGTCAGGTTGACGGCGGCGGCCTGCGCCACCTGGCGTCCGACGGCGGTCGAGCCCGTGAAAAGCAGATGGTCGAACGGCAGGGAGACGAACGCCTTGCCGACCTCGGCGTCGCCGGTCACCACGCTCATTTCGTTCGCCGCGAAATGCTCTTCGACGAGACGGGCCAGCAAATGTGAGAATTTCGGCGTCAGCTCTGAGGGTTTGATCAGCACGCGGTTGCCGGCGGCCAAAGCCGCGGTCGCCGGCGCCATGGCGAGCTGGAACGGATAGTTCCACGGCGACACGATGCCGACCACGCCCAGCGGCTGCGGCAGAAGGCGGTTCCGCCCCGGCAGGAACGGCAGGCTGGTGGCGACGCGGCGCTCGCGCATCCAGCCGCGCAGATGCGACTGCGCATGCCTGATGCCGGCGCGGACGACGAACAGTTCCGCCAGCCGCGTTTCCTGCGCCGAGCGGCCGGAGAAATCGCTGTCGATCGCCGCGCAGATTTCAGCCTCATGCTTTTCGGTCAGGGCCAGCAGGCGCTTCAACCGGTCCTTCCGCACCGCAAGGCTGGGAAAGGGCTCCTTCTCGAAGGCCCTGCACTGCGCTTCAAAGCTGACCCCGAGAGCGTTCCGTCTGGTCTGCAGCACCGCTACCTCCCGTTTACGTTCAGGTAAGAGTACATCGCCCGACAAGCCGAATCCAGCGCCTCCCCTGTCCCGTTCGGCGACAGGATTAAAGGCGAATGACGACCCTTGGCTATTCGGATCGCCGGAAGACTTCGCGGATCGTCTTGATCGAGCCGGCGTCCTTCACGCGGTACCCGGGAAGCTTCGAGATCGCTGTATGGAACTCCTCGCCGCGCATGATCGCGAGGACGCGCTGGACAGCTTCGACCTCGAGGATCTGCTTCTTGCAGACGAAGAAATAGTCCTCGGTCAGCATCCGCACGAAATCGAGCCCGAACTGCCTGGCGGCCGCCTCCACGCCGAAAGCGGCATCGGCGAGATCGCTGGCGACATAGGCGGCCACCGCCGCATGCGTGAATTCGGAATGCTCGTAACCATTGATGCGCGTGCCATCCAGTCCGTGCTGCGCAAGCAGTTGCTCGAACAGCAGCCGTGTCCCGGAATCCGGATCGCGGTTGACGAAGCGGATCGAAGGGTCGAGTAATCGCTCCAGCGAGGTGATGCCGAGCGGATTGCCGCGCCTGACCATGAGGCCCATCTCGCGCGTCACGAAGCTGATGACACGGTGGAGATTGGGCGTCAGCCAGCCCTTGCTGGCCGCGATCGCGCGCTTGCGCAGTTCGCCCTGCGGCAGATGCAGGCCGGCAAGATCGCAACCGTCATGCGCCAGCGAGGCCAGCGAATTCTGGTTGCTGACATAGCGGAAGTCGACGCCGATGTCCGGCTCGCGGCTCAGTATCTCGCGCAGTTTGGGGACTGCGAAACCGTGGCTGGCGTGCACCCTCAGCACCAGCGGGCCGTGCGGCAGCATTTGATTGATCTCGGTCTCCAGCTCCTGCGAGAGGTTCTGCAGCAGCGGACGAAGCCTCGCCTCCAGTCGCTGCCCGGCCCAGACCAGCTTGTCGCCGAACGGCGTCAGGCTGGTGCCGCTGCCCTGCTTGCGCACGACCAGCGGCATGTTGAAGAATTCCGACCATTTCTCGATCAGGTTCCAGGCGTGCCTGTACGAGATATGCGCCTTGTCCGCCGCCGATGTGATCTTCCCGGTCGCCCTTATCTCAGCGAGGAAGTCGAGCATGATCTGCAGCGACTGCGCGTCCTCCCGCCGCCTGAAGCGCCATACCGGGTCGATCTCGATCTGGATCATGGCCATCTCCTCCGCCGATGCCGTCTGGGTCGATAATATGCACTTAAGTTCATATCTCATCATGCACTGGATAGGAACCGAACTTCATATGTAACCGCCACAGTATAGGCATGAGATATCATATTCCCCAAGCATTCGCGAGTGGGTAAGCTCGATGTGAGGTTCGTGTTCGCCGGATGACTTCATCGCTAAATATGCAGTGAAGTTCATATCTAGGCGCAGAGGAGATAAAGATGCTTACCCGGCTTTCCGACCAGACGCACAATCTGCTGATCGATGGGCAGCGCGTGGGCGCCCTCTCGGGGCGCAGCTTTGAAACTGTCAATCCAGCCACCGGCGAGGTGCTGGCAAAGGTCGCCGAAGCCGGCATCGAGGACATTGACGTCGCGGTGCGCTCGGCCCGCGCGGCGTTCGAAGGCCCGTGGAAACGTCTGCGCGCCGCCGAGCGCGGGCAGCTGCTCCTGAAGCTGGCCGATCTCATCCGGCGTGACGAGGACGAGCTGGTCAATCTGGAAAGCCTCGATTCCGGCAAGCCGGTCTCGGCCATCCGGCGTCAGGACCTTCCGGCCGTCATCGACACGCTCGTCTACTACGCGGGCATGGCCGACAAGATAAACGGCCAGGTCATCCCAGCCCGCACCGACGCACTGACCTACACGGTGCGCGAGCCGCTCGGCGTCGTCGCCGCGATCATCCCGTGGAACTTCCCGCTGATGATCGGCATGTGGAAGATCGCGCCGGCGCTGGCCTGCGGCTGCACCGTGGTGCTAAAGCCCGCCGAGCTGACACCGCTGACCGCGCTCAAGATCGGCGAGCTGGCGCTCGAGGCGGGCTTTCCCGACGGCGTCCTCAATGTCGTCCCCGGCTTCGGCAAGATCGCCGGCCAGGCGCTCGTCGACCATCCCGACGTCGACAAGATCACCTTCACCGGCTCGCCGGTCGTCGGCCGCCAGATCCTGCAAGGCGCATCCGGCAACCTGAAGCGCGTGACGCTGGAGCTTGGCGGTAAGTCCGCCAACATCATCTTCCCCGACGCCGACCTCGACGCCGCGGTCAAGGCCGCCGGTTCGGGCATCTTCTTCAACACCGGCCAGGTCTGCTCGGCCGGCTCGCGCATCCTGGCGCATGAATCCGTCTATGACGAGGTCGTCCAGCGGCTGGCGGCCCGTGCGGAGTCGACACGCATCGGCAACCCGCTGGAGACCTCGACCGCAATGGGTCCGCTGGTCTCCGAAGTGCAGATGAAGCGCGTACTCAACTATATCGACATCGGCCGCAACGAAGGCGCCTCGCTGGTGACCGGTGGCTCGCGCCACGGCGATGTCGGCTACTTCGTCAAGCCGACGGTGTTCGCCAATGTCGAGCACCAGATGCGCATCTCGCAGGAAGAGATTTTTGGACCTGTCGCGACCGTCATCAAGTTCAAGGATGAGGCCGACGCCCTGCGCCTTGCCAATGGCACCGTCTACAGCCTCGCCGCCGGCGTCTGGAGCGCTGACATCGGGCGCGTCCATCGCTTCGCCAGGGACCTGAAGGCAGGCACGGTCTGGGTCAATACCTACGGACCAACCGACATCCGCCTGCCCTGGGGCGGCTCGCGCGATTCAGGTTTCGGCCGCGAACATGGCGACGCGGCAATCGAGAACTTCACCGAACAGAAGGTCGTATGGATCCAGACCGGCAAGTGACCGCACCGCCGGCCTGAAACTCCGAAATCCTCAAGCACCACCCAACCTTCGCTGGCCACGGCCAGCGCGGGCCCGCCCTCCCTTTGCCCAAGCACAAGGAACCCTATCATGCGTCTTGCAATCATCGGACAGCAGGCCTTCGGCAAAAGCGTGCTGGAAGCGTTTCTGGCGCGCGGCGACGACGTCGCCGGCGTGTTCTGCGCTCCCGAAAAGCCTGGATCGCGGCCCGATCCGTTGCGCCTTGCGGCCGAGGAACGCGGGCTGAAGCTGTTCCAGCTGCCGAGCCTGAAGGGCGAAGCCGCCGAAACGGCGCTGCGCGAGCTCGACGTCGAGATCGCCGTCATGGCCTATGTGCTGCAATTCGCGCCGCAGAGCTTCGTCAACATCCCCACCCACGGCACCATCCAGTACCATCCCTCGCTGCTGCCGAAATACCGCGGCCCGAGCTCGATCAACTGGCCGCTGATCAAGGGCGACAACCAGACCGGCCTCACCATCTTCCGGCCGACGGACGGCCTCGACGAAGGTCCGGTGCTGCTGCAGGTGACCGTCGGCGTCGGCGCGGAGGACACGCTTGGCAGCGTCTATTTCGACCGTCTCTTCCCGCTCGGCGTCCAGGCCATGCTGGACGCCGCCGACCTTGTCGTCTCGGGCCGGCATCAGGAGATTCCGCAGGACGAATCCCAGGCGAGCTACGAAGGCTGGTGCAAGGACGCCGAAGCCAGGGTCAACTGGAACAATCACATCGACACCATCCACAACCTCATCCGCGGCTGCGACCCGGCGCCCGGCGCCTGGACGACCGTGGGTGGCGAGAAAGTCCGCCTGTTCGAGGTCAAGAAACATGTGGCGCGCAAATTCGCCGACGTGGTCGGCAAGCCTGGCGAAATCAGCTGGGTGGGCGACAAGAGCCTGCAGGTCACGGTGCAGGGCGGCAATCTGGAGATCCTCAAGGTCCGCACCGAGAGCGGCGCAAAAATGTCCGGCGCCGAGTTCGCCAGGTCGAAAGGCCTGCTGGCGGGGTCGAAGCTCGGAACCGAAGCGCCGGCCGCCAAGCCTGCCATGCAGGCGAAGGCCGAGCCCAAGGATGTTGCCGACGCCTGATGCCATCGACACGGGGCGGGATGCCATGACGCATTCCGCCTCAAGTCAGATCAGGCTCGGTTGCGCGCCACGTCCGGCTTCAGCCGCGCTGCAAGGAACTCCTTGACCCGTCGGCCGGGCGCCGGGCCGCGCACCGGCTTGAAGCCGTCGTCGAGTTCGCCGGACAGGTCGAGCGTCGCCCGTTTGCCGACGGCGTCGTAGTTCTCGTCCAGCCAGTCGCTGGCCGCGGTCCGGCCGAGATCGCGCAGATAGGTGAGGAAGGCCCATTCGGCATTGACCTTGGACGATGCCGACAGGTCCTTGAACGCTTCGTCGGCATCGATGCGATGCATGCGGATGTCGCGGTATTCGCCATGCGGCAGGCGACCGGCCGCGATCAGTTCCTTGACGAAGGCGATCGATCGGAATTCGCGAAGCAGCCCGGCGTTGAACGTGATTTCGTCGATGCGGTTCTGGATCTCGTTGGCGCTCTTCGGCGTACCTTCGCGCACCACCGGATTGATCTGCACCAACAGCACGTCCTCGGTCGCGCTGGCCTTGAAGAACGGATAGAGCGCCGGATTGCCGCCATAACCGCCGTCCCAATAGGGCACGCCCTTGATCTCGACCGCGCGGAACAATTGCGGCAGGCAGGCGGACGCCATCACCGTGTCGAGGTCGATCTCGCCATCGGAAAAGACGCGCAGCTGCCCGGTCTCGACATTGGTCGCCGAGATGAACAGCTCCATCGACTTGCAGGCCCGCACATTGGAGAAGTCGATCTCCTTCGCCACCACATCGCGCAGCGGATTGAGACCGAGCGGGTTGGCGACATAGGGCGAGAACACCCGCGACATGGTATCGAAGAAGACATAGCCCGGCGTGTTCTCGATCGACCAGTTGCCCCAGGCGACGTCCCACGGCATGCGCTGCACCGGGCTGAAGCGCCCCTTCGACGCCACCGCGCGCCAGAAATCGTCGAGCTTCCTGCGCGCGCCCTCGACGCCGCCGCGCACGAAACCGTCGGCAAGCGCCACGGCGTTCATCGCGCCGGCGCTGGTGCCGGAAACGGCCGCGATCTCCAGCCGCCCGTCCTCCAGCAGGCGGTCGAGCACGCCCCAGGAGAAGGCCCCGTGCGAGCCGCCGCCCTGCAGCGCGATGTTGATCTTCTTCTTTTCCTCCGCCTTGCCGTTCTTCGCCATGGCGTTCCTGTCATCCTGTAGGTCGACCTGCCCCAGCGTCACTGTGCCGGGGCAGCTGCCGTCAGCTCATGCTGCAGTGCAGCATATAAGGATGAACCAAGGCAAGAACACGAACACACAGGCGTGATCGAGCGAAATTTCGATCGTGCAAACACTACCGCCCGAGGGGCGGTGGTGTTGCCCCCAGGCGGGTCTGAAATGTCAGGCGACGAGGTCCGGCACCGGTCCGACATAGCGCGATTGCGGCCGGATCAGGCGTCCGGTCGCCTGCTGTTCGCGCGCATGGGCCAGCCAGCCGGCGACACGCCCGGCGGCAAAGACATTGGAAAATGCCTCCTTCGGAACGCCGGCGGCTTCAAGCAGAAGTGCCGTGTAGAATTCGACATTGGTCTGGATCGAGCGCTGGGGCTTCGCGATCCGCAGCACTTCGAGCGCCGCTTGCTCAACCGTTTCGGCGAAGGCCAGCCGGCTATCCGTCCCGCTCCTCGTGCCGAGTTGCCGGACGACTGCTTTCAGCACATCGGCGCGCGGATCACGCACGCGGTATATGCGATGGCCAAAGCCCATGACGCGCTCGCCGTGGGCGATCTCGTCGCGCAGCCAGGCGGCGGCGTCGCCGCTGGCCTCGATGGCGTCGAGCATCTCGATCACCGGCCCGGGCGCCCCGCCATGCAGCGGGCCCTTCAGCGCGCCGAGCCCAGCCAGGATCGCGGAGGTCAGTCCGGCCTGGGTCGATGCCACAACCCGCGTCGCGAAGGTGGAAGCGTTGAGCCCGTGGTCGCACACCGTCACCAGATAGGTGTCGAGCGCCTTGGCAAGCGCGGGCGACGCGGTGCCTGAGAGCATCCGCAGCATGTCCGCGGCATGGTCGGCGCGGCTGTCGGGGGCAATGGGCTTCTCGCCACGGCCAAGTCTCAGCAAGGCGGGCGTCAGCACCGCCGGCGCCGCGATCAGCCGCAGCGCATCAGCCAGTTCGTCGCCATCCGGCAGCAAGGCCATGCCGGCGCGGATGGCGCTGTAGATGTCTAGCGGCGCGAGCTGGGCGAGCATCGGCTGCAGCTGCTCGAACACCTCGACGCGCGCCTTGCCGATGGCCTTTTCCAGTTCGACGTCACCGGGGAGTTCATCGAAAAAGCCGTCGAACAGCAGGTGGACCACCTGGCCGTAGCGCCAATGGCCGGCCAGTTCCATCAACGAATGACCCCGGATCGTGAGATGTCCGCCCACGCCGTCCACATCGGAAAGCACCGTATCCGCCGCAACGACATCGTCGAGCCCGTTTGCCATGACTTGTCTCCTTGACCTTTTCCGCATCGCAATTAATGCTGCGCAGTCAATGCATCAATCTTGATCAATTGAATCAATGTAGGCCGCTGAAAGCATGTCCGAATGGCTGACCCGCGAGGAAGCGCTCGATCGGCTCAACGTCCGTCCTCAGACGCTTTACGCCTATGTCAGCCGCGGCCGGATCGGCATGCGTCCGGACGAAGCCGACCCGCGCCGCAGCCAGTACCGCGCCGACGACATCGCCGGGCTGGCGACGCGCCGGGCGCGGGGACGCAGCCCCCAGGCGATCGCCGAAAGCGCCATCGCCTGGGGCGAGCCGGCGATCACGACGGCTATCTCGACGGTCTTGCATGGCCGCCTGGTCTATCGTGGCGACGATGCCGTGGCGCTTTCCGCCACGGCGACGCTGGAGGAAACCGCAGGCATTTTATGGGCTTCCCGCGCTGTCCCATCCTTCGCTTCGCTGACGCCCTCGCCCGCCCGGCAAAGCGGCACCGCCACGGCATTTGCGAGACTATCTGCGTTGGCGGCCGAAGGCTGGCCCTCGCTCGGCCGCAGGGCCGCCATGCTGCAGCAGGACGGCGCCGCGGCCACCAGCGTGCTCGCCATCGCTCTTGGCGCGTCTCCGGGATCGGAGCCCGTGCATGAAAGGCTGGCGCGCGGCTGGTCGGTCGATGCGTCCGGCGCCGGTCTGATCCGCAAGGCGCTGGTGCTGCTTGCCGATCACGAACTCAACGCCTCGACCTTCGCCGCGCGCGTCGCGGCCTCGACCGGCGCGCCGATCGCCGCCTGCCTGCTCGCCGGCCTCGCGACGCTCACCGGACCGCGCCACGGCGGCGCCGGCGCCGCGGCGATCGCCCTTGTCGAGGATGCCGGGCGGCTTGGCCCGGACGACGCGATCGCCCGCTGGCTCGCGCATGACCGGCCGCTGCCAGGCTTCGGCCACCAGCTCTACCCGGAAGGCGATCCGCGCGGTCAGGCGCTGCTCCGCGACCTCGAGATTGACGATGGGCTCCTGCGCCTGCGTGATGCGGTGATCGCGGCGACCGGCCTGCAGCCCAATATCGATTTCGCGCTGGCCGCGATGACCCGCAGCCTGCGCCTGCCCGCCGATGCGCCGTTCCGCCTTTTCGCGCTCGGCCGCAGCGTCGGCTGGACGGCGCACGCCATCGAGCAGGTGATGAGCAACCGGCCGATCAGGCCACGCGCCCGCTATGACGGACCGGTCGCAGGGAACCAGCGACCAACCGCCAAAGGGTGAAGCATCACCGCATTCCGCCCGAGATCAAGCACCTAAGGGTGTGTTGAGATTCAGGTCAGGCCGAGTCGAGAATGATGGCTTCCGAGAACCGGAGCGGAGCGTACATTAAGTACGTGAGCGCAAGTTAAAGTGCTACAGCGTCCTTTGCGC